>JBAYUM010000008.1:0-26187 GCA_041675125.1 Candidatus Nanopelagicales bacterium
ATTCCCGGCTTCATGCCTGCCATGTGTCAACGGCCGGCTCGGTCGAGGTGATCCGCTGGGCCAAGAGCCGCGGTGTCAACGTCACAGCCGAGGTCACTCCGCATCACCTGATCCTCACCGAGGATCTCGTCGAGACTTATGACCCGGTCTACAAGGTCAATCCGCCCCTGCGTCGCAAGGAGGATGTGCTGGCCCTGCGCGCGGCGCTGGCCGACGGCACCATCGATGCGCTTGCGACCGACCACGCGCCCCATCCGCAGGAGCACAAGGACTGCGAGTGGGGTTCGGCGGCGATGGGCATGCTCGGCCTGCAGACCGCATTCAGCGTCGTCATGGAGACGATGGTCGGGCCGGGGCTGCTCGACTGGCGCGGGGTCGCCGATCGCATGTCGGTGCAGCCGGCGCGCATCGGCGGGGTTGCGACCCAGGGGCAGCCGATCGAGGTCGGATCGATTGCCAACATCGTCGTGATCGACCCGGCGGCGCACTGGACTGTCGTGCCCTCGGCACTTGCATCGAAGAGCTCGAACACCCCGTATGCCGAACGCGAGTTCCCGGGGGTCGTCGTGCACACATTCCATGCAGGTCGCCCCACCGTGCTCGGCGGTGCTCTCGCGTGATTCCCCTGCTACCTGCCCGCACATCGTTCACCATCGCGACGCAAGCATCATCGAAGGAGCCCGCATGACCTCCCGCGAACCAGCAGTTCTCGTTCTCGAAGACGGTCGTGTGATGCACGGTGAGCGCTACGGCGCCCTTGGCGTGACCTTCGGCGAGGCGGTGTTCTCAACGGGTATGTCGGGCTATCAGGAGACCCTCACCGACCCGTCGTACGACCGACAGGTGGTCGTCATGACTGCTCCGCACATCGGCAACACCGGCGTGAATGAGCAGGACCCGGAGTCCTCCAAGATCTGGGTCGCCGGCTATGTCGTGCGCGATCCTTCGCGCATCTCCTCGAACTGGCGTGCGACGAGTGACCTGGCAACGGCTCTTGAGCAGCAGGGCATTGTCGGCATCAGCGGCATCGATACCCGCGCGCTGACGCGTCATCTGCGCGAGCGGGGAGCAATGCGCGTCGGCATCTTCTCCGGCCCTGCGGCGCACAGGCCGACCGACTCGCTCCTGGCTGAAGTGCAGGCAAGCCCGAGCATGCTCGGTGCGAACCTCACCGATGATGTGAGCACCGACAAGGCATACGTCGTTCCGGCCATCGGCGAGAGGCTGTTCACGGTGGTGGCAATCGACCTCGGCATCAAGTCGATGACCCCGGAGATGATGGCCGAGCGCGGCATCGAGGTGCATGTGCTGCCTGCTGCAGTGAGCGCTGCGGAGGTCATGGCCTTGCAGCCCGACGGTGTCTTCTTCTCCAATGGCCCCGGTGATCCGGCCACTGCCGATGGTGCGGTCGCGCTGATGGCGGCGATGCTCACCGAGCGGGTACCGGTGTTCGGCATCTGCTTCGGCAACCAGGTGCTCGGTCGGGCCCTGGGCCTTGGAACGTACAAGCTGCGCTATGGCCACCGTGGCATCAACCAGCCGGTGCAGGACCTGCGCACCGGCAAGGTCGAGATCACTGCGCACAATCACGGCTTCGCCGTCGACGCGCCGCGCGAGGGCGCCTTCGACACACCCTTCGGCAAGGCTCAGGTCAGCCATGTGTGCCTGAACGATGATGTCATCGAGGGCCTTCGCTGCCTTGACGTGCCGGCCTTCAGCGTTCAGTACCACCCTGAGGCGGCAGCCGGTCCCCACGACTCGGCGTACCTGTTCGATGAATTCATCGAGTTAATGAGCTCCAATCGAAAGGTGCGTGCCTGATGCCTCGCCGCAGCGACATCACGTCGGTCATGGTCATCGGGTCCGGCCCGATCGTCATCGGCCAGGCCTGCGAGTTCGACTACTCCGGCACCCAGGCCTGCCGTGTGCTGCGCGATGAGGGCATCCGAGTGGTGCTGGTCAACTCCAATCCGGCAACGATCATGACCGATCCGGAGTTCTCCGATGCCACCTACATCGAGCCCATCACGCCTGAGTTCGTCGAGCGCATCATCGCCAAGGAGCGGCCCGACGCCCTGCTGCCGACCCTGGGCGGACAGACGGCGCTGAACACCGCGATCGCCCTGCACAAGAACGGCGTGCTGGCCAAGTACGGCGTCGAGCTGATCGGCGCTGATGTCGATGCGATCGAGCGCGGTGAGAACCGCGAGATGTTCAAGAGGATCGTTGCTGACATCGGGGCCGAAAGCGCGCGCTCGGTCATCTGCCATTCCCTCGAAGAGTGTCTTGCCGCAGTTGACGAACTTGGCTATCCCATGGTCGTGCGCCCCTCCTTCACCATGGGCGGCGCCGGATCGGGCATGGCATACGACGAGGACGATCTGCGCCGCATTGCCGGTGCGGGACTGCAGGCCAGCCCCACCACTGAGATCCTGCTCGAGGAGTCGATCCTGGGCTGGAAGGAATACGAGCTCGAGCTCATGCGCGACAACCGCGACAACGTCGTGGTCGTCTGCTCCATCGAGAACCTCGATCCGATGGGCGTGCACACCGGTGACTCCATCACCGTCGCTCCCGCGCTCACCCTGACCGATCGTGAGTACCAGCACATGCGCGATGTCGGCATCGAGATCATCCGCGCGGTCGGCGTCGACACCGGTGGCTGCAATATCCAGTTCGCGATCAACCCGCAGGACGGCCGCCTGATCGTGATCGAGATGAACCCCCGTGTCTCGCGATCATCGGCGCTGGCATCCAAGGCCACCGGATTCCCGATCGCGAAGATCGCGGCGCGTCTTGCAGTCGGCTACACCCTTGACGAGATTCCCAATGACATCACCAAGGAGACTCCAGCCTCATTCGAGCCGAGTCTTGACTACATCGTCGTGAAGGTCCCGCGCTTCGCATTCGAGAAGTTCCCGAATGCCGATTCCACGCTGACCACCACCATGAAGAGCGTGGGCGAGGCCATGGCCATCGGCCGCAACTTCACCGAGGCACTGCAGAAGGCCTTGCGCTCCCTTGAGAAGAAGGAGGCCATCTTCGCCTGGCCGGGTGCCAAGGCCGAGGTCGATGTGCCGACCCTGCTGGCAACCATGGGCCGACCTCACGATGGTCGACTGTCGTTGGTGCAACTGGCGCTGTGGGCAGGCGTGTCACCCGAGCAGATCTTCGGCATCACCAGGATCGACCCGTGGTTCCTCGACCAGATCTGCCTGATCAACGAGGTCGCTGATGAGGTGCGCGAGGCAGGTTCGCTGGATCTGGCGACCATGCGCCGAGCCAAGCGCCACGGCTTCTCCGACCGTCAGATCGCGCAATTGCGCGATCTCACCGAGACTGAGGTTCGTCGGTTGCGCCATGCGCTCGGCCTGCGACCGGTGTTCAAGACCGTTGACACCTGCGCTGCGGAGTTCGCGGCCAGGACGCCGTACCACTACTCGGCCTATGACGAGGAGAACGAGGCATTGCCGAGCGATCGCGAGAAGGTGATCATCCTCGGCTCCGGACCCAACCGGATCGGGCAGGGCATCGAGTTCGACTACTCCTGCGTGCATGCTGCCCTCACCCTGCGCGAGGCCGGCTACGAGACGATCATGGTCAACTGCAATCCCGAGACTGTCTCCACCGACTACGACACGTCTGATCGCCTCTACTTCGAGCCGCTGACCCTCGAGGATGTCCTGGAGATCGTGCACGTCGAATCACAGGCCGGAACCCTTGCCGGCGTGATCGTGCAGCTGGGCGGCCAGACCCCGCTGGGTCTTGCACAGGCGCTGAAGGATGAGGGCGTGCCCATCGTCGGCACCTCACCGGAGTCGATCCACCTCGCCGAGGAGCGTGGGGCCTTCGGACGCGTGCTCGCCGAGGCAGGGCTGCATGCGCCCAAGCACGGCATGGCTGCGTCCTTCCCTGATGCCCAGGCGATTGCCGCTGAAGTCGGCTACCCGGTACTGGTGCGGCCCAGCTACGTGCTCGGTGGCCGCGGCATGGAGATCGTGTACGACGACGCGATGCTTGCCGACTACCTCGAGCGCTCCACTGAGATCAACGAGGAGCATCCGGTGCTCGTCGACCGCTTCCTCGACGACGCGATCGAGATCGATGTCGATGCGCTCTACGACGGCACGGAGCTCTTCCTGGCCGGAGTCATGGAGCACATCGAGGAGGCAGGCATCCACTCCGGCGACTCGGCCTGCGCCCTGCCGCCCATCACCTTGGGTGCCAGCCAGATCGAACGCATTCGCAAGTCGACGGAGGCCATCGCCAAGGGCGTCGGCGTGCTCGGGCTGCTCAATGTGCAGTACGCCCTGGCATCGGATGTGCTCTACGTGCTGGAGGCCAATCCACGTGCCTCGCGCACGGTGCCGTTCGTCTCGAAGGCGACAGCCGTGCATGTGGCCAAGGCTGCGGCACGCGTGATGATGGGCCAGAGCATCGCCTCGCTTCGCGAGCAGGGACTGCTTCCCGAATACGGCGACGGCGGAACGCTGCCCGATGGCTGCGCAGTCTCGGTCAAGGAGGCCGTTCTGCCCTTCGGCCGCTTCCAGGGCGTCGACACCGTGCTCGGTCCGGAGATGCGATCAACCGGAGAGGTCATGGGCATCGACGACACCTTCGGGGTTGCCTTCGCCAAGGCCCAGGACGCTGCGTCAGGAGCCCTGCCGACCTCAGGCACCGTGTTCGTGTCGCTTGCCGATCGCGATAAGCGCGCGGCGATCTTCCCGCTCATGCGCCTCAATGACCTGGGCTTCACCATCCTCGCGACCTCCGGCACCGCCGATGTGCTGCGCCGCAATGGCGTGCCCTGCGAGGTGATCCGCAAGCAGTACGAAGGTCGCGGGGCGGCAGGGGAGCCGACCACGGTCGACGCGATCATGAACGGCGACATCCAGCTGATCATCAACACCCCGTACGGCGTGGGTCCACGCCTTGACGGCTATGAGATCCGCACTGCGGCGGTACTGAAGGGCATTCCCTCGATCACCACGGTCCAAGGGCTTGGGGCGGTGGTGCAGGGCATCGACTCGATGCAGCATGAGGAGTCCACGGTGCGCTCGCTGCAGGAGCATGGCCGGGATCTGGATCGCCTGCGCGCGATTCAGCGCGATAGCCTCGGCGCCTCACGTAAGGATGCGTAGTCGTGGCCCCATTGCAGCTGACCGGTCAGGTTCTCGATGTTCGTCGTGCTGGCCTGTACACCGTGCTGTCGTTGACGGCGCCGGGACTGGCTGAGCGCACCAGGCCGGGGCACTTCCTGAACATCGGTATCGGTGGTGAGGAGTCCGCCCTGCTGCTGCGCCGGTCCTTTGCGATCTATCAGGTGCAGTCGCGAGGTGTCTACGGCGGCTCTGTCGACATCGTGGTGGGCGTCAACGGCAAGGGCACCCAATGGCTGGTCGACCGTCGTCGGCACGACACCTTGAGCATCGTCGGGCCACTGGGCAGGCCCTTCACCCTTCCCAAGGATCCCGCGAACTGCATCCTGGTCGGCGGCGGCTACGGCACTGCGCCGCTGTTCATGCTGGCCGACCAATTGCGCGAGCGCGGCTGTCGCGTCGATGTGATCGCCGGAGCAGCCACGGAGGAGAAGCTGTTCGGAACCCTGGAGATCAAGCGCGCAGCGTCCACGCTCACGGTCACCACCGATGACGGATCGATGGGCGTGCAGGGCCGGGTCACCGATGTGCTCGACGATCTCATCGTCAAGACCAATGCCGATGTCGTCTATGCCTGCGGGCCCATGGGGATGCTTGCTGCTGTTGCCGAGGTCGCGACGGCGCGTGGCGTCTACAGCCAGTGCTCGGTCGAGGAGTCCATGGCCTGCGGTGTCGGTGTGTGCATGACGTGCGTGCTTCCGGTGATCGGCGAGGACGGCATCACCCGCATGGTGCGCTCCTGTGTCGAGGGCCCGGTGTTCCGCGGAGACCGCGTGCGATGGAGCGAGGTGGGCACTGTTCCGCCCGACACCCTCGGTGCGCCGAGTGGAGGCAACTAGATGTCGCGTGCACTGTTCACCAGCGGCCCGATCGGATCGGGTTCGCCACTGCCGGCTGTCGACATGTCGACGTCGATCGGAGTGTTCCAGACCCCTGCTCCCGTGTTCACCGCCTCCGGCTGCGCGGCTGCGGGCAAGGAGCTCGACCAGTTCTTCGACATCACCCAGATCGGTGGCATCGTCACCAAGAGCGTGATGCTCAATGCGCGATCAGGCCGTGCGACCCCGCGCATGGCCGAGACGCCGAGCGGCATGCTCAACTCCATCGGCCTGCAGGGCCCGGGCATCGACTCCTTCATCGAGAACGACCTCGCCTGGCTGCGCCAGCGCGGTGCACGCACTGTCGTGTCGATCGCCGGCGGAAGTGTCGAGGAGTACGGCAAGCTCGCCTCGAAGCTGCGCAACGTCGAGGGCATCAGCGCGATCGAGGTCAACATCTCGTGCCCCAATGTCGAGGACCGAGGCCAGGTGTTCGCCTGCGACCCGAACTCCGCCTCGAATGTGATCCAGGCCGTGCGTCGCAATGCCGACACCCGAACGCCGATCATCGCCAAGCTCTCACCTGATGTCACCAACATCGTGACCATCGCACACGCAGTCCAGCGTGCCGGAGCCGATGCGCTGGCCGTGATCAACACGACGCTGGGCATGGTCATCGATCTGGACACCATGCGCCCGGCTCTCGGTGGCGTCACCGGTGGCCTGTCGGGCCCTGCGATCCGTCCCATTGCGGTGCGCTGCGTATGGCAGATTCATCAGGCACTGCCGGATCTGCCGATCCTGGGCATGGGTGGCATCCGCAATGGCGAGGACGCCTTGCAGTTCATCCTCGCCGGGGCAAGCGCCGTATCCGTCGGCACTGTCACCTTCCACGATCCCTCGGCACCGCTGCGCGTGCAGCAGGAGCTCGAGACTGCCCTGGCCCTGCGCGGGTTCTCCGCTCTGCGCGATGCCATCGGCTACGCCCACCGTGGACCTGACCTGCCAGAGCTCGAAGAGGAGCCAGAGTGAACAAGGCACCGATTGCCGTCGCATTGGATGCACCTGATCTCGGCGTGCTGCGCGCCTGGTCGCGCGCGGTGTCGCCGGTGGTGACGACCCTCAAGGTGGGCCTCGAAGTGTTCTGTCGCGATGGTGCAGAGGCCGTGCACGCTGCGCGCCTTGGAGCATCAGAGGTCGGCTCGGCAGACGTGCAGATCTTCCTCGATCTCAAGCTGCATGACATTCCGGCAACCGTGGGCGGAGCTGCGCGAGCAGTCGCGGATCTCGAACCGGCATTCCTGACAGTGCACGCATCAGGCGGGGCGGCGATGATCGAGGCTGCGGTCCTGGCATTGCCCCAGACCCGCATCACGGCCGTCACGGTGCTGACCTCAATGGACGAGGACGCCCTGGCGAGCATCGGCATGGCTGGCCCGGCGATCGATGCAGCCGTACGCCTTGCTCTCGTCGCCGTGAGCGCCGGCGCGCGTGCCATCGTTTGCTCACCTCTTGAGGTCGCAGCCATCCGCGCGGTCGTTCCTGCTGACATCACCTTGATCACTCCGGGAGTGCGACCTGCAGGGGCCGATGTCAATGACCAGAAGCGGGTGGCGACTCCCCAGGAGGCCATTGCCGCTGGCGCTGACCTGCTGGTGATCGGCCGCCCCATCACTGCGGCGCCTGATCTCACTGAGGCTGCCTGGGCCATCGCGAACTCCTTGGGCGCGGGAGCCTAGATGCCAGCACCCGTGCGCTCGGCGGAGCAGCGAGCGGTTGCGCTCGAGGCGGCACTGCGAGCCCGCCGCTTTCGTGCAGAGCTGCGGGTCGTATTGAAGGCAGGGGTCGAGGACCCGGCAGCGATCGTCAGTGCTGCCCAGGACGACGCCCGGTACGCCAAGCTGCGGGTGCGCTGGCTGCTGGAATCGCTGCCAGGGGTCGGTCCCATTCGCGCCGAGCAGGTCATGGCCGATCTGGGCATCGCGCACTCTCGCCGCCTGGGCGGGCTCAATGACCGTCAGCGTTCACTGCTTGCCTCGGTCGTGAGCCCATGAACGCGCCCCTGGTCGTGGTGTCCGGGCCCTCGGGAGTCGGCAAGAGCACCGTGGTGCAGGAGGTGCTGCGCCAGGCACCCGACGTGTGGCTGTCCGTATCAGCCACCACGCGCCCGCCACGGCCAGGCGAGGTCGAAGGCGAGCACTACTTCTTCGTGAGCGACCAGGAGTTCGACACGCTCATTGCCACCGGCAGGCTGCTGGAGTGGGCTCAGTTCGCCGGCAACCGCTACGGGACGCCCCGGGAGCCCGTCGACCAGCGACGCCAGGCCGGCACCCCAGTCGTCCTCGAGATCGAATTGGCAGGTGCCCGCCAGGTGCGCGCCGGTGAGCCCGACGCCCGGCTGGTGTTCCTGGCCCCGCCGTCCTGGCAGGTCCTGGAGACCCGGCTGCGCGGCCGCGGCACTGAATCGCCAGAGGCCGTCGCAGAGCGATTGACCGCAGCCCAGGTCGAGATGTCGGCCCAGGGGGAGTTCGACGATGTGGTGGTCAACACCGACGTCAAGGAGGCGGCGCAAACGTTGGTAGGCTTCCTGCATGACAACACCCCGCGGTGAGGGCATCGTTTACCCCTCGATTGACTCCCTTCTGGAAAAGACCGACTCGAAGTTCTCGTTGGTGAGCTACGCATCGAAGCGGGCACGTCAGATCAACGCCTACTACTCCCAGTTGGGTGAGGGCCTGCTCGAGTACGTCGGGCCACTGGTCGAGACCCACCTGCAGGAGAAGTCGATCTCGATCGCCTTGCGTGAGATCGATGCGGGACTGCTCACCTCTGAGCCAATCGAGGAGCAGGCCTGACCCCGAATCCTTCCGAGGCCGGTGCACCCATTGCGGGTGGCCGGCCTCGAGTCGTGCTGGGGGTCGCCGGTGGCATTGCCGCCTACAAGGCAGTGGAAGTGCTCCGTGGCCTGACCGAATCCGGCCACGACGTCACTGTTGTCCCGACGCAAGCCGCGTTGAAGTTCGTCGGCGAACCCACCTGGGCTGCCCTGTCAGGCCAGAAAGTAGCCACCGAGGTGTGGGCCAGCGCCGACCAGGTGCCGCATGTGCGCCTGGGGCAGAGCGCCGACGTGGTCGTGATCGCACCCGCAACCGCCGACATCCTGGCGCGAGCCACTCATGGCGTGGCCAATGACCTGCTCACCAACACCCTGCTGACCGCCCGATGTCCCGTCGTGATGGCTCCGGCGATGCACACCGAGATGTGGGTGCATCCGGCCACCCAGGCCAATGTCGCCCAGCTGCGTGAGCGCGGCATCATCGTGCTGGAGCCGGCAAGTGGTCGGCTGACTGGCGCCGACACTGGCCCTGGCCGACTTCCCGACCCGGTGGCCATCGTCGACGCAGTTCGCGATGTGCTCCGCCGACGCCCTACCAATGACCTGGCCGGAGTCAAGATCGTCATCAGCGCAGGCGGCACCCAGGAGGCCTGGGATCCCGTTCGCTACATCGGCAACCGCAGCAGCGGTCGCCAGGGGGTCGAGCTTGCCCGCACCGCAGTGTCGCGCGGCGCTCATGTGACCTTGGTCGCTGCGCACATGCAGGTACCGCCGCCGGCTGGGGTCACTGTTGTGTCCGTCAGCAGCGCCGACGAGCTGCACGCCGCCATGCATGAGCAAAGTGCAGATGTGATCGTGATGGCCGCGGCTGTGGCCGATTTCAAGCCCGATGCCGAGGCCGCGCGCAAGATCAAGAAGGAGAATCTCAAGGGCGATGTGACTCTTGAGCTGACCACCACCGTCGATGTGCTGGCCTCATTGGTCCATCAGCGCACCGGCGAGCGGCCCATCATCGTGGGTTTCGCAGCCGAGACTGCCGAGAGCCCCGAGCACCTGCTCGAGCTGGGGCGCAGCAAGCTCGAACGCAAGGGCTGCGACCTGCTGGTGGTCAATGAGGTCGGGTCCGAGGATGTCTTCGGGTCCGCTGAGAACCAGGTCACCATCCTTGGTGCTGACGGCTCGCTGGTGCATGTCGATCGCAGTTCGAAGGCTGCGGTGGCCGATAGCCTCTGGGACCTTGTCGCTCCACGGCTCCAGCCCTAGCGACCTATAGACTGACCAATCGCGATTGACGGGCAATCCGTCAGCAATAAAGGGGAGTACGACCAGTGTCGAAGCGACTGTTTACTTCTGAGTCAGTGACTGAGGGTCATCCGGACAAGATGGCTGACCAGATCAGTGACGCGATCCTCGACGATCTGCTGCGTCAAGATCCCACCAGCCGCGTTGCGGTTGAGACCCTGCTGACCACCGGCCAGGTGCATGTCGCGGGCGAGGTCACCACCTCCGGTTTCGCCGATGTCATGAGCCTGGTCCGCGAGACCGTGCTCGGTATCGGTTACGACTCCTCGACCAAGGGCTTTGATGGCGAGTCCTGCGGCATCCAGGTGTCGATCGGCAAGCAGTCTCCCGATATTGCCCAGGGTGTCGATCATGGCATCGAGCAGCGCAAGGAGGAGAGCGGCGATCCGCTCGACAGCCAGGGCGCAGGCGACCAGGGGCTCATGTTCGGCTACGCCTGCACCGACACCCTCGAACTCATGCCACTGCCGATCTCACTTGCGCACCGCCTCGCTGAGCAGCTCACCGATGTGCGCAAGAACGGCACGATGGAGTACCTGCGTCCCGATGGCAAGACCCAGGTCACCATCGAATACGACGACGATGCCCGTCCGGTGCGTATTGACACCATTGTCGTCTCCAGCCAGCATGCCGAGGGCGTCGACCTCGAGAGGCAGCTGGCACCTGAGGTGCGCAAGTTCGTCGTCGATCCGATCCTCGAGAGCTTCGACCTCGACGCAAGCGACTACCGCCTGCTCGTGAATCCGACCGGCAAGTTCGTCATCGGCGGACCGATGGGCGATGCCGGGCTCACCGGGCGCAAGATCATCGTCGACACCTATGGCGGCATGGCCCGTCACGGCGGCGGAGCGTTCTCGGGCAAGGATCCGTCAAAGGTCGACCGCTCGGCTGCCTACGCCATGCGCTGGGTCGCCAAGAACGTCGTTGCCGCAAGCCTGGCAACCCGCTGCGAGGTGCAGGTGGCCTATGCCATCGGCAAGGCGCATCCGGTCGGCGTGTTCGTCGAGACCTTCGGCACCGGCGTCATGTCCGATGAGGCGATCCAGGAGGCCGTTCTGCGCGTGTTCGATCTGCGACCAGCAGCGATCATCCGCGATCTCGACCTGCTGCGTCCGATCTACCGCGCAACCAGTGCCTATGGGCACTTCGGTCGCCCGCAGGGGACCAATCAGCTGCTCGACAGTTCCGATCCGGCACTGCGCACCGTCGTCGGTCCGACCTTCACCTGGGAGAACACCGACCGTGCGGAGCAATTGCGTGAGGTTGCAGGCCTCTAGCCTGCTCCTGTGAGTGATCAGCTCGAACTCGTACCGCGGCGACCGCGCAAGGGCAAGAGCACGCAGGAACGCAAGGTTCATGACCTGGCCGAGGTCGACCCGATTGCCCAGGTGCGCATCGATGCGCCCTTGCCGCATCTGGACCGGATCTTCGACTATGCGATCCCTGCGGCGATGTCCGACGATGTCGTTGCCGGCGTGCGGGTGCGGGTGCGCTTTGCCGGCCGGCTGATCAACGGTGTCGTCGTCGGTCGCATTGCCGAGAGCCAGGCGGCCAACCTGCGTCCGCTGGAGCGGGTGCTCTCTGCCGAGCCGGTGCTGACGGCGCAGACCACTGCCCTGGTCACCGCAGTTGCCGAGCGGTTCGCCGGGACCTTCAGCGATGTGTTTCGCTCTGCCGTGCCGCCGCGCCATGCGCGGGCGCAGGCAGCGCCATCGAGTCGCGCGCCCATGCGCGCCGAGCTCACCGAGGACGACTGGTCGTCATGGGATCGCTACACCCACGGACGGGCCCTGCTGCAGCGCGCACATGAAGGTCGCCTCACCGATGTACGCGGTGTCTGGAGTGCCGCGCCTGCCAGGCCCTGGACCGCTGATGTCGTCGCCCTCATCCATGCCGTGCTCTCGCAGGAGAACGGGGGAGTGCTCGTCGTGGTGCCCGATGCCTGGGACGTCAAGCAGTTGACGAAGGCCACCGAGGACCTGGCACAGACCAGAGCCCTGCTGTCTGCCGAGCTCGGACCCGAACGCCGCTATCGCGAGTTCTGCTCAGTCCTTCGCGGCCAGGCCAGGCTCGTGATCGGCACGCGCAATGCGGTCTTCGCACCTGTCAGCGATCTTCGCCTGATCGTGGTGTGGGATGACGCAGACGATGCATGCTGGGAGCCGCAGGCCCCGTATTGGAATGCGCGAGATGTCGCAGCCCTGCGCTCGCAACTGCAGGACTGCGCACTGCTCGTCGGTGCACCGTCACGCAGTGTCGAGACGCAAGGCTGGATCGAGTCCGGCTGGGCCGCAGCCCTTGAGCCTGAACGCGAATGGCTGCGCGCGCATGCGCCCGTGGTGCGTGCCTTGGAGACCGAGGATCTTGCCCGTGATCCGGCGGCCGCATCAGCGCGGATCCCGCACACGGCGTGGGCGGTGGCCAAGGAGGGCCTGCGCACCGGGCCCGTGCTGATCCAGGTGCCGCGCAAGGGCTATCTGCCGCTGCTGTCCTGCCAGCAGTGCCGGGAGCCGGCCCTGTGCCAATGCGGTGGCCCACTTTCGATCAAGTCGCGCAGCGGTGTTCCGCAGTGCCTGTGGTGCGGGGCGCTCAACAGCAGCTGGTCATGCTCCAACTGCGGCAGCACCAGGTTCCGGGCGGTGGCAACGGGTGTCGAGCGCACGGCGGAGGAGTTCGGCCGCGCCTTTCCTGAGACGGCCATCGTGTGGTCAGCAGGCGAGCAGGTGCATCGCACCGTGCCTGCGACCCCAGCACTGGTGGTGGCCACTCCAGGTGCTGAGCCGGTGGCCGATGGCGGCTACTCGGCGGTGGTGCTGCTGGATGCGCGGTCCCAACTGCTGCGCCCCGGGCTGCGAACGGGAGAGGAGGCGGTGCGCCGGTGGTTCGCCGCTGCCTTGCTGGCTCGACCCAAGGCACATGTGGTGCTGACGGCTGACCACGCGCTGACCTCGGTGCAATCGCTCGTGCGCTGGGATGCAGGCTGGTTCGCCGAGCGTGAACTCGCCGACCGAAGGGCCACCGGCCTGCCGCCGGACTCCCGTGCTGCGGTGCTCAAGGGGGAGCCCGAGGATATCGGCGAGGTGGTTGCGGCCCTGGAGGCGACAGTGCAGGTCCGGGTCCTGGGACCGACTGACGGTAGGGCCATCGTGCTTGGCAGCAGGCGCGATGGCGCCGCCATGGCCCGGGCTCTGCACGGGATCACCGCCGCACGATCGGCTCGGGCCAATGCCGGAGTGGTCCATGTGGCCCTGGACCCCCGGGAACTCTAGGTGCGCGTGTTGCGCGTGTGACGAGCGTGACTCGTGGGGTTTCTCGCTAGTCTTCGCCCATGGCGTCTCGTACGTCCGCACCAGCTCGTTCGCGCGCTGCACGCGGATCTTCCCCACGAGGCAGCGCGAAGAAGAGCGCTGCTCGCAAGGCTCCCGCACGTTCGACGAAGGCCGCGCCCAAGCGCCCAGCCGCACCCCTGCAGCCGGGCCCCCTGGTCCGGCTGGTCCTGTGGTTCGGCCGACTGCTGCGCTCGATCTGGCTCGGCCTGGCGGGCGGCATCGGCCGCCTGGCCCGCAGCTTCGGCTCGGGGGCCCGTGCCCTGGAAGCCCATGAGCGCCGCGACGGACTGGCCCTGGCCCTGCTGGCCACCACGATCGCGCTGATCGCCGGCCTGTGGTTCGGAGCCGACGCCTGGTTCGTCTCGAGCCTGTCGATGATCAGCCACTCACTGCTCGGCGCCCTTGCCCTGTTCCTTCCCTTCGCTCTGGTCGTGCTGGCCTGGCGCACCCTGCGCCACCCTGATGAGCCCTTCATCCCCGGCCGCATCCTGATCGGCGGCTCGGCACTGGCCTTCGGGCTGATCGGCATGTGGCACCTGCTGCACGGCACCCCGACCCCCAGCGATGGCGCTGGTGCGATGGATGCCGCGGGCGGAGTCCTCGGCTGGATCCTGACTGCTCCGCTGGTCGGCGCAGTCGGCCCGATCGTCATGGGCTTCGTGCTGGTGCTGCTCATCGCCTTCGGGCTGCTCGTCGTGTCGGCAACCTCACTGACCTCGGTTCGCGGCTTTGTCGCCGGCCTGGTCGGCCGTGGCCAGAGCCTGGACGATCATGCGGAGGAGCCCGATGAGGGCTTCGACCTGGAGTTCGACGACGAGCTCGACGACGATCTGTTCATCGACGGCCTTGCCGGTGACGAGCCGTTCATCACTCCAGTGGCTGATGAGGATCATCGACCCGCTGCGATGCTCATGGCAGGGATCGCTCCGCGTACCTCAGGCTCACAGGCCGATGATCTGCAGACCCAGGCCATCGCGGTCGACGCCCATCCGGCCCGCCACGAGACCATCATCTTCAGTGATGAGCCAACCCCCGCGACGCCGGCAACCCGCGTGACCAAGCCCCGCAAGTCGCACTATGTGCTGCCTGCAGCCAGCCTGTTGAAGACCGGCCCGGCCCCCAAGGCGGCAACCCGCGCCAATGAGCTGGTCGTGAAGGCACTGACCGAGGTGCTCGAGCAGTTCGGCATCGATGCCGTGGTCGCCGGCTTCATGCGCGGTCCAACAGTCACTCGCTACGAGATCGAGCTCGGTCCCAGTGTCAAGGTCGAGCGGGTAACGGCACTGAGCAAGAACATCGCCTATGCCGTGGCCAGTGCCGATGTGCGCATCCTGAGCCCGATCCCGGGCAAGAAGGCGATCGGCATCGAGATCCCGAACACCGACCGCGAGCTGGTCGCCCTCGGTGATGTGCTGCGCAGCAAGTCGGCCACCGCTGACGAGCACCCGATGGTCGCAGCGCTGGGCAAGGATGTCGAAGGCGGCTACGTCGTCGCAAACCTCGCGAAGATGCCGCATCTGCTCGTCGCGGGTGCCACTGGGGCTGGCAAGTCGAGCTGCATCAACTCGCTCATCACCTCGATCCTCATGCGTGCCACGCCCGATGAGGTGCGACTGATCCTGGTCGACCCCAAGCGGGTGGAACTCACCGCATATGAAGGCGTTCCGCATCTGATCACGCCGATCATCACCAATCCCAAGAAGGCCGCGGACGCCCTGCAATGGGTGGTCAAGGAGATGGATCGTCGCTACGACGACCTCTCGCACTTCGGCTTCCGTCATATCGACGACTTCAACAAGGCGGTGCGCACCGGCAAGCTCACGCTTCCGCCGGGCAGCGAGCGCGAACTGTCGCCGTACCCGTACCTGCTGGTCGTCGTCGATGAGCTCGCCGACCTGATGATGGTTGCCCCTCGCGATGTCGAGGACGCCATCGTGCGCATCACCCAGCTTGCTCGTGCCGCTGGCATTCACCTGGTGCTCGCAACCCAGCGTCCGAGCGTTGACGTGGTCACTGGCCTGATCAAGGCCAATGTGCCCAGCCGGCTGGCCTTTGCAACCTCGAGCCTGATGGACAGTCGCGTCATCCTCGATCAGCCAGGAGCAGAGAAGCTCGTGGGCCAGGGCGATGGGCTGTTCCTGCCGATGGGCGCCAATAAGTCCATGCGCATCCAGGGTGCCTTCGTGTCCGAGGCCGAGATCCGCCAGATCGTCAATCACTGCAAGTCTCAGATCGAGACCAGTTATGTCGATGAGGTGATTGCACCTGCGGCATCGATGAAGGAGGTTGACGCTGACATCGGCGATGACCTCGATGTGCTGCTCCAGGCTGTTGAGCTCGTGGTGTCAACGCAGTTCGGATCCACCTCGATGCTGCAGCGCAAGCTGCGAGTGGGCTTCGCCAAGGCAGGTCGCCTGATGGACCTGATGGAGTCGCGCGGCATCGTCGGACCGAGTGAGGGCTCCAAGGCGCGTGAGGTGCTGATCAAGGCTGATGATCTGCCCGGGACCATTGCGATGCTTCGCGGCGAGTAGTGCGCAGTACTGCTGCACAGGGGCAGGACACGCGGTGGGCGGTCCGGTCATCGTCTTCCCATCGTGCATATGAGTAACTAGAGTCGGCGTTCCATCGACGGAAGGGGTGCGCAGTGAGCGTTGGCAGCACCCTGGCCGATGCCCGTGTCCGGGCCGGCATGACGTTGGAGGACCTGGCCCAGGCCAGCAAGCTGCGGGCCTCGATCCTGGGCGCGATGGAGGGTGGCGATTTCAGTCACTGCGGCGGCCTGGTCTACGCCCGCGGGCAGTTGCGCGCCCTGGCTCCATTGCTGGGCCTTGACCCCGATGACCTGATCGACCAGTTCACCGCAGAGGTGAACGAGGGTCTGCACCACTAGGGCATCGGCCCGCTGCTGCCCAACTAGGCTGAGGGGGTGTCCCCCCGCCCCTCAGTTGCGATAGTCACGCTCGGTTGCGCCCGCAATGAGGTGGATTCCGAGGAACTCGCCGGTCGGCTGGCGGCGCAGGGCTGGGACCTGGTCGAGGACGCCGAGCATGCCGATGCCGTCCTGGTGAACACCTGCGGCTTCGTCGATGTCGCCAAGAAGGACTCGATCGACGCGATCCTGGCCGCATCCGATCTCAAGGCGGGCAGGAACGGACCACAAGCAGTAGTGGCCGTGGGCTGCCTGTCCGAGCGCTACGGCAGTGAGCTTGCAGCGGAGCTTCCCGAGGCCGATGCCGTGCTCGGCTTCGACGACTATCCAGATATCGCAGAGCGGCTTCGTCGCATCGTCGCGGGCGAGCGACCGGCCTCCCATCAGCCGACCGACCGTCGATTGCTGCTGCCGATCGCTCCGGTCGATCGCGACACCGACCACGTGCATGTTCCCGGTCACGGCGACACCCCCGCGCCGCGCAAGCGCCTTGAGACCGGCCCTGTTGCCTCGGTGAAGCTGGCCTCTGGCTGTGATCGCCGCTGCGCCTTCTGCGCCATCCCGACCTTCCGTGGCTCATTCGTATCGCGCACGCCGGCCGAGGTGCTCGCCGAGATCAGTGAGCTCGTGCGCACCGGGGTCAAGGAGGTCGTGCTCGTCAGCGAGAACTCCACGTCCTATGGCAAGGATCTCGGCGATCTGCGCCTGCTCGAGACGGCGCTGCCGGCGCTCGCCACCCAGAGCGGCATCACTCGCGTGCGGGTGGCCTATCTGCAGCCAGCTGAGATCCGGCCTGGGCTCATCGAGGTCATGGCCCAGACCGAGCAGGTCGCGCCGTATTTCGACCTGTCCTTCCAGCACGCAAGTGCATCAGTCCTGCGACGCATGCGCAGATTCGGCGGCACCGAGGCCTTCATGGGCCTGATCGATCGCATCCGCCAGCTGGAGCCGGAGGCTGGCATCCGCAGCAATGTCATCGTCGGATTCCCGGGGGAGACCCAGGCCGATGTCGATGAGCTGGCCGGCTTCCTGGAGCGCGCCCGCTTGGATGCCATCGGCGTCTTC
Source organism: Candidatus Nanopelagicales bacterium (assembly GCA_041675125.1). Taxonomy (GTDB): domain Bacteria; phylum Actinomycetota; class Actinomycetes; order S36-B12; family S36-B12; genus UBA11398. The sequence goes on from JBAYUM010000008.1 coordinate 17,442, forward strand.
GGCTACAGCGATGAGGACGGCACTGAGGCACTGACCATGAGCGACAAGATCGAGGCCGAGGTGATTCGCGCTCGCGTCGAACGCATCAGCGCCCTGGCCGACGAGGTCATGGCCCAGCGGGCTGAGGATCGCATCGGAACCAAGGTCACCGTGATCATCGAGAGGTTCGATGAGGACGAGGATGGCGGGCTGGTCGCCGTCGGTCATGCCGGGCATCAGGGCCCCGACGATGCCGAGACCTTCATTCCGGTCGGCGAGGGTGATGTGGCCATTGGCGATGTCGTGACCGCTGTCGTAGCAGATGTCGACGGAGTTGACCTGATTGCTGAATTGGCATGAGGCCTGCTCCTGCTGACCCTGCGGGTCTGCCGGCAACTGGTGGGCCGGTGCTGAACCTCCCCAATGCCCTGACCGGCCTGCGCATCCTGGCGGTGCCGGTGCTGATCTGGCTGCTGGCCTCAGATGATCCGCAGGCCCGCACCTGGGCGACAGTCGTGTTCCTGGTCGCCGCCGTCACCGATCTGGTCGACGGCGCGATCGCGCGCAGGAAGGGCCAGATCACCTCATTCGGCAAGCTTGCCGATCCCATTGCCGACAAGGCGTTGATCGGCACGGCGCTCATCGGGCTCTCACTGCTCGGCGACCTGGCCTGGTGGGTCACCGTGGTGATCCTGGCTCGAGAGCTGGGAGTCACGGCCCTGCGCATGTGGGTCATCCAGCACGGAGTGATCCCAGCAAGTCGCGGCGGCAAGGCCAAGACCGTGTCGCAGGTCATTGCGATCGGCATGTATCTCTATGCACCCACGAGCCTGGACTGGTGGAGCACAGCAGCCCAGGCCGCCATGGCCGTCGCGATTGCGCTGACCCTGATCACCGGCGTCGACTACATCCTGCGCGCCGTGCGGCTGCGCCGGCCAGCAGTGAGCAATGCGTGATGCAGTACGACCTCATTGCTGCCTGCCGGGCCCAGGGCCGCACCCTGGCGACCGCGGAGTCACTGACCGCCGGAATGGTGAGCTCGATCCTGGCCGAGGTGCCCGGTGCCTCGGCCGTGCTGCGGGGAGCCGTGGTGGCCTACGCCACCGACGTGAAGCACACCGTGCTCGGACTCGATGAGGCCCTGCTCGAGCATGTGGTGAGCGAACGGGTCGCTGCGGCCATGGCCAAGTCGGTCTGTGCCCTCATGGACGCTGATTTCGGCCTGGCCACCACGGGAGTGGCCGGCCCCGACTGGCTCGACGGCCAGGCCCCGGGCACTGCCTGGATCGCGGTCCACGATGCAGTGTCCGACCAAGGGATGACTAAGGAACTGCATCTGGTGGGCGATAGGGGTTATGTTCGCGAGATGGCCAGCCGTGCTGCGATCGCCCTGCTGCTGGAATTCATGGCAGTACGACCGCAGTCTGGGCCTTCGGGAATAGCCTGAGGGCCTCGTGCGTTAGTATTAGCAGTCAGCAAGGTTGAGTGCTAGCCATTGCTCGAAGGGAGGCAGCATGATCGTCCTACGTGAAGTGATTGGCGATGAGTTGCGCCGCCGCCGCCAGGATCAGGGCCGCACGCTGCGCGATGTCTCTGCAGCGGCAGCCGTTTCCCTTGGCTACCTCTCCGAGGTCGAGCGCGGGCAGAAGGAAGCCTCCAGCGAGTTGCTTGCGGCCATCTGCGGTGCCCTCGAAGTGTCGATTGCCGATGTCCTGACCTCCGTCACCACCCATATCGTCGAGGCTGAAGGCCCCACGAGACTCGATTTCGATCGGGCTGCCAGAGTCTCCGTTCCCGTCTAGGGACATGCGGCTCACTGACTTCTGGGAGCGGATGGATGCGCTCTTCGGCTCCGCGTATGCACGCTCCTGGGCTCATGACCATGTGCTGCCCCTGCTTGGCTGCACGGTCGATCAGGCCATAGCGCGCGGCGAGGAGACCAAGGACATTTGGCGGGCTGTCTGCGCCAGCACCGAGGTGCCGTCGATCCTGCGCTAGTCGCAAGCCGATCCGTCAGCAGGCTTGGTCATCAATAGGCTTGGCCCATGTTCAAGAGGCGTCAGTCGCAGTTGCGGTACCTGACTGTGGTGACCTATGGGCGCACCGGCAGCACTGCCCTGCAGGCCGCGCTGAACGCCCTTCCCGGAGTGCTGGTTCGCGGTGAGAACTACTCCGCCCTGCGCGGCATCGAGCAGTACGTTCAGGCCATTGCCGAGACCGCTGATCGCCATCGAGCTGGCAGGCCGGGCAACCCCTGGTACGGATCGGCCGGGCTGAATCCGAGCGAGGTGCTCGCCGATCAACGGCGGCATGTCATCGAGTACCTGCTGCGCCCGGCCAAGGACACCCGCATCGCGGGGTTCAAGGAGGTCCGCTACGAGCCCGGGCACTTCGCCAGCTACGACCTGATGCTGTCCTACCTGATCTTCCTCAACACCTTGCTGCCAGGCATCACCTATGTCATCAATGTGCGTGAGCCGAAGGCGGCAGCCCGCAGCGGATGGTGGCCCAAGCATGATGACCCGATCGCCGCACTGACCAGGTCGCGCGACTGGCTCGTCCAGGCAGCCCATGATCTCAACCAGATCCTGGGGGAGGATCGAGCCTTCGTGCTGAACTACGAGGAGTGGCAGGGCCAGCCCGAGGTGCTGATCGACGCGTTCAAACGAATGCGGCTGCCCGCCAATGATGCCGGTGTGCGTCAGGCTGTGGCGCACCGCCTTGACCACGGCCCGCATGGCGAAGCCGAAGGCGCATAGCGCAGGCTCATGCCGTGGCGAGAGTGTGCCGAACGGCTTGAGCGAACGTCACTGAGCCGTCCTTGCTCGCCGACTCCATGAGGCGCTCCTCGGCCTGGGCGCGCACACGTGCTCGCCGATCCTCCGGCACAGCCATCCACATCCGCCGCTGGCCCGTTGACCAGCTGAAGTCATACCAATGCTGCGGGCTGGCGAATCGGACATCGATCACCGCATTGACCGTGTGAACCTCGCGGTATCCACTTGCTGCGACCAGGGCCTCCATCGCCTCATCGCTGGCAAATGGGCCGACCTGGCCAGTGGTGCGGGCATCGACCATGTCGGCCGGAACGAATGGCTTGAACACCTCGTCCACGTGCTCCCACCTGGCATCCACAGGTCCAAATGTCGTCACGCCGAGTCTGCCGTGCGGTTTCAAGAGTGGTCGCCAGGCTTGAAGTGCGAGATCAGGCCGAGGCAGGAAGAAGAGCACCAGGCAGCTTGTCACCGCATCGAACGTCCCTTGGGCAACCGTTGGCTGCTGGCCGTCATCGACGTGGACCGATGCGTTCGCCAGCTGCTCCTGGCGGATCATCTCGTCGGCCAGGGACACCATGGCCTCAGAGATGTCGATGCCGGTGATGTGCCCAGTGGTGCCCAAGGCCTGCGAGGCGGCGCGCAGGACGGCTCCCCGTCCGCAGCCGATATCGAGCCACTGCTCACCTGGGTGAGGATGCATGGCTTCACAGAGGCTGGCAGCGATGGGCTGGAAGAAGTCGACGCCAACAGCGTCGTAGGTGTGCGCAAGTGAATCAAAGACCTTTGCCGTGGCACTGGTTGCTTCTGCGAATTCACTCATGGACGCAGTGTGCCACTTCGAGATTGCGCTTGGACTAGTCGTTGCCGGCTTCCATCGCCGCCCGGTCGAGCACGGACTCAGCCGTGGGGCTGGACTCATCCTCTGCTGACGCGATCGCCGCAGCGCCGCCCGGTGTGAGCTCGCCGACGAGGTTGGTGTGGCTCTCGAGCAATTGTCCTTGCGCTGCATAGAGTTCGAGCTTGCTGCGCGTATCGGCGATATCCAGGTTGCGCATGGTGAGCTGGCCGATGCGATCCAGCGGACCGAAGGCTGCGTCCTCGGTGCGCTCCATCGACAGCTTGTCAGGGTGATAGCTGAAGGCCGGGCCTTCGGTGCGCACGATCGTGTAGTCATCGCCGCGACGCAGGCGAATGGTGACCGTTCCCGTGACTGCGGATGCGACCCAGCGCTGCAGCGACTCGCGCAGCATCAATGACTGCGGGTCGAGCCAGCGGCCTTCGTAGAGCAGGCGACCCAGACGGCGGCCTTCGGCGTGGTAGTTGGCCACGGTGTCCTCGTTGTGGATCGCGCTGAGCAGGCGCTCATAGGCGATGAAGAGCAGGGCCATGCCCGGTGCCTCGTAGATGCCGCGGCTCTTGGCCTCGATGATGCGGTTCTCGATCTGGTCGGCCATGCCCAGGCCGTGACGGCCACCGATGGCATTGGCCTCGAGCACCAGGGCAACGGGATCCGTGATGGTCACGCCGTTGATGGCAACCGGGCGGCCCTGCACGAAGGCGATGCTGACGTCCTCGGTGTCGATCGCGACTGCGGGATCCCAGAAGCGCACGCCCATGATGGGCTCGACGATCTCCATCGACACATCGAGATGCTCGAGATCCTTGGCCTCGTGGGTGGCGCCCCAGATGTTGGCGTCGGTCGAGTAGGCCTTCTCCACGGATGCGCGATAGGGCAGATTGCGCGATTCCATCCACTCGGACATCTCCTTGCGCCCGCCGAGCTCATTGACGAAGTCCTCGTCGAGCCACGGCTTGTAGATGCGCAAGTTCGGATTGGCGAGCAGCCCGTAGCGGTAGAACCGCTCGATGTCATTGCCCTTGTAGGTCGACCCATCGCCCCAGATCGACACGCTGTCATCTGCCATCGCGCGTACGAGCAGGGTGCCGGTGACAGCTCGGCCCAGGGGAGTGGTGTTGAAGTACTGCCGTCCGCCCGAGCGGATGTGGAAGGCGCCGCACGCCAGGGCGGCAAGTCCCTCCTCGACCAGGGCCAAGCGGCAGTCGACCAGACGGGCGCCTTCGGCGCCGTAGGTCATCGCACGGCTGGGAACGGTGTCGATCTCCGGCTCATCGGGCTGGCCCAGGTCCGCGGTGTAGGTGTAGGGGATCGCGCCCTTCTCGCGCATCCACGCGACCGCGATAGAGGTGTCGAGGCCGCCTGAGAAGGCAATGCCGACGCGTTCTCCGATGGGCAGCGATGTGAGGACCTTGGACACGGGACAAACCTAGGGGGTGCGCGTCATGCGGCTGCCATTGGCTCGAACCCCGATGCTGTTAGCGTCGACACATGGCCCGTGACGATGACCTGCGCGCAACTGCCTCCCAGCGAGCCCGCGCCCAGGGCTGGATCAAGCGCATTGCCGTCGGTTCGGTGGTCCTGTGGATCGTGTGCATCGGCATCTGGTGGCTGATGGGCGCCGACAGCGCGAGCTTCTGGCCGCTGTGGACCATGTACGGTGCCGGTGCGGTACTGATGTTCCTGACCTGGGTGGCCTATGGCCCGACCCGCGAGGATCCTGACAAGACGGCCAAGAAGTAGTCGCTTCGCCGACGCAGGGCGGCGACCGCTCGTGTGGCACTTTCGGCAAAGTGCCTGCGGCTGGCCCGCTGCGCGACTTTAATGCCCTGAGTCACTCGAGCCTCTAGGGAGCAGCATGCGCAAGGAATACAAGAAGACCGGCGACTTCGGCCTGGGCAGCATGATCCACACGATTCACATGAGTGATGACGTGAACAAGCTGAACGACTTCTACCGCAATGTCCTGGGCGGATTCACTTTCATGGGCATCGACGAGCTCAACTTCCTGCCCAATGAGGATCGCTGGGCCTCGTTGCTCATGGTCTCCAGTGTCTGCATCGAGACCATGGCCCCCAAGATGCCGGCCAATGTCAACTACCCGGTGGGCAAGTTCTACTCCAAGTTCGGCCAGCACCTGCACTCGGTGGGCTACGCCGTCGACGATCTTCCCGGCATCGCTGCGCGCATGATCGAGAAGGGCATCTACATCGGAGCCCCTGGTGGCGGCAGGATCGAGAAGCTCGAGGAAGGCACCCAGTACTTCTACCCGTCACCCAAGGACACTGCCGGCCTGATGGTCGAGCTGTGCGCCTTCGAGATGCAGGATCCCTCGAGCAAGGACACCTGGACCGAGTTGGAGCGCCTGTTCGCCCAGCACCCGATGACCTATGACCGCTTCAACTACATCACCCTGGGCGTGCGCGATCTGGATGCCGCCATCGCGACCTACGTCGACATCATGCAGGCCATCCCGATCAAGGAGGGCATCGACCAGGAGCAGGGCTTCAAGTACATGACCGTGCATATCGGCGATTCCCTGCTGCAGCTGGCACAGCCCCTGGAACAGGACACCGACCTGGGTCGTCATGTCGAGAAGTACGGCAACTTCATCTACAGCCTGACCTGGAAGATCCGCGACATCGACTCTGCCGAGGCCTGGCTGAACAAGAAGGGCGTGCGCACCACGCGCCCACGGCCTGATCTGCTCGCAGCCAACCCCGATGACACCCTCGATGCTCCGATGTTCTTCACCACGGAGGAGCTGCCCGGAGATCCCTTCTCGGTCTAGCGATCATTGGCGGCGTGTCGCCGCCATTCGAACAGGCGTTCGATGTAGTTTCACTCCCAACAGCAACGCTGGCGGGCGTCCACCAAGGCCATCGGGCCAGGTCGCCGGCCAGCGGAACTGTCAGAGGGTCGCCCTAGGTTCACTCGAACCGACAGACACCACCATCAAGGGAGCAACAGATGGCAAGCGCCGCCAATGACCGCGAGAAGTCACTCGAGACAGCACTAGCGCAGATCGAGCGCCAGTTCGGCAAGGGCTCAGTTATGCGTCTCGGTGATGAGGGCCGTGCGCCCGTCGATGTCATCCCCACCGGCTCCATCGCCCTGGACCTGGCCCTGGGCATCGGTGGCTACCCCCGCGGCCGCATCGTCGAGATCTACGGTCCGGAGTCCTCCGGCAAGACCACGGTCGCGCTGCACGCCATCGCCAATGTGCAGGCTGCTGGCGGCATCGCGGCGTTCATCGACGCCGAGCACGCCCTCGATCCCGAGTACGCCAAGAACCTGGGCGTCGATCTCGACAGCCTCTACGTCTCCCAGCCCGACACCGGTGAGCAGGCCCTGGAGATCACCGACACCCTGGTGCGCTCGGGCGCCATCGACCTCGTGGTCATCGACTCGGTGGCGGCCCTTGTGCCGCGTGCTGAGATCGAGGGCGAGATGGGCGACAGTCACGTCGGCCTGCAGGCCCGTCTCATGAGTCAGGCCCTGCGCAAGATGGCTGGCGCCCTGAGCAACACCAACACCACGATCATCTTCATCAACCAGCTGCGCGAGAAGATCGGCGTGATGTTCGGCTCGCCTGAGACCACCACGGGCGGCAAGGCGCTGAAGTTCTATGCCTCGGTCCGCCTCGACATCCGCCGCATCGAGACGCTCAAGGGTGGCACCGAGGCAGTCGGCAACCGCACTCGTGTCAAGGTGGTCAAGAACAAGGTCGCCCCGCCGTTCAAGCAGGCCGAGTTCGACATCCTCTACGGCGAGGGCATCTCTCGCGAGGGCTCGCTCATCGACCTCGGTGTCGATCAGGGCATCGTGAGGAAGTCCGGTGCCTGGTACACCTACGAAGGCGATCAGCTCGGCCAGGGCAAGGAGAACGCACGCACCTTCCTGCGCGACAACCCCGATCTGTGCAATGACATCGAGAAGCGCCTGAAGGAACAGCTCGGCATCGGCGCCCAGGTCGACAAGCCTGCAGATATCGCGCCTGCGCCGATCGACGTCTGATCGCGTGGCCCGGCGCAAATCCTCATCAGCGAGTGAGCCCACCCCGGGCTCGCTCGCTGATCTGCAAGCAGAGGCTGATCCGAGCTCAGTGGCGCGCACGGTCGTGCTGCGCCGCCTCAATTCAGCACCGCGCACCCGCAAGGATCTCTACGACGACCTGATCAGCCGCGATATCGCGCCCGGTGTCGTCGATGAGGTCCTCGATCGCTTCACCGAGGTCGGCCTGATCAACGACGCCGAGTATGCGCAGATGTTCGTTGCCTCGCGCCAGCGGTCACGAGGCACGGCGCGACCGGTGCTGCGCCAGGAACTGCGACGCAAGGGCGTCCAGGACGACGATATCCAGGACGCACTGGATGAGATCACCGATGAGCAGGAGTATGCCCGCGCACGTGCCCTCGTGCAGGCCAAGCTGCCGGCGCTTGCGCGGTATGACTCGGCAACCCGGCAGCGCCGACTGATGGGGCTGCTGATGCGCCGTGGCTATCGCGGGGGCCTGGCTGCAAGTGTCATCCGCGAAGTCACCAACGCTGAGATCGATATTGTGATCGACGAATCCTGATCGTCCGCAGCCCCTTTCAGCTGTCGGCACCCGGGACGTCTGTCCGAGAAAGTAGGGTCGAAGGTCCCTATACGGTGTATACCGAATAGGTGAACCTAGGTGCACCAGCGGCGAGGAATGGTCCCGCCGACCTAGGGAGGTACATCATGGGAAAGATTTGGGCGAACTCCGGTGACTCGCACTTCGTCGAGCCAGAGAATCTGTTTGCTGATCGTCTGCCGAAGGACTTGGCAGAGCGCATGCCGCGCAGTGTCAAGGATGAGGACGGCCTGTGGGAGACCGTCTATGTCGATGGTCAGGAGTTCCGCCGCCGGATGCCCAAGCCTGGCACCGGAGCAATGACCGATTCTGAGTTCGCCGATGAGAATCGTCGGCCACCGGGCGCTGAGAACATCCCGCTGCGCCTTGAGGATCTCGACATCGAGGGCATCTGGGCCGAGCTCACCTTCCCATCTCTTGGGATCTGGTCGTTCAATATTCGTGACCCCAAGCTGGCCCTTGCCGGTTCGATGGCCCTGAATGACTGGGCTCTGGAGATGCAGCAGAAGTCACCGC
>JBAYUM010000009.1:0-26063 GCA_041675125.1 Candidatus Nanopelagicales bacterium
ACCTCGTCGCGCCATCAGTGTCGTCGGCATTCACCGCATCGCCCTGGGGATGCTCACGGTCGACGCGCTGCTGCTCGTGCGCAATACCTTCAATGAGGTGTCCCAGGCTGACGATGCACTCAAGCAATTCGCAATCATCACCGCTGCAGCCGCAGCCGGGGCATTGCTCGGCGCCCTCTCGACGCCTTGGAGCACCCGTCATCTCGGCACGATCATGTGGTCGTCACTGGTCCTGGTCATCGGTGGCCTGGCCGGCGGCCTCTTCGTGCTCGTCGGCGCAGCATCGGTGTCAATGCCCCTGCTGCTCGTGGGCGCAGCATGCTTCGGGTTCATCGGGCAATCGGTGAAGGTATGTGCCGATACGGAGATACAACTGGGAATCGCAGATGACCATCTGGGCCGCGTCTTCGCACTGTTCGACATGATCGTCAATGCCTGCCTTGTCCTGGGAATCACGCTCATGGCCGCGGTCGCACCCCAATCAGGCCAAGCACCTGCCATGATCTGCGCAGCAGGAGTCTTGCTCGTCGCCACGGGGGCTTGGTTCGTCACGACACGAAACGCAAGGGAGACATGATGGGTCGACGTTGGGGTGCACGATCAATCGCGTCACTGCTGATCTTCGTCATAGCAATGCTGCTGACACCCGTTGCCGTCATCGGTCACTGGGGCCACCGCACGGTGACCGACACCGAGCAGTACCTCGCGACTGTCGGTCCGCTTGCCAGCGATCCGGTGATTCAGCAGGCAATCAGCGATGAGGTCACCAAAGCACTCGTGGCCAAGATCGACACCGAGACGCTTGTATCCCAGTTCCTCGGCAACTTCGTCAAGAACCCGATGCTGACCGACAAGCTCTCCGCTCCCATTGCAGCCGGCGTCAATGGCCTCATCGGCCAAGCCGTCCTGCGCCTCATCGAATCGCCTGCATTCGAGACCATCTGGCTCAAGACCAATGAGGCTGCACAGAGGAGCGCCGTTGCCCTGCTCGAGGGCAAGCCGTCAGGGATCATCCAGACCAACGGCGACAAGGTCGTGCTCGACACCACATCCTTGCTCGTTGCCGTGCAGCAGAAACTGGTCGAGTCAGGGCTGAGCGTCGCCGACAATGTGACCATCCCGTCAACCGGCCATCAGATCACGCTGTTCGAGACGAACCTGCTGCCTCAACTGCAACTGATCTACCAGTTCACCTCGCCGGTGCTGCAATGGCTGCCGCTCCTGGTCGCAGCGCTGTTCGCGCTCTCGATCGCCCTGGCCCGCAGGCGACCACGCACTGTGCTCACGCTGGGAGTCGTGCTCGCCGCAACCGCCCTCGTGCTGCTGTTCGCGATGTCCTTCGCCCAGACGGCAACTCAGGTGCAACTGACTTCCAATGGACTTGGACTGGCACTCGGCGCCTTCTGGACCACGTTCTTCGCCTACCTCATGAACAGCCTGCAGGCTGTGCTGCTGCTCGGCGTCGTGATTGCAGGCGCTGGCTGGTTCGCCGGGGGCTCACGCCCAGCCAGCAGGATCCGCGATCACATCTGCCAGGGCCTGCACGAGCTCGGCGCACCGATCCCGGCAGGCGTGAACACCTTCGTTCGGGCCTATTCGTTGTTCCTGCGCTGGGCCGTTGCCATTGTCCTGGTGCTGCTCCTGGTCACCTTCGACTCCTTGAGCCTGGGCAGAACCTTCTGGCTCCTCGCCCTGGGCGTCCTGCTGTTCGCAGTGATCGAGGCATGCAACCGTCCCGACCGCGAGGTATTCGCAGTCGAGGGCGTGGAAATCGATGTGGAAACGCCCTAGGGACGCGACTGCCACCACTCCAGCAGCGCCTGTGTGGCCTGATCTTCACCGAGGGGGCCCTGGTCAAGGCGCAGATCCATCAGGAATCGATAGGCCTGGCCCACCTGGGGACCAGCAGGAATCCCGAGAATGCGCATGATCGCCTGACCGTCGAGGTCAGGACGCAGCGCTGCAAGTTCCTCTTCCGCGGCAAGTTCAGTGATGCGGGCCTCCAGCTGCTCGTATGAGCGCTGCAGGGCCGCAGCCCTGCGCCGATTGCGGGTGGTGCAGTCAGCACGTGTCAGCTTATGCAGGCGAACGAGCAATGGCCCGGCATCGCGCACATACCGGCGAACAGCCGAGTCAGTCCAGTCACCTGTTCCATAGCCATGGAATCGCAGGTGCAGTTCCACCAGTTTGGAAACGTCGTCGGTCAGCTCGTTGGAGAAGCGCAGTTCCTTCATGCGCTTCTTCGTCATCCGTGCGCCGACAACCTCGTGGTGATGGAAGGAGACCCGTCCGTCATCGAATTTTCGAGTTCGAGGCTTGCCAATGTCGTGGAAGAGCGCCGCCAGTCGAAGAACGGCGTCTGGTCCGCTCGTCGGCTCATGCATCGTCTCCATCATGATCGCCTGATCGAGCACGGTCAGGGAGTGCTCATACACGTCCTTGTGCTGCAGATGCTCATCGACTTCGAGGCGCATGCGGGGCAGTTCAGGGACGATGTAGTCCGCCAGCCCGGTATCCACCATGAGCTTGAGCCCTGCTCGGGGCTGATCAGCCATGATCAGCTTCAGGAATTCGACTTGCACGCGCTCTATGGAGACAATCGTGATGCGTTCATGCATGTTGACCATGGCGGCAAGCGTCTGCGCCTCGACCTCGAAGCCAAGCTGAGCGGCAAAACGTGCAGCACGCATCATCCGCAGTGGATCATCATTGAATGACGTGGCTGGTGCACCAGGAGTGCGAATGATGCTGGCAACGAGATCCTGAATGCCATTGAACTCGTCCACGAGCGTGAGCTCGGGAAGCCGCAGGGCCATGGCATTGATCGTGAAATCGCGCCGTCCTAGGTCGCCGACCAGCGTGTCTCCGAAATTGACCTCTGGTTTGCGCGAATTCGGGTCATAGTCCTCACTGCGATAGGTCGTGATCTCGCAGTCCTGGCCGTGGATACGAGCGCCGATGGTGCCGAACCGAATGCCGACGTCCCAGATGGTGTCCGCGAGGCCCGTGACCAGTTCGATGATCGTCTCTGGCCGTGCATTCGTGGTGAAGTCCAGATCAGGGGCTTGGCCCAGCCGACCGAGGAAGGCATCGCGGACCGGACCCCCGACGAGGGCGATCTCGAATCCTGCTTCGATGAAGCGGGTTCCGAGGGATTCCAGGAGCCCGGCGATGGGGGCCAACTGGGCAGCAGCCTGCTGCGGTTCGAAGGTTGGCACGTGGAGAGCGTAGTGAGAACCGGCAGCGGTTTATCCTGCGGATATGTCCCCTCGAGTCGCCAGGAAGCCGCGTGTGGAGGAGACAAGTGCCGGAGGCCTGGTGATCGACCGCACCTGCGTGCCTCCACGGGCGGCACTCATCGCCCGCCATGACCGCCGTGGTCGCCTGATCTGGTCGCTGCCCAAGGGGCACGTTGAAGCGGGTGAGACGCACGAGGACGCCGCGGTGCGCGAGGTGCAGGAGGAGACCGGCATTGAAGGCACCGTGCTCGCACCCCTGGGAACCATCGACTTCTGGTTCATGGCCGCCGATCGTCGGGTGCACAAGACTGTTCATCACTTCCTCATGACTGCCCATGGAGGCGAGTTGAGTGACGCCGACCGCGAGGTGATCGAAGTGGCCTGGGTGCCTCTCGATGAGATCGCTGCCCGACTGGCGTACAACGATGAGCGCAAGTTGATGGCCCTCGTCCCAGAACTGCTTGCCGGATTGACGGATCAATAGGTGCGCCCATCGACTGCGGTACGCGTCCTGATGAGCAGCCTTCTCCTGCTCACGACTGCCCTCATGGCCTTGCCCGCGCAGGCAGCGACTACCCGGGTTCAAGTCGTTCTCGACTCACTGCTGCCATTTGTTCCCACGCCGCAGAGCCGGCTGCACGTCACGGGTCGAGTGGTCAACACGTCGACCGTGACCATTCTCAATGCGCATGTGCAATTGCGACTGTCCCCTGATCCCATTCAAGGACGGGCAGGGATCGACGCCGAGCTCACCGGCCAAGGTGCGTCGACAACACAGGTGACGGACCAGGATCTGGCGGGTGCCCTCGCACCTGGGGCGCAGCAGTCATTCACCTTCGATATCCCCTTTGGCCAATTGCCATTGAAGTCGCACGGCACCTACGCGCTGTCGGTCAATGCCCTTGAAGGGACGAATCAAATAGCTGGCTCGGTGCACACCTTCCTGCCGTGGTACCCCTCGGAGGAACGTTCGTCACATGCCGTCGGCGTCGTATGGCTGTGGCCTCTTGCCGACTATCCGGCCCGCAGTGCTACCAATGTGCTGCTCAACGACGAGACACCTGCGGCCCTGTCGCCCGGTGGTCGCCTCACCAATCTCCTCGACGTCGGTCGCGAGTTCAGCTCGACACTGAACTGGATGCTCGATCCATCCCTCGTACAGACAGCCGATGCCATCAGTCGCGGCTATCAGGTCGTGCAGGATGGCTCCGTCGCAGTGGGAAACCGCAGCAGTGACGCCGCCAACTGGCTCAATGAGCTGCGGGCCACAGTCACACCGTCGAATGCCGATGCCTTCGCCTACGCCGATGTCGACGCAGTTGCAGATCGACGCAATGGCCTGCGTGCTGATGTCGCGCGCGCTGTGACGTTGGCGCAGCCCATCGCGAGCACCTTGTTGAAATCTGCAGTTCCCGGAGGGGTCTACTGGGCACCAGGCGGCCGCCTGGACCTCAGGACAGCCAATCTCCTGGCTTCCGCGGGCGCGACCACCGTGATCCTGTCCACGGCAACCATGGCTGGCGACACGACACAACCACGGCAGGCCACGGCCGACTACGCGACGAGCTTCGGCAATCTCGATGCGGTGCTTGCCGATGCTCGCCTGAGCGCGACGGTGCAACTTCCACAGCGAACGGCATCCGAGGTCATCCTGGCCCGCCAGCGTTTTCTCGCGGAGACCGCCGCTATCGCCGACAGTCCGCAGGCCCGCTCCAAGTCTCCACTCATCGTCGTCGCAGCCCCATCTGATGTGCGCTGGAACCCCAATCCGAGCTTCTTGCGCTCGGTCCTTCGGTCAACCCAATCCGCATCCTGGATGATTCCGACAACCTTGGCCTCATTGCTCAACAGCCCACGCGGCCCAAGCAACCGACTCGCCTACCTGCCCGGCGATGCGACTGAGCTCTCCTCGACCTACCTTTCTCGACTCAAGGCCGTTCAACAGCGGGTCAGCCAGCTCACCGCGGTGCAGGAGGATCCAGGTCCGGTCAATCAGTCCTTCTCCGAGGCCCTGCTCCGCGCGCAGTCGGCAGCCTGGCGGGCCCAGCCTGCCACGGGCGCTGCGCTCCTGACGACGATCAGTCGTGAGCTCAATTCACAGATCAATCAAGTGCGTCCCATCTCCAGCGGCACCATCACCTTCTCCGGGGATTCCGGGTCGGTCCCCGTCACCTTGGCCAATGACAGCGACAATCTCGTCAATGTCGGCCTCAAACTCGTCGGTGTGCCCAGCTCGCGACTCGAATCGGATACCAAGACTGGCATTGCGATCGAGCCAGGCCAGAAGATCAGCGTCGAGATCCCGGTTCGCATCGTCGGAGGTGATCCACTGCCGACGCATGTGCAGATCCTCACTCCCAAAGGGCTCGCCTACGGGTCCGCAGCCACGATCACGCTGGTCTCCACGGCATACGCCCGAGCAGCGGGCTGGGTCGTGATCGCAGCATTCGCAGCGATTGCCTTGTTCGTGGTGGTCGGAATTGCCCGGCGCATCATGCAGCATAGGAAGTCGTCATGAGTGATTCCACGTCGAAGGTGATGCGCTCGAGTGCCGTGATGGCCACCGGCACTGTCGTGTCCCGCATCACCGGCATCGGCCGCGACATCACCGCAGCTGCGGCACTCGGCTTCTACCTGGTCTCGGACGCGTATTCGCTTGGCAATTCACTGCCGACGATCGTGTACATCCTCATCATCGGCGGTGCACTGAACGCGGTGTTCATCCCGCAACTCGTGCGTCATATGAAGGATGACGATGACGACGGCCATGCCTATGCGGATCGACTGCTCACTCTTGCCGGGCTCACGCTGCTCGTCCTGTCGATCGTTGCAGTGCTGTGTGCGCCACTGCTCGTCGATCTCTATACCCCAGCGGACTATCCACAGAATGAGTTCGACCTGGCAGTTGCCTTTGCTCGACTGTGCCTGCCGCAGATCTTCTTCTACGGCATCTACACCATGCTCAGCCAAGTGCTGAACGCGCGCGGCCACTTCGGCATGCCGATGTTCGCCCCTATCGCCAACAATGTCATTGCCGTCGCTACTTTCGTCCTGTTCATTGCCGTCGCTGGAACCTCAGCCGCAGCTGACGGTGTGCTCACCACCCAGCAGATCCTGATCCTGGGAATCGGCACCACTCTTGGAGTCATCGCGCAAGCAGTCATCCTGATTCCGGTGCTGTTTCGCCACGGCTACCGCTACCGGCCACGATTCGACTGGCGAGGGGCCGGCCTGGGCAGGGCCGGGTCGTTGGCAATGTGGACGATTGCACTGGTGCTGGTCAATCAGGCGACGAACATCGTGGTGACGCGTCTTGCCGCTCAGGCCAATGTGAATGCCGCTGCCGCCGGCGCAACCGCTGCAGGTCTGACCACCTATCAGAAGGCACACCTGGTCTTCTTGCTGCCGCACAGTGTCATCACGATCTCCATCATCACCGCCATGCTCCCAGGATTGAGTCGCCTGGCACATGAAGGTCGATTGCACGATGTCGGACGCGAGGTCAGTTCGACGATGCGAATCGTGGTCGCGGTCATCGCACCCATCGCCGCGATCCTCTTCGTCCTCGGCGCCGACATCGCCGTGATGCTGTTCGGGTACGGAGCAGCGACGGCTGCGCAGGCACAGGTCATGGGTCAGATCGTCTCGGTATTCATGATCGGCCTGGTTCCCTTCACGCTCTTCTATGTGCTGCTTCGAGGGTTCTATGCGCTCGAAGACACCAAAACCCCGTTCTTCATCACGGTCGGTTTCAGCATCGCCTGGATGCTCATGGCCATCCCTCTCTTCCAGATCGTGAGCGACGGCGGGCAACAGGTGGCATCACTGGCGCTCACCTATGGACTGTCGTACTGGATCGGCATGGCGATCGCCTGGGTCTATCTTGCTCGCAAGATCGGCGGCATGCGATCCGGTGCAACGGCGTTCGCCCTGGGTCGCATCTTCACCGCATCTGTCATCGCTCTGCTCGGCATGCTCGCGGTTCGATGGGCCCTCGGCGGTGTCGGCTACCACGCCGCACTGCAGAGCCGGCAGAGCGTTCTGGTCGACATCGTCGTCATGGCTCCGGTCGGCATCGTCGTCTACCTAATGGCCGCATGGCTGCTGCGCGTCCATGAACTGCGAACAGTTGTGACCATCATCCGCAAGAAGGTGCTGCGCACTTCATGAGCAGTCCGCTTGATCGTTACCGGCTCGTCGAACAACTCCTGGTTCCCGACAGCAACGCAGTCTACTGGCGCGGCTACGACCTCACCCTCGATCGCGAAGTGGTGATTCGCACGCTGGTTGCCACCGACCCGCGTGCCAATGCCTTACGCGAGGCCGCGCGATCATCGGCTCTCATCGAGGACCGACGTCTCATCCGTGTCCTGGATGTTATTGATGTTCCGGCCACAGATGCGCAGCCAGCGCTCATCGCGATCATCAACGAGTGGGTCGAGGGTCACACTCTCGCCTCGATCATGCGCGGTCGCGATTGGCAGCCGCTGGACGCCGATCAGGCTGTGGGCATTGTCACCGAGGTGGCACAGGCCCTGGAGATCTCGCACCATCTCCGCATTCGCCATGGTCGGCTCCTTCCCACCAGTGTCGTCATGACCGATGCAGCCGAAGTGCGCATCATCGGCATGTGCGTCGATGCCGCACTTCTCGGCTCTGCTCACGATGACCTCATTCGGTGCGATGTTGATGCGCTCGGTGGGCTGCTCTACTTCCTGCTGACCGGCAGGTCTCCCTTCGCTGACGCTCTCGTGCAATCACCAGCTGATCCAGAGCACCTGCGTGCCGCACCGCGCCATCGATCACATCTTGAGCCTGCATCCCATGTTCGTGCGGATGTTCCGCATGAGCTTGACGTACTGATCTCTCGATCGATGATCGAGCTTCGCCGTCCCCGAGGAACCACCAAGTTGCGAACCATCGAGGAGTTCCTGCAGGCGCTCAACAGGATTCGCGATGAGGTGGATCCGGTTGCCGTGGCCACATCATCCAATCGGGCAACGATGTGGCTCGTGCGCGTGGTGATCGCAATCGCCGCGATCGCGGGAATCGGACTGCTCGTCGTCGCATGGCGCCAGCTCTTCGTCGGTCCAGATGTTGGGCGACCTCAGGCAACGCAGTCTGCACCGGTCCAGGCGCCAATCGAGCCGACTGCGACCGCAGTTCCTTCAGTGAGACTGCCAGTGGTCGCTGTCACGTCATTTGATCCATTTGGCGATGACAATGGCGACGGAGCAGCCGATGGCAGTTCAGGTCGCGAGCACCAGGGCATCGCCGCATTGGCTGTCGATCGACAATCGACGACGACTTGGAAGTCCCAGCGCTACGCCTCGGCGGACGCAGACGGCAAGGGTGGGGTCGGACTCATTCTCGATCTGGGGCAATCCCATCTCGTCAGCGCGGTCAGGGTGCGCTTCGACGGGCTTGGCACTTCTGTGCGAATAGGCGTTGCAGACACCGTGCTCGACGATCCAGCCCAGTGGCCCCTGCTCACCCAGGCCCCGGCTGGCCGCGCGAGCGTCACGCTGAGGGCTGCTCGACCATTGGCCGGTCAATACGTACTCGTGTGGTTTCCGAGACTGCCATCGATCATCGATCGTCCGAGGATCCATCAAGTACGGGTGTCAGAGATGATCGTGCGAGGAGCGCACTAGGCTCGTTTCATGCCTGCTGAGCAATCCGATGAGGAATTGCTCGCCGCTCACGTTGCAGGCGATCCGCACGCATTCTCCGAATTGGTCTTCCGCCATCGCGACCGGCTCTGGGCAGTGGCAGTGCGCACGATCGGGGATTCCAATGAGGCTGAGGACGCGCTTCAAGACGCACTGATCTCGGCTTTCCGACGTGCTGATCAGTTCAGGGGTGACGCCCAGGTCACCACCTGGCTGCACCGCATCGTCGTGAATGCCTGCCTGGACCGCATCCGTCGACGCAATGCGCGCCCAACCTCCCCGCTTCCCGAATTCGACTCTCCCGACCTTGGCCTTCCCCAGACTGACGATGTGATCGAGCAGCGCGAGACCCAACTCGTGATCGCCCAGGCGCTGGCGGAGCTGCCGGAGGACCAGCGAGCGGCAGTGCTGCTCGTCGACGTGGAGGGCTGGCCGATCGAGGATGCGGCCCGGATGCTCGACTGTCCCACGGGAACGATCAAGAGTCGTTGCTCACGGGGCCGGGCCAAGCTGGCCAAACGATTGATCGAGTTGCGGAACCCACGAAGCGATGTTCCCGTCCAAGACCTGGAAGGAGGCTCCGGTGAGTGACGACGTAGATGACGCAATGTGGCGTGATCAGACCCCATTGGGTCCTGAGGCCTCATTTCTGAATCCACACTCCGCGCCGACGAGTCCGACCATGCCCGACAGCGTCTGGGCCAGCCTTGAGCGCACCTTGCACAACGAACAGGTCGCTCGCGAGGCCGGCAACGTCATCACCCTGGCCAGCCGACGTCGGCCCCGGCGCAATTGGATGCTGGGCGCTGCAGCGGCAGGCGTGCTCCTGCTGGGCGTGGGCGTCGTGGTCCAAAGTGTGCAGAGCTCGAATTCAGGGCTGATTGCCTCCGCCGACAGTGCTGTCACCCCTGCCGCCGGTGGCGGATTCCCAGCCAAGCAGGTTCTTGCCAGTGGCATGAACTACCAGCCGACCACCCTCGGCAGCCAGGTCAAGAAGCTGCTGAACGCCTCACTTGGAATCCAGGCGCTCACTGATATGACGCCTGGTGACCTGCCCATGCCAAGTCCGGTCCCGACCTTCATGATGTCGGCCGAGGGCATGCGCAGTTGCCTTTCGGGACTCACCCAAGGCGCTGAGGGCACGGCACTGGTCGTCGACATGGCCCGGTACCACGGAGACAATGCCGGCATTGTGATCATTCCGCTGTCGGTCACAGCGTCCACGGACACCCAGCCGGCCACGCTTCATGTGTGGGTTGTCGGTCCCGACTGCTCGCAGGATCACACCGATGTCCTCTATGACATGAATGTTCCCCTGCCTGCATCGGCCACCAGCACGGAATAACTCGCACCCTAGGATCGTTCTTGCATCCGGGGGAACCCCCATCATCTGGTGAGGACTACATGAGCGACGTGCGTGATCTGATCATCATCGGCTCCGGCCCTGCGGGCTATACCGCTGCTATCTACGCTGCGCGGGCGCAATTGCAGCCCATCCTCTTCGAGGGTTCGGTGACTGCAGGTGGGGCTCTGATGAATACCACTGAAGTCGAGAACTTCCCGGGTT
Source organism: Candidatus Nanopelagicales bacterium (assembly GCA_041675125.1). GTDB lineage: Bacteria > Actinomycetota > Actinomycetes > S36-B12 > S36-B12 > UBA11398. The sequence continues at coordinate 10,479 of JBAYUM010000009.1, forward strand.
TTCGCGATGCCATCATGGGCCCTGAACTCATGGAGAACATCCGCGCACAGGCCGAGCGCTTTGGTGCGGAGATCATCACCGATGACATCGTGAGCGCCGATCTCGCGGGACAGATCAAGACCGTTGTCGACGGGACCGGACGGACCTATCAGGCCAAGGCCGTCATCCTGGCCATGGGCTCTGGCTATCGCGAACTCGGTCTTGAAAGCGAGAAGCGCCTGTCAGGCCATGGAGTCTCATGGTGCGCCACATGTGATGGATTCTTCTTCCGCGAGCAGGACATCGCCGTTGTCGGTGGCGGTGACTCGGCCCTTGAGGAGGCCACCTTCCTCACCCGCTTTGCCAAGTCAGTCACGCTCGTGGTGCGACGCGAGGAGTTGCGCGCCAGCAAGATCATGCAGGAGCGCGCATTGAGCAATGACAAGATCAAGGTCGCCTGGAACTCGGCTGTCGATGAGATTCTCGGTGATGCCAAGGTCAGCGGACTGGTCCTGCGCGACACGGTGACAGGCGAGAAGCGCGAGGTTCCCGCAACCGGACTGTTCGTAGCCATTGGCCACGATCCGCGCTCCGAGTTGGTCAAGGGCCAGGTCGACCTTGATGACGAGGGCTACGTCCTGGTGAAGGATCGCACCACGGCCACCAATCTTTCCGGCGTGTTCGCCTGTGGCGATCTCGTCGATCACAACTACCGCCAAGCCATCACTGCTGCCGGGTCCGGCTGTTCTGCGGCACTTGACGCTGAACGCTGGCTTGCAGCAGCGGAGTAACCTAGGTCCACCGCAGACAAACCTGCCTATCTCAAGGAGAACCCCCATGGGCGCAACCAAGAAGGTCACCGAAGCCAGCTTCGCCGACGATGTACTGATGAGCGACAAGCCAGTGCTCGTTGATTTCTGGGCAGAGTGGTGCGGGCCGTGCAAGATGATCGCTCCGATTCTCGACGAGATCGCTGCCGAGAATGAGGGCATCCAGATCGTCAAGCTCAATGTCGACGAGAACCCAGCGATCGCGGCTTCCTTCGGCATCACCTCGATCCCGACGATGAACGTGTTCAAGGGCGGCGAAGTGGTCAAGTCGATCATTGGCGCCAAGCCCAAGGCCGCACTGCTCGCTGATCTGGCTCCGTACCTGTAACGATGCACCGCCGCGGGGATACCGGGGCGGCCGTTGCCGAGGTGCGGGCGCGGCTCGCACATCTGGGCTACATCGAGTCAACGCAGAGTGAAGAGTTCGATGATGAACTCGACCGCGCTGTACGCACCTTTCAGCAGGAACGCGGTCTGACCGTCGACGGCATTGTCGGGCCAGACACGTTTCGCCGGCTCGACGAAGCGCGCTGGCAATTGGGAGATCGCGTACTGCGGTACGTTCCGGGGCATCTGATGCGCGGTGACGATGTGTCCGACCTCCAGCGCCGCCTCAGTCAGCTCGGGTTCAACTCCGGACGTGCGGACGGTGCTTTCGGGCCGCGCACCGACGCGGCAGTCCGAGAATTCCAGCGCAGTGTCGGCGATTCCTCGGACGGCACCTGCGGTCCGGAGACCTTTCGCGCCTTCGAGCGACTGGTGCGCACGGTCAGCGGAGGCAATGCCGCGAACCTGCGCGACAGGCTTGCCATCTCGGCATTGCAGACCGGCATCGCCGACAAGGTGGTCGTCATCGACCCTGGCTTCGACACCGATGACCCAAAGAGCAACGAGATCGCTCAGGCGATAGCTTCACGCGTCGAGGGACGCCTTGCAGCCCTTGGCACGCAGGTCTTCCTCACTCGCTCGGCCAACCACGCCCTCGCCGATGACCCGACACGTGCTGACTTCGCCAACCGCACCGATGCTGACCTCATGGTCTCGATCCATTGCGATCGCGTGGCAAGCCCGCACCCCAATGGCATAGCGACGTTCTACTTCGGTGAGCCGACCGGAAGCGGTGCGTATTCGTACAGCGGCAAGGCCCTAGCTGAGCAGATCCAGGTTGAGTTGTGCGCACGAACGCGGATGCACAACAACCGCTCCCACGCCCGCACCTGGGATCTGCTGCGGATGACCCGGATGCCCACAGTTCGGGTCGACATCGGCTATCTCTCTAATCCGGGCGACGCGGCCAGACTGGTGCAGCCGGCACATCAGGACCTCGTCGCTGCCGGCCTGGCGGCGGCAATCGGGCGATTCTGCATGCCCGTTTAGCGGCAAATCCCACCTCGCCCGTACCCTTGTCTGTTGTGAGCGGCACTCGACTGGATCCCTGGGTGGATTCCTATGCCCTGAGAACAGCAGGAATGCAGGCGTCTGAGATCCGCGCGCTCTTCGCCGTGGCCTCGCGTCCAGAGGTGGTCTCCCTAGCCGGTGGCATGCCATTCGTGCAGGCCCTGAGCATGGAGATGATGGCCGCAACGGTCAACAGACTCCTCATGGAGCGTGGAGCGGTGGCCCTGCAATACGGCTCCGGTCAAGGAGATGTCACCCTGCGGGAGCAGATTCTCGAGGTCATGGCCGACGTCAAGGTCGCCGCCCATCCTGACGACATCGTGGTCACCACCGGCTCGCAAATGGCCCTAGACCTTGTCACTCGCGTCTTCTGCGACCCGGGTGACGTCGTCCTCGTCGAGGCTCCCTCATATGTGGGGGCCCTGGGTGTCTTCCGGGCCTATGAATGCGAAGTCGTGCACGTGCCCATGGACGACAACGGTCTTGTCCCCGAGGCCCTGACGGAAGCGATCACCGCATTGGCGGCGCAGGGGCGACGAGCCAAGATGATCTACACCATTCCGTCATTCCACAACCCTGCAGGGGTCACCCAGCCCCAGGATCGGCGCCAGCGCATCCTGGAGATTGCCAAGAGTGCCGGAATCCTCGTGCTCGAAGACGATCCGTACGGACTGCTCGGCTTCGAAGGTGAGCCACCCGCCGCAATTCGCGCGCTCGACGACGAGGGCGTGATCTATCTGGGCTCGTTCTCCAAGACCATCGCATCCGGACTGCGTGTGGGCTGGGCCGTTGCCCCTCATGGAGTCCGAGAGAAGCTGGTACTGGCTGCTGAGTCGGCAGTGCTGTGCCCCTCCAACTACAGCCAGTTGACCATCTCGGAATACCTGGCAACGCAACCCTGGCGCGAGCAGATCAAGTCGTACCGCGAGCTCTACCGCGAGCGCAGGGATGCTCTGCTCGATTCGCTCGAGCAATTGATGCCCACGGGGACTTCGTGGACCAAGCCCGCCGGCGGGTTCTACAGCTGGATCACGCTTCCAGAGGGTCTCGATGCGACTGCAATGCTGCCGCGGGCAGTTGCCGCATTGGTCGCCTACGTCCCGGGCACGGGTTTCTATGTCAATGGCGAAGGCCGTCAGAACATGCGTCTGTCCTACTGCTACCCAGAGCCGGATCGCATTCGCGAGGGCGTACGCCGACTCGCTGGAGTGATCGAGGGCGAACTCGAGATCGCCAACACCTTCGGCACGAGCAGCGTGCTCCGCAAGAGTTCAGGAACCAACGTTCCTGCCCCAGATCTCCAATAATTCCCATGGTTTTCGAGCACTCAAGAAGGGATCGAACACTTGTCTTCGTACCTAGTGCTCTCCGGCGGGCTCTCACCTGAGCGCGATGTCTCACTTCGTTCCGGCCGCCGGGTGGCAGAAGCCCTGCGCACGAAGTCCGAAGCGGAGGTCATCGAGGCTGATGTCGACAGCTCACTCATCGAGATCCTTCACAAGCACCGCCCGGATTGCGTCATTCCACTGCTGCATGGGGCCGCGGGTGAGGACGGCGCGCTGCGCGACGTGCTCACATCCTTGAACCTCCCATTCGTGGGCGCAACCGGTGCCGCTGCGCGATTGGCGTTCGACAAGCCAGTGGCCAAGGCCCTGCTGGCCAATGCCGGTGTCGCAACGCCTGAGGTGCTGGCACTGCCGCATGCGACCTTCCGTGAGCTCGGTGCCGGGGGAGTGCTCACCGGCATCCGTGAGTACCTCGGACTTCCCATCATGGTGAAGCCGACGTCGGGTGGTTCTGCCCTTGGAGCGTCGATCGTTCGCACTGCGGAGGACTTTCCCTCGGCAATGGTGGGAGCCTTTGCCTATAGCGAGGTCGCGATGATGGAGCGGTACGTCAGGGGCACCGAGGTTGCCGTCAGTGTGCTGGACACCGTCGATGGGGTGGTCGCCCTGCCCGCAGTCGAGATCGTCCCTGAGTCTGGCATCTACGACTACAAATCTCGATATACCGCTGGTACTACTGAGTTCTTCGTGCCGGCACGCTTGTCCGACGAGGTGGCTGCGGAGTGTGCACGGATAGCGGTGCTCGCGCACGGCGTGCTGGGTCTTCGCGACTGGTCGCGCACAGACCTCATCATCGATGATTCGGGCACTCCGTGGTTCCTAGAGACGAATGCGGCCCCCGGCATGACCGAGACCTCGCTGTTTCCCCAGGCCCTGCAGGCAGCCGGCCTATCCCTTGGCGATGTCACCGCGACGCTTGTCGAGCGTGCCGTTGCGCGTGGCTGACCGCATCTGCTGACTACTGCGGATCCATGGCATCGGCGATGCGACGCAGATCCTCGGCATCAGCGACCTCGATGACGATCTTGCCCCGCTGCTTTCCACTGGCCAGACCAGTCACCGTGACCCGAGTGTCCAAGGCATCGCCGAGGCGTTCACCGATGTCCGCGCGCAGTTCGGCGAGGGCCGAACTGCCAGACCCGGACTTCTTCCTGCGTGAGGACGATCCCTCACCCATGAGCATGATGATCTCCTCGGTGCTGCGCACGCTGAGACCCTCGTTGACGATGCGAGTGGCCAGCGCCTGCATCGACTCCGGGTTCTCAAGGGCGAGCAGGGCTCGGGCATGGCCCGCGCTGAGCACTCCAGCGGCAACCCGCCGCTGAACATCAGGAGGCAGCTTGAGCAATCGCAGGGTGTTGGTGACCTGTGGACGGGAACGCCCGATGCGCGAAGCAAGCTCCTCCTGCGTGCACCCGAAGTCCTCGAGCAGCTGCTGATAGGCCGCGGCCTCCTCCAGCGGGTTGAGGTTCGCGCGATGGAGATTCTCCAGGAGTGCATCTCGCAGCAGCGCATCGTCGTCCGTCTGGCGGATGATCGCCGGAACAACCTCCAACCCAGCGAGTTTGCAGGCACGCAGGCGGCGCTCTCCGGCGACGAGTTCATATGCGCTCCCGGAGGGTCGCACCACGATCGGCTGCAGCAGGCCGATCTCACGGATCGAATGCACCAGCTCCTGCAGGGCTTCCTCATCGAACTCCGTGCGGGGTTGTCGAGGGTTGGGCGCGATTGAGTCGATGGCCAGTTCCGCGTACCGCAGGCCGTGCACGCTCTCAACCTCAACTTCAGGTGCATGTCGAGTTGAGGATGGGCCCGCGATCAATGGCTCCGCGGCACTGATTGCAGCTGTGGGGATGAGTGCGCCCAAGCCCCTGCCCAGGCCTCGCTTTGGCGTCTCGCTCATCTATCCTCCGGTGCACAAACTGTCTGATTTATACCGTTATATACGTTTATTGCTGTGGATAACTCTGTGGACGAATCGCCGCCAATTCCTCGGCAGCCTGGCGATAGGTGAGTGCTCCTGGCGATGACGGGTCATACGTCACCACCGTCTGCCCATAGGACGGCGCCTCCGACACCCGCACATTGCGAGGGATGACCGTGCCCAGGACTCGCGCGCCGAAATGCATCCGGACCTCCTCGGCTACCTGCGCCGCCAGTCGAGTCCGTCCGTCATACATCGTCAGCAGGATCGCGGAAACTTCGAGTTGTGGGTTGAGATGGGTCTTGACCATATCGATCGTCCGCAGGAGCTGCGACAGTCCCTCGAGCGCGTAGTACTCGCACTGGATCGGCAGCAGCACTTCACGGGCAGCAACCAGCCCGTTGAGAGTCAGCAGGCCCAGGGAGGGAGGGCAGTCCAGCAGCACATAGTCGATGGGCTCGCGATCGGCATTGGCCTCTGCCAGGTATCCCTCAAGGGCTCGAGACAGCCGGTACTCGCGGGCCACCTGCGACACCAATTCGATCTCAGCACCAGCCAGGTCGATCGTGGCTGGGATGCAGCTCAGCAGTGGGATATCCGGACAGGATTGCTCGACATCGGCCATCGCAGCGTCGCCGATCAGCACCTCGTAGATTCCAGGAACACCCTCACGATGATCCACGCCGATGGCCGTCGAGGCATTGCCCTGCGGATCGAGGTCGACAACGACCACCCTGGCACCGCCCTGGGCCAGTGCCCCGGCAATATTGACCGTGCTCGTGGTCTTACCTACGCCACCCTTCTGGTTGGCGATGGTGATGACACGCGTCATTCAGGCCACCCGAGATCCTTGCTCGACTCATCTGAAACTCCCGATGTTTCACGTGAAACAGGCCAGCCCAACTCCGAAACTTCCAGCTTCTTGGGGTCCTCGGGTGCCATGGCGCCTATTGTGCCGCACCCAGCCAGGCACTGACCACCGTGGTCGGGGGATCCACCCATGGCGCACCGATCTGGATCACCTCGACATCGCGCAGGCCGAAATGCAGGATCTCTGCTGCCGCACTCGTAATCTCATCAGCAGCCTGCTGCCCCTTCAGAGCCAGCAGGCGCCCACCCGTGCTCAGCAACGGAACAGTCCAGCCCAGGAGCTTGCCCAGGGGAGCAACCGCGCGGGCGGTGACCACATCGAAAGAGCCCCAGACAGCCTTGACTTCTTCCCCGCGTCCCCGCAGTACGACAACTCGGTCGGCGAGGCCGAGGTATTCCACCGACTCCTGCAGGAAGTTCGCCCTGCGCAGCAGGGGCTCGATCAAGGTCACTGAGAGATCCGGGCGGGCGAGGGCCCACACCAACCCCGGCAGGCCCGCACCCGAGCCCACATCGGCCACGCGTGATCCCGGTGCCACGAGACCTGCCGCCGGATCAACGACCACTGCCGAATTCAGCAGGTGCCGCGACCACAGTCGCGGCACCTCCCGAGGCCCGATGAGCCCGTGGTCGACCCCTGTCGTCGCCAGAATGGTGGCGTAGCCCTCGAGGCTGTCAGCCTGGGGCTCAAGCCAAGTCGGAAGATCGGGATGTTTCACGTGAAACGTTTAGTTCACGCGGATAACCACGCGCCGGTTGGGCTCTTCGCCCTCAGAGCCGCTGACCAAGCCGGCGTCTGCCACCGCGTCATGCACGATCTTGCGCTCGAACGGAGTCATCGCAGGCATGCTGACGGGGGCCGATGTCCGCTGAGCCTCGGCAATCGCTGTCTTGGCCTGCTCGACCAGGTCGGCGCGGCGCTGCGCTCGGTATCCAGCCACGTCGAGCATCAAGCGTGAGCGCTCGCCCGTCTCCCTGGCCGCAGCCAGCCGGGTGAGCTCCTGGAGTGCGTCAAGGATCTCGCCCTTGTCTCCCACCAGATGGGATAAATCCCCTGATTTCACCTCAACGATGGAGACCATGGCTCGATTCCCCTCGACATCGATGTCAATGTCACCATCGAGATCCGCGATATCGAGCAGGGCCTCGAGGTAGTCAGCAGCGGCTTCGCCTTCCTGGTCGAGGTGGCTGCGCTTCTCACTTTGCACTTCAGACATGAAACTCTCCTACTTGCGCTTGCGTTGGCTTCTGGAGGTCTTCTTCGGCTGGACGCGCGGTGGTGCCGCCGGGTCCACGATCTCGCCTTCGATGACCTCGTGTGTGGCAATCCCACGCTTACGCGTCTCACGCGCATCGATGCGCTGCATCTTCGCGTCGAAGGCAGGGGTGCCGGGCTGCGGATTATTGCGGATGACCCAGAACTGCTGGCCCATCGACCATAGGTTCGTTGTGAACCAGTAGATGAGCACACCGATCGGGAAGTTGATGCCCGAGATCATGAACATCAGTGGGAAGACGTAGAGCAGGATCTTCTGCTGCTTGACCATCGGATTGTCAGGAGCGCTGTTCTTGACGATCAGCTGGCGCTGGGTGAGGAAGGTTGTTGCTGTCATCAGGATGATCAGCACCACGCACAGGATCCGGGTAGCAAGTTCGTTGCCGGTCACATCTGCATGCATGAAGGTGCCGTACAGCGGCACCCCGAAGATCTCGGCGCTGTGCATCGATGGCACCAGATGCGCGTATTGCGACCAGGCGAAAACACCGGGAGCCACATAGGTGGGGTCATTTGGGCTGTACTGGGAGACCCCGTTCAGCACTCCGAACAGAGCGAAGAAGATCGGCGCCTGCAGGATGATAGGCAGGCACGAGGCGAGTGGGTTGGTGCCAGTCTCCTTGTACAGCTTCATCATCTCGGCCGACTGCTTCTCGCGGTCGCCGGCGTACTTCTTCTGGATCTCCTTCATCTGCGGCTGGATGAGCTGGAGATTGCGCTGCGATTTGATCTGCTTGACGAACAGCGGGATCAGCAGCACACGAATCGTGACGACCAGGCCCACGATCGCAAAGGTCCAGGTCCAGCCACTGTTGGGATCGAGGAAGATGCTGAGCAGCCCATGCCACTGGACGAGTACCCAGCTGACGCCGTCTTTCAGCCAATCGAGGATGAACATGGTTTCCCTTGATTTGTCAGGTCTGCGGACGCCGAGGTGCGCGAACGTCCATCAGGAAGTATGTCGGGTCGCCAAAACCCGTGATCAGGCACGGGGTCCACGCCGCCACCGTTCCATGGATTGCATCGCAACAGTCGCCAGCCACTCAGCAAGAACCCTTTGATTGCACCATGTTCTCGCACTGCTCCCAAGGCATAGGCCGAACAGCTCGGATGAAAACGGCAACTGGGCATGAGCAAGGGGGAGAGTGTCAGTTGGTAGGCGCGAATGAGGCCGATCAGCATCCACTTCAAGGCACCGCCCAGGGTGTGATCCCAGACCCAGGACAGGTGCCTCATGCCAGCGCCTTGCGCAGTGCAGTCGCCACGGCACCATCCACATCAGCCTTGAGTGAGGCGTGACCGCACGCCGCCGCTCCGGGAAGGGCCCGAACGACCAGGTTGGTGCCTGCTGGCAGTCCAGGGAGTAGGGGTCTCACGAGTTCTCGCAACTGTCGGCTGACACGATGGCGAACCACCGAACCACCGACCTGGGCTCCGACTGTGAAGCCGACCCGTACAGGCTCATCAAGCGGACGGAGTAGGCAGTGCACCACGAGGTTGGTGCGCCCAGAGCGCACACCTTGGCGAACCGTCAGCGTGAAATCACTCGAACGGCGCAACCGATGGGGCGCAGCCAGCATTAGGCCGAAAGGCGTTCGCGGCCCTTGGAGCGACGCGATGCCAGCACGGCGCGACCTGCACGCGTGCGCATCCGCAGCCGGAAGCCGTGCGTCTTAGCGCGACGACGGTTGTTGGGCTGGAAGGTGCGCTTCATGATCAGGCTCCACGTTCGTTGACTGGGAAGTAGGCAATAGGGGCTTGCCCCTAGAACTGGGCAAGATTACGGATATATCCACCGTCGGGTCAAATGCAGGTCCACAATCAGCACCCGAAGTGCGACAAGTTGTCGAACGGGCACGTTCCTCACTATCGTCCACAGCTCTCGGAACGTCTCAAGTCCACACCTGTGGAAATCCATGTGGACAACTGGCAGAATGAGCGGCTCAAGCAATCGAGGGGGAAGCGTGGAAGAGACCCGAGATCTTGCTGATGTCTGGCCCGAGGTCCTTGCAACCCTCGCCGAAGGAGTGCTCACCCCCCAGCAGCGTGCCTTTGTCGCCCTCACCCGCCCACTTGGCCTGGTCGAGGGAACTGCCCTGGTTGCCGCCCCGAATGACTTCACCAAGGATGTCCTCGAGACCCGGCTTCGGCCCATGGTCATCGAGGCACTGACAGCGACCATGGGCCGGGAGATCCGACTCGCCGTCACGGTCGATCCCACAATCGATCCCGGTCTCGACGAGGCGACCGATGATGTTGCTGATGCGACCTACGCGAGTGATCTGCCCACTCCGCGAACCGAGCAGCCTGCGCCCCCCATCGCCGAAACCCGCTACGACGACCGCCCGGGCACTGGTTCGCCGAGTACCCGCCTGGAGGAGGGTCGGCTCAACGCGAAGTACACCTTCGACACCTTCGTGATCGGGTCGAGCAACCGCTTCGCCCACGCTGCTGCCGTGGCGGTCGCTGAGCAGCCTGCTCGCGCGTACAACCCCCTGTTCATCTACGGCGGTTCAGGCCTTGGCAAGACGCATCTGCTCCACGCCATCGGCCACTACACCCGGACCCTGTACCAAGGCACCCGCGTGCGATATGTCAGCTCAGAGGAATTCACCAACGAATTCATCAACAGCATCCGTGACGACAAGGCCGCAGTCTTCCAGCGCCGATACCGCGATGTTGACGTGCTGCTCGTTGACGATATCCAGTTCCTGAGCGGAAAAGTCCAGACGCAGGAAGAGTTTTTTCATACCTTCAATACCCTGCACAACGCGAACAAGCAGATTGTCATCACGTCTGACCTGCCACCCAAACTGCTCCAGGACTTCGAGGATCGCATGCGGTCACGGTTCGAGTGGGGCCTGATCACTGATGTCCAGCCCCCCGACCTCGAGACCCGCATCGCGATCCTCCGCAAGAAGAGCGTGCAAGAACGACTCGTGGCTCCTCCCGAGGTGCTCGAGTACATCGCCTCCAAGGTCTCAAGCAATATTCGCGAGCTCGAAGGCGCACTCATCCGCGTGACCGCCTTCGCCTCGCTCAACCGGCAGCCGGTGGACATGTCCATCACCGAGGTCGTGCTCAAGGACCTGTTCCCATCGGAGTCAGGGCCCGAGATCACTGCGGCCCAGATCATGGCCTCAACCGCTTCGTACTTCGGCGTCACCGTGGAGGACCTGTGCGGATCGAGCCGATCGAGAGTCCTGGTCACGGCTCGCCAGATCGCGATGTATCTGTGCCGCGAGCTGACCGATCTGTCACTGCCCAAGATCGGTCAGGCTTTCGGCGGACGGGATCACACCACCGTGATGCATGCGAATCGCAAGATCAAGGACTTGATGGCCGAGCGCCGCAGCCTGTTCAACCAGGTCAGTGACCTCACCAGTCGCATCAAGTCCCAGCCGCGCCAGATTTGACGCCTCGTGCGTCCCATCCGTCACATCTGTCCCCAACTTTCCCACAGCTGTGGATAGAGCTTGTGTATAAACTTGTGTATAAGTCGTCTTCCTCCTCTGGTTTTCGTGAGATTCAGTTAATGTCATGTCTTGAGGTAGGTCCACATCCCCACCAGTGGACATCCTGTGTATAACTCAGTTGAGTGGGGGGATGAACTGCCCGGCCCTTGGGGATGACGTCTGAGGCATATGTGGAGGACCATGGTGAATATCTGGCTTGTCCACATTCACCCACAGTTCACCCGTTGGCTGTCCTCACCCCCCGTTGAGGACACCACGCCTCATGACCACGAGAAATACCGTTCATCCACAGTTTCCACAGGACCTATGACGACTACTACCTATAACTACCTATCGAGATGATCAACAACCATCGGTGATGCAACAATCCTCCCTTCACCCACCGGTGTTGGAGTTCAAAGGGGTAGACACGTGAAGATCCGAGTAGAACGCGACACACTCGCGGACGCTGTTGCTTGGGCTGCGCGCACGCTGCCATCTCGACCCTCACTGCCGGTTCTTGCCGGGCTCGTTCTCACTGCAGGCAGTGACGGATTGACCTTGAGCAGCTTTGACTACGAAGTCTCGGCCCGTGTGCTCATTCACGCTGATGTTGAGGAACCAGGAACGACCCTCGTCTCTGGACGGCTCCTCGCGGACATTGCGCGTTCACTTCCTGGTGCTCCTGTGACACTGATGAGTGAGGGCACCCGCATCGTCATCACCTGCGGACGGTCCTCGTTCACGCTCCCGACACTTCCTGTTGAGGACTACCCCCAGCTTCCGGCGATGCCGAAGTCCTCGGGAGAGATCAATGCAGCGACATTCGCCGAGGCCGTTGCGCAAGTTGCCATTGCAGCCGGACGCGATGACACACTGCCGACCCTCACGGGCATCCGCATGGAGATCGAGGGTCAGGCGATAACCTTGGCCGCCACGGATCGATACCGCCTTGCCGTCAGGAATTTCACCTGGATCCCTCAGTCCTCCGCTATCTCCACTGCTGCGTTGATTCCAGCTCGCACACTGGCAGAGACTGCGAAGGCATTGGCCAATGCAGACCTCGTGACTCTCGCACTTGCTGAAGCAGGTGAGGGCCTCATCGGATTCGAGGGCAACGGTCGGCGTACGACCACCAGATTGCTCGACGGTGAGTTTCCGAAGTACCGAAGCCTGCTGCCAAGTGAGTCCGCAGGCATTGCAACGATCGAGACTTCAGTCCTCACTGATGCAGTGAAGCGAGTCGCATTGGTCGCAGAGCGCAACACGCCGGTGCGTCTTGCTTTTGAGGGGTCCGAAGTCATCCTCCGTGCAGGTGCAGGCGAAGACGCCCAGGCGAATGAGGCTGTCGAGTCGGTGCTCGAAGGTGACGACATCGAGATCGCCTTCAACCCGACCTACCTCCTCGACGGACTGGCCGCACTCGACGCTCCGTTCGTCCGCATGTCATTCACGCAGCCAACCCGACCAGCAGTGCTCACGGGGGCAGCAGATCCGACATCAGAGATGCGCGACGACTACCGCTATCTGCTGATGCCTGTACGCCTCACTGGCTGAGACAGCGGCGAGCCATATGTGGGTTTCGCAGTTGTCGTTGACGGATTTCCGCTCGTACCCTGAAGTCGAGGTGCAGCTCGAACCAGGAGTGACCACATTCGTGGGACGCAATGGCCAGGGCAAGACGAATCTCATCGAGGCCATTGGCTACATCGCAACCCTCGGCAGTCATCGCGTCGCGAGTGACGCGCCACTTGTCAGGTTCGGCACGGAACAGGGATTCATTCGGTGCGGTGTGCAGTCGTACGAGCGAGAGACGCTGGTCGAGATTGCCATTCTGCCGGGACGGGCGAACAAGGCACGCATCAATCGTTCCCCTGTGCCTCGAGTCCGCGACGTGCTCGGCATTCTTCGTGTGGTCATCTTCGCCCCAGAGGATCTTGCTCTTGTCAAAGGAGATCCATCCGATCGCCGGAAGTACATCGACGATCTCCTCACCCAGCGGACCCCACGATTGGCCGGGACTCGAGCCGATCTCGATCGCGTGCTCAAGCAGCGCAATGCGCTCCTGAAATCCGCGCGGGCGTCGCGGCGCTCCAACGATGAGTACATCGACAGCACCCTGCAGGTATGGAATGAGCAGTTCGCAACAGTCGGCGCCGAGCTCATCGCGGCACGACAGGCACTGTTGAGCGATTTGAGTGGACCTGCAGTGGCGAACTACGCGTTCGTCTCCCAGGATGAGCAGGCTGTGCTCAAACTGGCCTATCAATCGAGTCTCTCGCAGATCATCGGTGACGACCTCCCCGAAGAGTCCACGAGCAAGGAGGAATGGAAGCTCGCTTTGCTGCAGGCCATGGCGGTCGTGCGCAAGGACGAGCTCGATCGTGGGATCACCCTCGTCGGGCCGCAGCGAGACGATGTGCTGCTCACCTTGGGCCCGGTGCCTGCGAAGGGGTACGCGTCACATGGCGAGTCCTGGTCGATCGCACTCGCCCTGCGGCTGGCCGCCTTCGACATCCTGCGCAGCGACGGCGAGGACCCCGTGCTCATCCTTGACGATGTCTTCGCTGAACTGGACTCCGCCCGCCGTGAGCGGCTGGCGATGCGGCTGCACGAAGCGACACAGGTGCTCATCACTGCAGCCGTGGATGCCGACGTTCCGATCGAACTGCTGGGCTCGCGGTTTCGGGTGGATGCTGGGAAGGTGAGCCATGACCACTGACCGGGGTGATGCTGCCGCCAAGGCCCTCAATCGCGCCGTCGGTGGTGGCACGAGTCGCAGGAAGAGCTCCAAGGGCACCCGTCCTGCCTCGAGTTCCACCAGTCGCGATCCGCAGCCCATAGGCGATGCTGTCAGCGAGCTCATCGCTCAACGGGGGTGGACCCAGGAGCGGGCCGGCGCCCAGGTGACCACGTTGTGGCCCCAGATCGTGGGGGCGGATCTGGCCAGCCATGTGACCCCGGCATCCTTTGATGAGGGTGTGCTCACGCTGCAGGCCGACTCCACCACCTGGGCCACCCAGGTCCGCCACCTGCTGCCGCAGTTGCGCAAGGCGATCGACACCTCGGTCGGAAGCGGAGTAGTCACCGATATCCGGATTCTGGGTCCAGCGGGGCCCACGTGGAAGTCAGGTCTGCGCCATGTCAAGGGTCGGGGTCCGCGCGACACCTACGGGTAACCGCCAGTGCCCAGGCAGCCACTGTGGAGCCATTGTTGGCCTCTGGTCATACAGCGGCTTTGCCCAGGGGGGTCAAAGCGTTCTAGGTGCTGCCACGGCCCTTCGCATGGCATGGATGTCGGTGAAAACAGGTAGACTGGCGACACTATTGCTCTTGCCCAAGGAGGCCGGTTTTCGTGTCATATGACGCCAGCGCCATCACAGTGCTCGAGGGACTCGACGCTGTCCGCAAGCGCCCGGGCATGTACATCGGATCCACCGGAGAGCGCGGCCTGCATCACCTGGTCTACGAAGTCGTCGACAACTCAGTCGACGAGGCCATGGCCGGCTATGCCACCACCATCTCGGTGACCCTGCTGGCCAACGGCGGCGTACGAGTGGTCGACGATGGCCGCGGCATCCCGGTCGACATCGTCGAGAGTGAGGGCAAGCCGGCTGTCGAGGTGGTCCTGACGGTGCTGCATGCCGGCGGCAAGTTCGGCGGTGGCGGCTACTCGGTGTCCGGCGGTCTGCATGGCGTCGGCGTCTCCGTGGTCAACGCGCTCTCGAAGCACCTCGATGTCGAGGTTGGCCGCAATGGTCACGTCTATCGGCAGTCGTACCTGTCCGGCGTGCCGCAGGCACCACTGGAGATGTGCGAGGAGGCTGACAGCACCGGCACCACCATCACCTTCTGGGCCGATGAGGACATCTTCGAGACCACCACCTTCGATTTCACCACCCTTGCTCGCCGCTTCCAGGAGATGGCCTTCCTGAACAAGGGCCTCACCCTTGAGCTGACCGATGAGCGCACCGGTGTGCACAAGTCCGTGTCACAGACCGAGGCTGAGTCCAGCGCCGCCCTCGAAGGCACCGAAATCGATGATGCTGAACCTGTGCGGAGCGTGCGCTACCACTACGACGGCGGCATCGCCGACTTCGTCGAGCACATCAATGCCAGCAAGGGTGCCTCGCATCAGCACATCATCTATTTCGAGACCGAGGCCGATGACAAGGCGATGAGCGCGGAGATCGCGCTGCAGTGGAACAGCACCTACGCCGAATCGGTCTACACCTTCGCCAACACCATCAACACGACTGAGGGTGGCACGCACGAGGAGGGCTTCCGCACCGCGCTCACGACATTGATGAACAAGTTCGCGCGGGAGTGGAACATCCTGAAGGAGAAGGACACCAATCTCAGTGGTGAGGACATTCGCGAAGGTCTTACCGCGATCATCAGCGTGAAGCTGACCGAGCCGCAGTTCGAGGGCCAGACTAAGACCAAGCTCGGCATCACCGAGATGAAGGCCTTCGTGCAGAAGGCCGTGAACGATCAGCTTGGCGGG
>JBAYUM010000010.1:0-25084 GCA_041675125.1 Candidatus Nanopelagicales bacterium
GCAACCAGCGGCGAGCGAGTGGTGGTCGGGCAGCGGCTCATGCAGTTCGCCAGCGACGGCTTCCTGGGCTGGCTGCGATTCACTGGGATCGACGGGAGGCTGCGCGACTACTACGTGCGCCAATTGCACGACTGGAAGGGATCGGTCGACGTCGAGACCCTGAGCGCTCATGGGGCGATCATGTACGCCAAGATCTGCGGGTCGACTCTCGCGCGGGCACATGCTCGTTCCGGTGATCGCATCGCGATGGCGTCCTATCTTGGCAAGGGCGACAGCTTCGACGTGGCCATGGTCGAGTTCTCCAGGTCATATGCCGATCAGAATGAGAAGGACTTCCAGGCTTTCTCGGCCGCTGTCGCCAGTGGCCGCCTCCCTGCTGAGACGGGCCTGTGATCCGCCGTTCAACTGCCATTGAACGGCGGATCAAGAAATGCCGTGAAGATCCGCGCTGCCCGGCCCGGATTCTGGAAGAGGAATGAATGTCCGGCGTCCGCAATCAGTCGCAACGTGGCTCCAGGAATGAGCGATGCGAGTCGTCGGCTGTTGGCAGCGGGTGTGATGACATCCCGAACACCAGTGATCACCAAGGTGCGGGTCTGGATTCTCGCAAGTTCCTGAGCATTCGCGTTGCTCCTGAGCCAGGGATCCTCGGCAGCGACCATCGCCCGATAGGTCGGGGATGGCACTGTCTCCGCCGGATACGCGCCCGAGTCAACTGCCCGTTGGAGCCGCTGCAGAAACGATCTGCCAGCCGCCTGCGCCACTGACGTATGCGGGTAGTTCGTTGACAAGTACGTCTTGTCAGTCTCGTCGACTTGACTGTCGGCTGCCTGCACCCAGGCAGGACCGAGCACTGCGCCATCACCGCCTGGGTTAGTGCCGGCCAGGATCAGCCGATGCACGAGTCGTGGATGCTGAACCGCCATCCGTTGGGCGATGAATCCGCCCATGGACCATCCCAGGACATCAACTGACTGCCCCGGTAGGAGCCGCTCAAGGAACGCGGCAGTCCAGTCTGCGGCTGAGTTGAAGAGCCAACGCCCCGGGGAGGGTCCCGAGAGTCCGATACCCGGGTAGTCGAATACGACAACGCGATGACTTCCGGCCAAGGAGGCCAGCAACGCCGGATCCCACTCATTCATCGGTGAACCGGTTCCATTGAGCAACAGCAAGGGTCGTCCCTGTCCCAACTCCGCATAGGCGAAGGTCGTGCCGGCCGCACCCAGGGCCTGCACATGCAGTCGCACAGTCGACGCCGGTGCAGCGACTGACTGAGCCGAAGCCTGGGCAGTGACCACGCCGGGCAGTGCGAATATCGTCAGAGTCGCCGCCGCCCACAGCGTGGGGAGGAAACGTCTACTCACGATCATCAGGCAAGGTCGTATTACTAGGCGACATCAGGTATCGCATTCTCGAATTGGCTCGCATAGAGCGCGTGATAGGCGCCTTCGGAGGCCATGAGCTCGTCATGGGTGCCCTGCTCGACGATGCTGCCGCGCTCAAGAACAAGAATCGTGTCGGCATCGCGAATGGTTGACAGCCGATGAGCGATCACGAATGCGGTCTTCCCGTGCCGGAGCCTTGCCATCGCCTCCTGCACCAGCACTTCAGTTCGCGTATCGACGGCACTGGTCGCCTCATCGAGGATCAGGATCGCTGGGTCTGCAAGGAATGCACGCGCAATGGTCAGCAACTGCCGCTCACCCGCGGAGACATTGGACGATTCACCGTCGAGCATCGTTTCGTAGCCATGGGGCAGGGTCCGCACCAGACGGTCGACATAGGCCGCCTTGGCAGCAGCCTCGACCTCCTCATCGGTGGCGCCGAGCCTTCCGTACGCGATGTTCTCGCGAATGGTTCCGGTGAACAGCCAGGCATCCTGCAACACCATGCCGAAGCCACTGCGCAGGCCGTCACGCGTCAGATCGCGAATATCAACGCCATCCAGCAGGATTCGACCTGAATTGAGTTCGTAGAACCTCATGATGAGGTTGACCAGTGTCGTCTTGCCTGCACCGGTCGGACCCACGATGGCGACCACCTCACCTGGTTCGACATGCAGATTGAGATCCTCGATGAGTGGGGTGTCCTCCTTGTACCTGAACGACACATCCTCGAAGTCCACGCGACCACGAGGAATCGGCAAGGCTGCCGGCGTCGACGACTCGGACTCCTGCTCCTGCTGATCGAGCACGTTGAATACGCGTTCAGCTGAGGCAATGCCCGACTGAAGCATGTTCACGATTCCTGCGAGCTGAGTGATCGGCATCGTGAACTGCCTCGAGTACTGGATGAACGCCTGCACATCACCCAGTGAGATCGCCCCGCTCGCTACACGCAGGCCGCCGATCACCGCGATGAGGACGTAGTTGAGGTTCGAGATCACCATCATCGCAGGCTGCGCGATGCCCGACAGGAACTGTGCCCTGAAACTCGCCTCATACATTCGCTCGTTGGCATCGTTGAAATCCTGGATCGCTGCACCACGATGCCCATAGACCTTCACCAGTTCATGCCCGCTGTACATCTCCTCGACATGGCCGTTGAGCCTCCCGGTCCACTTCCACTGTGATGCGAAATGCGGTTGCGCACGCCTGGCTACGGCGATCGTCACGAAGAAGGACAGCGGAACTGTGAGAAGCGAGATGATGGCAAGCAGCGGGCTGATCAGGACCATCATGATCAGGACTCCGAGCACTGTCAGTATCGACGTGATGGTCTGGGTCAATGCCTGCTGCAGGGTCATCGAGACGTTGTCGATGTCATTGGTGACCCGGCTCAGTAGGTCACCACGTGAATGTCCGTCGTAATAGCTCAAAGGCAGGCGCGCCAGCTTGGCATCGACTTCCTCGCGCAACCGGTAGATGGTCCGCTGCGTGACACCGGCCATGAGATACGCCTGCATCCACATGAACAGGGAACTGGCGAGGTACACCAGCGCCACCAACGCCAGCACGCGCCCCAACTCGGCAAAGTCGACACCCTGACCCGGCACCACTGGCATGGAGGCCAGCAGATCCGCCTGCCGGGAGTCCCCTTGCGCCTGCAGCGCAGCGATGGCCTGGGCCTTGGTGGCATTCGCAGGGATCTGATTGCTCAGGAATCCAGAGAAGACCACATTGGTCGCGTCGCCGAGAAGCTTTGGGCCCAGCACTGCGAAGAACACGCTGACCGAACCCAGCACGAAGACCAGGATGAGCAGGAAGCGCTCTGGAGCAAGGCGGCGGAGCAGTCTCTTGAGTGAAGGGGCGAAGCTACGGGCCTTCTCAGGCGCCATGCTGCCTGGTCCGGGTGGGCCTCCTGGGCGCATCATCGGGCCGCCTGGCCGCATGGCACTCATGCCGCCTCCGTCGCACTGAGCTGCGAGAACACGATCTCTCGATAGGTGTCGCAGTCAGCCATCAGTTCGTGATGGGTTCCCTTGCCCACAACCTGTCCGTCGTCGAGCACGACAATCTGATCGGCCTGCATCACAGTGCTGACTCGCTGCGCGACGATGATGACCGTTGCATGCGTCGTCTGCTCACGCAGGACTCGCCTCAGTTTCGCGTCGGTCGTGAAGTCGAGCGCGGAGAAGCTGTCGTCGAAGATGTAGATGAGCGGCTTGCGGATGAGCGCGCGCGCAATCGCGAGCCGCTGGCGCTGGCCTCCGGAGAAGTTGGCTCCACCTTGATCGATTCGGGCGTGCAGGCCTTTTGGAAGCTCGCGCACGAAATCCGCAGCTTGCGCAGTCTCAAGCGCTTGCCACATCTCGTCCTCCGTCGCATCCGGCCGACCGAACTGGAGATTGCTGGCGATCGTTCCGCTGAAGAGGAATGCCTTCTGAGGCACCAATCCGAACGTCGACCACAGGGTCTCGAACGCGAATTCGCGAACATCGACTCCGTCGACGAGCACTGCTCCGGACGTAGTGTCATACAGCCGAGTCATCAGATTGACGGCCGTGGTCTTGCCAACACCAGTGCTTCCCACGATGGCGGTGATCTCCCCCGGCCTGCAGGTGAAGGAGACATCGTGCAACACGGGCTGCTCGGCTCCTGGGTAGCGGAAGTCGACCTCCCGAAGCTCGATGACTCCATATGCGGGGGCGATTGTCGATGGCTCCCGGTCCTCACGGATTTCCGGCTCAGTGTCGAGCACCTCCTGGATGCGATCAGCGGAAGCAGAGGCGCGAGGGATCATCACGACCATCATCACCGCCATCATCACCGAGGTGAGGATCTGCATGACATAGGCGATGAAGGCAGTCAGGTTGCCGACCTGCATTGAGCCGTTGTTGACGAGATGCCCACCGAACCACAGCACTCCGACCGTGGCCATATTCAGGATCAACGAGAGAGACGGCATCATCAAGGCGAACAGACGCGAGACTCGCAGCGAGGTGTCCGTCAATGCATCATTGGCTCGGGCGAACCTCTGACGCTCATAGTCAGTTCGGACGAAGGCCCGGATCACGCGAATTCCGGAGAGCTTCTCCCGCAGCACGAGGTTGATGCGGTCGATGCGCTCCTGCATGACCTGGAACTGCGGCACAGCCCGAAACACGATCGCACCGATGACCAGCAGCATGATCGGGATGATGATGAGCAGGAGAGCGGACAGCTGCACGTTCTCCTTGATCGCCATCAGCACACCACCGACGGCCACGATCGGTGCGGAGATCATGGTGGTCAGTCCCATCACCACGAGCATCTGCATCTGCTGCACATCGTTGGTGTTGCGAGTGATCAACGAGGGAGCCGTGAAGGTGTTCACCTCACTGAGTGCGAACCCCTGCACATGCTCAAAGAGCGCTCCTCGGACATCGCGACCGAAACGCATGGCAGTTCGAGCGCTGTAATAGACCGAGACGATGGCCGCCACGGTGAAGACAGCGGTCACCAGCAGCATGAAGCCGCCGATGCGCAGGATGTAACCCGTGTCTCCTGTCAGCACGCCATTGTTGATGATCGATGCATTGAGATTGGGCAGGTACAACTGCCCAACGGCTTGGACTACGAGCAGGCCGATGACCACCAGGAGTGTTCGTCTATATGGGTAGAGGAACTGGCGAAGCATGCGAACCATCAAAGGTCTACGTCCATTCAAAGGCACAGAGCCGAGGGATTACCTGGGAATAGTAATCACTTGTGAGTACACGCCGAATGCGCAATTCGGAACCCGCTGGGTCACTTCGCGCTGGGCGAACACCTAGTCGAGTCGATCACTCGGTGCTGGTCCTCCGTGGGTCCCTGTCGTGATGGTCAGGTGCACCCATTGCCCATCACCGGCAGCACCGTGAACATGGTGTTCACCCGCAGGGCAGATCACCACATCGCCCGCACTCGTCTCAATGCGCTCACCTTCGAGTTCGATGAACCCCGTGCCCGACACCGTGACGATGACCTGGCCCTTGTGATGGGTATGAGGTGGAGTCCGTGCTCCGGCATCGACCTGGGCTATGCCCACGTCCAATTCGTCGTTGGTCGTCGGGCCTTGCCACCAGGTGAGGTCAAGGCCCGACGCTCCAGACGATTTCGTACCGGGCGTGCTCAGCCGTTCATCGGCTCGCACGACCTTCATAGTGACCTACTCGGCATCCTTCGCATGCAGGAAGCCTAGGAGGGCGAGGACCAGCAGGACGATCGCAACGCCAAAGGCAGCGATGGCAGCGATGGTGGCGACGGTGCCCACTGTCCAGAAGGCATAGGCGTTGAGCAGCATTGCTCGAAGCGATTCGCCCATGAACAACGTGGTGCGTTGCTGCGCCAATGTCGCGTCCTTCATCCCGCCAGCAATCCACTCCTCACTGATCTCCGAGTAGGTCTTGCCCCCGGCAACTCCGTTGAGGTGCACAGCGATGAGATCGGTGTAGGCCTTGGCTGACGGACCATCGGTGACCTGCACGCCGGCCCAGCTTGCGAGTTCGGGCGGAAGTGACGATGCATCAGCGCTGAAGGAGATCTTCTGGCTGGTCAGTTCTGTAGTGACGGTGTTGTGGGCGAAGGTTCCGCCCCAAAGAAGAAGCCCACCAGCCACGGCGATGACCACGGCGATGATGAGCCCACTTATCGAAACGAGTTTGTCTACGCGTTGACGCTTCATGATTCCCCCTCAGGCTTAGCATCAGGTCTTGATGCATTGGCGCCTAGTGCCACCAACAGTGTGGCAGGTATTCGCACCTCGCTCAACAGTCCAAAGGTCCCGGGCAGGTGCCGAAAGTCATGAACGGGGGTGTCTCACACCGCGATTGCGATGAAGCGCAGTCTGCAGCAGTCGGCCACCCAGGCCGCTGATGTCGAACTGGGTCGCATCCCAGGTGTTGCCAGCCATATCCTCATTCAACCAGCAGACTGAACAGCGATTCGTACTCCGTGATCATTCGCTCTGAGGAGAACCTCGTTAGGGCCGCTGCGAGACTCGCTACTCGATGCGAGTCAGAGATCAGTGCAACAGCGCGCACGGCGGACTCGACATCGCTCACGAGGAAACCCGTGATTCCATCAGTGATGAGCTCGCGCATCGACCCCCGATCATTGGCAATGACGGGCGTGCCAGTGGCCATGGACTCGATCACCGACAATCCGAAAGGCTCATCGAAGTCGATCAGGTGCAGCAGCGCGACAGCTCCACCGAGCAGCACGTCTCGTTGTTGCGGTCCGACTGATCCGATGTACCGAATATCGAGTCCATCGACATGTGGTTCAACCTCGCGTCTGAAATACCCCTCGTCCTGAATCGGTCCGGCAATCACGAGCGGAATGCGCACGCGCTTGGCAACCTCGATTGCGGCTGCTGTTCCCTTGTCCGGGTGAATGCGGCCGAGAAAGAGCAGATAGCCGCCATCACCACTGCCCTCGGTGAAGTTCTCGAGTTCGAGCCCATGGTGGATGGTCGCTGCATAGCTCAGAGTCGGGTGTCTGTCGGCGTCACTGATGGATACATAGTGCGCGATGTCGTCATAGCGCTGGAACATCGGAAGGATGCTCTCGTTGGAGAAGCCATGGATAGTTGTCACCACAGGCGTCTCGGTCAATCGACTGAACGCCAGTGGCAGAAAGTCGAATTGATTGCTGATGACATCGAACTCGGAAGCACGCTCGAACAGCGACGCAATGTGCAATGCCTCGTAGACCTTGGCGTTGATCGTGCCGTCTTCTTCGTAGCCCGCTGGTGCAATCGAGTTCAGGGTTGCGCTGGTTGTTGAATCCTGCGTCGCGAAGAGCGCGACCTCGTGGCCTCGACGCGTGAGACCTTCTGCAAGCGTCCAGGCCACCTGCTCCCAGGGTCCATAGGACCGGGGTGGACACGCATGCGCGATTGAGGCAAGCACGGCTATCTTGATGAAAGCTCCAGACTTCAGATAATTCCTTGAAAATACAGGGTTCTTTGACCGTCGAATCAATGGTATTCTCGATGTCACTCAGGTTGCATCGAGTATGCAGCCTGTATCCGCTCGATCATCGAGCCTCGGGGATGACACCGCTCCCAATCAGGAACGGCAGCGTTGGGCTGTAGAGCAAAGAAGGAAAGCAGGCCCCTCATGGGCATTCGATTTGGAATTCTGTCGACGTATCCGACCACGCCCTGTGGGATTGCAACCTTCGCAGAGGCACTGGTCACTCATCTTGAGCTTCAGGGTGCCACACCAGGTGTGGTTCGCATGGTCGATGAGTTCGAGGAAATGGCCCAGCCTGTTGTTGCTCAATGGTTGGCTGGACAACGATCTGCGGCTGTCGAGATTGCAGCAGTCTTGAATGCCTATGACGTTGCAGTGATCCAGCACGAATATGGCATCTTCGGCGGTCTCGATGGCGAAGACCTCCTCGATGTCGTCTCCATGCTCGAGGTACCGATAATTTCCGTGCTGCACACCGTGCTCACCCACCCGCTGCCGAATCAGCATCGCGTGCTTGCAGAATTGTGCGCGAGCTCAACTGCGCTGGTCACGATGACCGAGACGGCCCGTACCAGGTTGATTGCCGGCTGGGGCATTGATCCCGCGCGCATCACAGTCATCGCACACGGCGCTGAAGACAATCGCGTCGACCCGTCTGCGCTTGAAGTGCCAGCACGACGTTCTGCGCTGAGCGAGCGTCCATCGATATTGACCTGGGGCCTGCTCGGCGAGGGCAAGGGCATCGAGTGGGCACTCCTCGCCTTGGCCGAACTTCGCGATATTCAGCCGGAGCCCAGCTACTCCATCGTTGGTCGCACCCATCCTCGCGTGCTGGAACGCGAAGGCGAGCAGTATCGCGACCGACTCGTTGGCATGACCGACGCCCTCGACCTGAATTCCGTCGTCTCCTTCAATGGCCACTACCTGTCAGGACCAGCACTGCGACGGATCGTGCGCGAAGCCGATGTCATCCTCCTGCCCTACGACTCCAAGGACCAGGTGACCTCCGGGGTGCTGACCGAAGCGGTCGCAGCTGGCAAGCCGGTGATCTCCACTTCCTTCCCCCATGCCGTGGAACTGCTGTCCAGCGGGGCAGGCCTCTTGGTTCCTCAGGGCGATCCCCATGCGCTGCGCGAGGCCCTGCGTCGCGTCCTGACCGAGCCCGGACTTGCAGATCAGATGGCAGCAACCTCGCATGCGCTTGCCACGTCACTGCTCTGGCCAGCAGTCGCACAGAGCTACATCAGTCTCAGTCGATCGCTCATGACCCCATCCTTCCAGTCAGTCGCCTGATGTCCACCTCCGTCAACTCGCAGTTGGACTTCTCGCACCTCGTCTCCCTCACCACTCGACTTGGTGTGTATGAGCATGCGCAGGGAGTCGAGCCCCGGCTTGAACACGGCTACTGCGTCGACGATGTGGCCCGAGCCCTGGTCGTGACCAGCCGTGCGAGCGCGCCCAACCAGGTCGTAACCGACTTGGCTCGTTCGTACTTGGACTTCGTCCTGGCAGCCCTTCGTCCTTCGGGCTTGATCAACAATCGCCGTGACGTCGAGGGCGTATGGACCGACAGCCCAAGTACCAACGACCATTGGGGTCGGGCCATCTGGGCGCTGGGCACGGCGGCTGCCAATTCGCCCGATCTGATGGTGAGCTCACGGGCTTTCACCGGTGCCACGACCGCAATGCAGGTCCGCTCGTCCTGGCCCCGCGCCACTGCCTATGCCGTCTTGGGTGCCAGCCGAATGCTGTTGGTCGATCGCGAGCATGAACCGTCTTTGGCCTTGCTGCGCGACGCTCAACTCAGTTTCGCTGCTCCCAGCAATGACACCTTCTGGCCCTGGCCCGAGGATCGGCTGACCTACGCGAATGCGGTCATCCCAGAGGCGATGATCGCGGTCGCGGATGCACTAGATGACTCGGCACTGCTTCGCCACGGGCTGATGCTGCTCAATTGGCTGATAGGTGAGCAGATGCACGATGGGCACCTCTCTGTGGTCTCCTCACTTGGTCGAGCGCGCGGCGCGGCCAAGCCAGCGTTCGCTCAGCAGCCCATCGAGGTTGCCTGTCTTGCCGAGGCCTGCCGTCAGGCTTTCGTCGTCACGCACAACACGCATTGGCTCAGCGTCATCGACCAGTGCGTCGCCTGGTTCGAAGGCGCGAACGACGTGGGACTGCCTGTTCACGATCCCGTGACTGGCGGTGGATTCGATGGACTGGAAATCGGGAGTGTGAGCAGGAATGAGGGAGCAGAATCCACACTTGCTTGGCTGGCGACCAAGCAGATCACACTCATGCCGACCCTGGTTGCATTCCCATGAGCCTGCGTGAGGATCCAGCGTGGGTGCAGCGCAGTGAACATGTGCTGCGTCCAAACATCGGGCGCGTGATCAGCCGAATCTATCTGCCCGGTCAGGAAATCGCGCAAGAGGGTTCATCGCGTGCACCTGCGATCCTCGAACGAGTGCTCGCACTCGATGACGCGCAAGTGGCCGATCAACTCGAATCGTTGCGGAAGAGCTTCTCTCCGCGCCATCGCGACTTGCAGGCCATCTGGCAGGCTCACTTCGCCCTGTTAAGACACCGAATCGCCGGAGCAGGCCGTCTCTCTGTCAACCAGCGCGATCTCATCGGCGCGTACTTCACTCAGGAGTTCTCGATAGAGAGCGCTGCTCTGTTCAACCCATCGATGGTCCAGCACCCAGACCAGAGTGGCATTCTCGAGGGATCAACCCGATTCATCATGACCTTGCGGGCAGTTGGCGAGGGGCATATCTCGAGTATTGAATTTCGCACAGGTGTCATCAGCGCAATTGGCATCATCGTGTTCGATCCCTTGCCAGAGTTCTCAGTGCTGCCAGAAGGCAAGCCGGTGACCTACTCGCGCATGGCATTCGAGCAGGTGCTCAACGACCTTGGTGGAGATCAGACGAATTCCGATTTCGTGCTGGAGTCACTGCCTGAGCTCTTCACCCACCGCGACCTGGATCGCGCACTCGACGAACTGCGCGAACAGCGCCTTACTCGCGGTTCAGCCGCGCGAACGATCGATAGATTTGAATGGATCGCCGCCTGCTCCTACGGGATCGAATTCCCATCGACCTCGCCATTGCAGGAACGCGTGATCATGCCACGCAGTCCTGACGAGACCCACGGCATCGAAGATGTGCGAATGGTGCGCTTTCACTGCGATGACGAAAGCACGAAGTACTTCGGGACCTACACCGCCTACAACGGCAGAAGTATTGCCTCGCACCTCATCGAAACCGCTGATTTTGCCAGTTTCGATGTGACTCAGATGACCGGGCCTGGGGCTATGAACAAGGGCATGGCCCTGTTTCCTCGTCGAATCGGAGACAGCTACTACGCGCTGTCGCGAGCTGATCGTGAAAGCAACTACATCACCTGCTCCGATGACATGCACCACTGGTACGAACCCGTACTCATTCAGATGCCGCTGGAATCCTGGGAAATCGTGCAACTCGGCAACTGCGGATCACCGATAGAGACACCAGCTGGCTGGCTCGTGCTGACCCACGGTGTTGGGCCAATGCGCCAGTACAGCATTGGCGCATTACTGCTCGACCTTGAGGATCCCACTATCGTCATCGGTCAGTTGACGACACCGATCCTCACGGCAACTGAAGTAGAGCGTTCTGGCTACGTGCCCAACGTGGTCTATTCATGCGGCGGAATGCTGCACGGCCACCTGCTTGTTCTTCCCTATGGATGCAGCGATACCGAGACTCGCATCGCTCTGGTCGATCTCGACCAACTGCTTCACGCCTTACAGCCAAGCGAGACATTGGAGACATCATGAGCACTGCCCTTGAGAATGCTGCACAGATTTCCGAGTCCACCACTGTCGAGAAGCCCTGGGGCCACGAGCGGATATTCGCCGCCGGAGAGCATGGCTATGTCGGCAAGATGCTTGCTGTCGACGCAGGTCATGCACTGAGCCTGCAGTTCCACAAGGAGAAGGACGAGACCATCATGGTCGCGTCAGGCGAGATCGTTATCGACTATGGACCAGCCGCAGATTCGATGAAGACCCGCACGATGACCCAGGGCGACACCATTCACATTCCTGCGCGGACCCTGCACCGCATCACGGCCGTCACCGACTCCCTGCTCGTCGAAGCCTCAACCGCTGCTCACGGCTGGCAGACCGATGTTGTTCGCCTTGAAGATCGCTACGGCCGCGCCGGTACGAATACTCCCAGCTAGCCTCCGTCCGCCACGACCCTTTACTACCTCAGACCGACTCGAACCCCGACTCCACCGGTCCCCTGAGATAGACCATCACTCCATAGATGGCGGCAGCTATCGGAACTCCGATCAAGGCGCCGATGATCCCGAAATATGCGGCTCCGATAGCAGTCACCAGAACGATCACCACTGGATGCAGATTGACTGATCGTCCCAAGATGAGTGGCTGCAGAACATTGCCCTCCAACTGACCGATCACGAAGATCAGCACGACGACCAGGATCCCGGCAAGGAGTCCGTTGGTGACTAGGGCAACGAATGCGGCGAGCAGCATTGCGACGGGTGCTCCTATGTAGGGGATGAAGGCGCCGAAGAACACGATGACGCCGAGCGGGATCGCAAGCGGGACACCCATGATCAGCAACAGGACGGTCACCAGCACAGCGTTCGTCACCGCAACCATGACAACGCCGCGCGAATACTGGGAGAAGGCGTTCCACGCAATCAGGCCGGAAGTGCTCATCACTTCACGATTGCGCGCAGGGAACCAGCCCGTGAGCCAGTTGTACATCTGAAGAGGCTGGATCAGGACAAAGATCAGCACGAACAGGCCAGCAGCCATTGCTGTTGCGACGCCAATGACGCTGCCCAGGCCGCCAAGCACGCCAAGGGCGATATCTCCGCCCGAGGAACGGATGAAATCGACAGCACTCTTGTAATAGCCGAGAACATCTGCATCCGAGAGTCCCAGGGGGCCCTGCCGCAGCCACACATTGAAATCAGTCACGCCGCCTTCAACGGCTTTCCAGATGCCGTCCCATTGGCTTGCGGTCGAGAGTCCGATGAACGCGAATACAGCGAGCACGGACAGAGTGAACACGAGCACAGCAATCACTGCTGAAAGCCATCGTGGAAGTACCTGCGACATGACATTCGTTATTGGCATCAGCCATGCGGCAACCAACAGAGCGAAGAACATCGCAAGCAACACGGTCTGCAGTGGACTGATGAGAAAGACCAGGCCCGCCAATACGAGTCCGATGGCCAGAAGGCGCCACGCATACCCTCCCGCACGTCGCATACTGACCGAGACAGCGTCGGGCGTCGGATGGGGTGGGGGTTCCGGCGGACGCCGCATCGACGCATTCTCAGTGGACTCGTCCATGCTGCCTACTTTCGATTCATGGTGCCGAGCGTGAGTTCAATTCATCTGTGCATTCTTTCACACAGGCGTCGCGAGACATTGGCATTCTATTCTGATTGATCAGGCTGTAGCGGAATCAACTATTCGGCAGTGAGGAGCGCGCAGGCAGCGAAGCCGCCAACAGCATTGCTGACCACTCCGACCTTCGGACTGTTCGGCAACGCGCGATCGCCCGCAGTGCCCCGTAACTGCCGGGTGACCTCGATGAAGAAGTTGGCTCCATGCCGGCGGCCGACATTGCACGCGCCGCCGTCGGTATTCGTTGGAAGGGAGCCGGTCTTGCTCGTCGCCCCGGAACGGATGAAGGCGCCGCTCTCCCCTTCACCGCAGAACCCAAGGGCTTCCATCCACTGCATGGCGATGAAGCTGAATCCGTCGTAGAGACCGGCCGTCTGGACATCCTTCGGCTTGAGATCAGTGCGGCTCCACATGCGCTTGGCCGCCATCCAAGGCGACGAATGGGTCGTCTCCTCGACCAGGCTGAAGTCAGCGGCCTTGGTGGTGCCATTGGCCCAGGCATTGAAGAAGACTGGCTTGTGCCGCAGGTCTCGAGCCCGCTCCTCGGTAGTGAAGATCAGCGCACTTGACGAGTCAATGGGGTAGTCACAGTCGAGCATGTGCAGCGGATTGAAGATGTAGCGAGAGTTCATGTAGTCGTCCATCGTGAGCTCCTCGTGGAAGAAGGATTCCGAGGGATTCTCGACGGCGAACTTCCGCTGGGCAATCGCCATCGAGCCGAAATCCTCCTCGGTCGAGCCGTACTTGGCCATATGGCGCTGCATATAGAACGCCGCCCACGATGGGCCGCCCACTCCGTAGGGCACGGCAAACTGCCCAGGCCCCGGAATTCCGGCATTCGGATCCACCATGTCCAGGGTCGGACCTGCGGCCCCTCGCTTCTGGATCGTGCGAATCGTGAGCACGGTCTCTGCCGAGCCAGAAGCGATGGCAGCGATTGCGTGCATGGCCGCAACGCTGTAGGCAGCCCCGTCGACCGAGGACGAGTAGAAGGCCAGGTCAGGAATGCCGAGCATCGCCGCTGTATGCGTTGAACCCACGTACTGATGCGGGGCGCTGTGGGAGACCACTCCGTCGATGTCACTCGCCGTCAGCCCCGCATCCTCCAAGGCTGCCTTGCACGACTGTGCCGTGAGTTGATCCAGCGACAGTCCGGTATTGCGCCCGACTGTGGAGTATCCGTATCCGACTATTGCGACGCGTGGCTGGATGGCCATGGCTTGCCTCTTCTCCGAGTGCACTTCAATGCGAGTGGACGATTGCCTGCTCAGTATCGAAGGGCGGGCGCCCTCGCGCCCGCCCTTAGCCAATATCTACTGAGGCAACTTGACCCGGTACACACCGGCTGCGTTGTCCTGAACGAGTTTGCGCCGCACATCGGGAGTCAGATTCCTGGTGACATCTGCGAAGTGATCGCGCGAGTTCGGGTACAGGCAGGTGGGATGCGGGATATCCGTCTCGATCATGACGTTGTCAACGCCGACATCGTCAAGGATCTTCATTGCCGAACGCTCGAACCAGCTCATCACATAGACATTGCTGCGGAAGTACTCCGTAGGCCGGCGCTTCTGCAGACTGCGCTCCTCCTTGGTCGTGACCATCTCATCAAGCTGGTACTCGCATGCTTCCAGCATGAAGGGGACCCAGCCGATCCCGCTCTCGGCCGACACCACCTTGACGTTCGGGTACCGCTCGAAGATGTCGCTCATGATCAGGTTCGTGATGATGCGAGCATTGGACATATAGAACTGCGTGGCCAGGATCGCCAGCCGACGCTGCGGGCCGAATGACTGCCAGAAGATGTCTGACACGGGAGAGTCGGTGATGCCCTGCCCTTCTCCCAGAGGCACAACGCTGCTGCCGATATGGAAATTCAGCACTGTGCCCAAGTCATTGGCGAGCGACCACATCGGCGCGAAGTACGGCTGGTCGAGATCAGGCAGGCCGATCAGGTGAGGTTTGTCCGTAATCGTGAATCCACGGATGCCGCCCTCGTGAAGGCGCGTCATCTCCTTCAAGGTCAAGTCCATGTCCCACACCGGAAGGATCGCCTGCGGAAGCAGCCGCTCGCCTGATTCAATCTGTGCGTCGAGCATGCCGTCGTTGTAGACGCGACTGACGACATTTCTGAACTCGACGTCATCAATCGACATCACAGCGTTCGATGCGAAGCCAATTGAGTTCGGGAAGAGCACCTCTGCATACACACCTTGCTGATCCATGATGTCGAGCCGACCCTTGACTGTCCACGCGTCATCAGCAATGTCCTCCACTGGAAGTGAAAGGGTTCCAAGAACTTTTTCCATGTTCTTGTTGATCGTGCTGCCACCGATGCCGCACCAGTACTTGCCATCGATGGTCCAAACGGTCTGACCGTTCATCTTCTGCCATCTGGGCATCCGGTCTTTGTAGGTCGCCGGTGCCCGTGATGTCCAAAGATCTGGTGGCTCGCTGAAGTGGCTGTCGCCGTCGATGATCTTCAGGTCGCCCATGATTGCGTCTGTATCCAAAACCTTCTCTGCCATGTGAGTTCACTCCTTGGTCTGTTCTCAACGAGAATGACGTCCATTGCTCCATGCTGCGGTCCCCTGTCGGGGGTGCTCACCGATTTCGGGCTGAGCTGCTGTGAGGATCCGCTTGGAACCTAGCAACGGTTCAGCCGTCGGTGCGTGGGCTTTGGCCAAGATTGCCCAGACCACCGATTCGTGCCGATATCGCCCATATCACCCGATGAGTCCCTCTGCCAGAGATCTCGATCAGCCAACGATGAGGTCTTCCATTTGCCTCACACGGACGCCCTGGGCCACGTAGCCTTCACGGATATCACCTCGTGGACAGTTTGGGAGCAACCCGTGCCTGACCAACTTGAATCCGTAGACGACTTCCGCTTGCGCGCCCGAGCATGGCTCTCGGAGAACATGCCGAAATTGGGAACCATGCCGCGAGAGGGATCTGCGGATCCCGAGGAGCAGGTCTGGATCAACGCTCGAGTACTGCAGAAGAAGCTGTTCGCCGGTGGGTTCGCAGGTCTGTGCTTCCCCAAGGAGTACGGCGGTCAGGGCCTGACACGCGAGTATCAGGAGGCCTTCACTGAGGAATCGCTGCCATACGAGATGCCGGTGATCCTGAACATCCCGTCGCTGGCGATCTGCTCCGCGATGATCATCGACATGGGCACCGAAGCCCAGAAGCAGAAGTATGTTCGCGGCGCGATCTCCGGTGAGCTCATTCTGTGCCAATTCCTGTCAGAGCCCAGCGGTGGTTCAGACCTCGCAGGCCTGCTCACCCGAGCGCAGCGCGATGGGGATACGTACGTCATCAATGGACAGAAGTGCTGGAGCACCAACGCCTTTGCTGCCGACTACGCGACCTGCCTCGTGCGCACCGACTGGGATGCGCCTAAGCACCGTGGCCTCTCGATGATCATCGTTCCCGTCTACGATCCTGCAACGCATATGCAGCGCGTGCAGATGGTCAACGGCTCGCGTGAGTTCTGCGAGGAGTTCTTCACCGACCTCGTCGTGCCTGCGGATAATCTCATCGGCACCGAGAACGACGGCTGGACCGTGGGCCAGCGCCAGCTCTTCTACGAGCGCCAGGCAGTCGGCGGCGGATCGCCGTATGTCAGCGGTCGCTTCATATCCCGAGGCAACAGGGAGGCCCTCAGCCCAGCCGACGTCGCTCGCAGTGTCGGCAAGGAAGACGACCCCGCGACGCGCGAACTCGTGGGCTGGGCATACGCCCAGGACACGGTCAATGAGCAGCTCATCAAGCGTGTCACTATCGGCATGACCTCTGGCGAGTACCCAGCCATGGCCAGTTCGATGATGCGCTTGGCGCACGCAGAGATTCCCCAGACCAAGCAGGACATCATGGTCGAGATCGCCGGCGACGAGGTTGTGACCGCGCTCCCCGAGAGCAATGGCTACCTCAGGAGCATCGGCGAGCAGTACCTCATGCGGCAGGGGGCAAGTCTCGGCGGTGGATCCTCCGAGATGAGCCGCAACATGATCTCCGAGCGAGTGCTGATGATGCCAAGGGAGTACGCGGCCGATCGCGATGTGCCGTTCCGCGATGTCCGTCGAGGGCGCTGACCTGATTCCCCACTCGGAGCAACTTTCCGCGACCAAGGGGGCGTAGTCTCCGACTGCGTCGCCAATGACGCATGGAGGAGACGCGATGTGCTTCTCCCCAAGTGTCGATTTCATCGCGG
Source organism: Candidatus Nanopelagicales bacterium (assembly GCA_041675125.1). Lineage (GTDB taxonomy): Bacteria > Actinomycetota > Actinomycetes > S36-B12 > S36-B12 > UBA11398. The sequence continues at coordinate 17,023 of JBAYUM010000010.1, forward strand.
GCGCCGCAATTGCCGTTGTCGCAGTCGACGCTGCACGCCACTGCCACAGCATGCGGCAGGCGCCGCTGGCTGCGCTTCCCGCAATCTTCGCCTTTCATACACTGATCTCCGGTCTCGTCTGGCTCGGTTTCGATGGCATCGCACCATCGACCATCTCCTCACCAGCAACGATGATCTACCTGTCCATCGCCTTCGTACTGCTGCCCATCTACGTGCCAATCGCCGTTCTGCTCATCGAACCCCGCGGCTGGAGACGCTGGGCGCTCCCTGGGCTCCCGCTCGCAGGCCTCTATGCGGGCATCGACTACACATTGCGCCTTGCTTCTGGACGCGGCTACGCGACCGAGAACGCGAACTACATCGACTTCAACATCACGGGCACGAGCAGTCTCTCTGCCGTTCTGTATGTCGTTGCTACCTGCGGCGCCTTCCTGCTCTCCGGCTATCCACGCCTGGTCACCTGGGGAGTGCTCAACGTGATCGTGGTGGGTCTGCTCGTTCTCTTCATCAGTCGCGGACTCCCGTCTCTTTGGTGTTTCTGGGCTGCTGCCACCAGCTTCTTCATCGCCTGGTTCCTCCGCGACCAGGAACATCAAGGACTCTCGGCCTGAGCTGGGCACATCACATCCATATGTGATGCAATGCGCACCATGGCTTCCAATGGCGATCCTGAGACTGACAGGTCGGACGAGGCTGCCAACCCTGACGATGCCGACCTGCCCAAGGATCGACCACAAGGGGTCATCCGGCGCATCATCTCCGGCCTGGTCTCCTACGGCGTCGTCGTACTCGCCCTATGGTTTCTGTTCAACAAGCTGACATCATCGGCCGGCTTGCCATCGGCTGTGTCACTCATCACCGGGGTGCAAGTCGCGATCATCAGCATTCTCGGTGTCGTCAACCTGGCAACGAACCTTCCACCGATCGTGATCTGCCTGCCCCGGCTGCGCCTTCGGCAGGCGGCAGTGACGAACACTGCTTCAGCCGCATTGTCGAACACCGTGCCCGAAGGAGGCGCAGTCGCAACTGGCCTCAACTTCGCCATGCTGCGCTCATGGGGCTTTGCACTCGACGACATCACGTCTGAGGTCGTCGTCACCGGTGTCTGGTCGCAGATGACGAAGTACATCCTGCTGGCCCTGGCCCTGGTTGCCGTGACGATCATGGGGCCTGCCCCAGCCGGCACCATCTGGTTCACACTGATCGTCACCGGCCTCGTCCTGCTTGCCGCGTTGGTGCTCGGTCTCATCCTTCGCAGCCACGGGTTCTCACGCAGGCTGGGGGCCTGGCTGGATAGCCCGCTGCTCGGCATCAAGCATCTCTTCAAGAAGTTCTCGCCACCATCGATGAAGGAGCAGATCCCGCTCTTTCGCAAGCAGATGGTCTCACTGCTGCGCCTGTGCTGGGGCCGGCTGACGGTTGCCATGCTCGTCTCGCAGTTGACTGCCTGCTTCGTGCTCGGCGTCGCCTGTCGGATGCAGGGCCTCGGACTCGAAACCATCTCCTGGGCGACCATCATTCTGGCCTTCGGCATGGCAACCCTGGCGTCACTCATCGTCCCGACTCCCGGTGGCCTCGGCGTGGCCGAGGTCGTGCTTGTCACTGTCCTCGGCTACGGGCTGCCCGAGTCCGACCAGGCAGCAGTCCTCGCCGCCGTCCTGCTGTACCGCCTCGCCACGTTCCTCGTCCCCATCCCCATCGGCCTTGCCACCTATCTCTACTGGCGCAAGTCGCATGAATGGCGGCACCCAGTGGACTCAATGCGCGGACAACTCGCCTGATGCATCAAGCGCCTGGAGAACGGAGCAACTGTGCCCAAGTACATCGTGCTGCTGCGTGGGGTCAACGTCGGCGGTAACAACAAGCTCAAGATGGCCGATCTGCGATCTGCACTGGAAGCGCACAACTTCACGAATGTCCAGACCTATATCCAGAGCGGCAACATCGTGGCCGACTTCAAGTCCAGTTCCGCAACCACTGTCGCCCGTGAAGTGGAGTCGGTGATCAGCAACGAATTCAATCTGCAAGTTCCAGCGATCTCTGTCACGAGAAGTCAACTGCTGAAGGTCGCTCAGTCAAACCCATATCCGGGCGAGCAGGATATGCGCAGACTGCATGCGATCTTCCTGCCCAAGCCGCATGACAAGGAGACCCTCATCCGCATCGAAGAGACCGTTCAATCCGTGCGAGCCAAGGGCAGCAATGACTCACTCACGGTGATCGGAACCATCATGTACCTTCACACTCCCGATGGCTTCGGCACCAGCGATCTGGCGAAGGCCCTCACCACCAAGTCCAGCAAACTCACACAAGGTGGGACGGCACGCAATTGGGCGACGGTGACCACGCTGATTGACTTGAGTGCCTGAAATGATCCCTGGACTCGCGACTACGCTGCCAAAGTGAAACCTTCCCGCACCCTCGCAATGCTCGGCCTCACCTGCTGCCTGGGCCTGGCCGCATGCGGAGGCGCCACAGCCAAGTCCAGCGCCATCGATGCCTGCATCGGCATGCGCATGGTGAACTCGTTGCTGTCATCCGGCTCTACAGATATCGAGAAGGCGATTCTGGATGCTCGGGTCAATGCGGCGTCTGCTGCCGAGTTCGATCCGCAGACCTTCAGCAACCTGAGCGCGCTGATCCAGAAGTTCCCGACCACGGTAACTGCGGCCAACGGGGCAGCCATCGAGGTTGCGATGAAGCAGGTCTCTGCAGAATGCACGGCAACGGGCTACATCTGGTCGTGACGCACATCGCCTGTTTCAGGCATCGGGAGCAAGAACGGGGGTGTCATGGCGCAGTGTCTTGCCGCCGGAGACCTGGACTTCATTTGCAAAACCTCACATATGGAACACAACGATCAACTACGTTGCCTTGGACAGTCCCATCACGAGCAGAACTGAGGGGCATGCATGCCAGAGCAGTTGTTCCTCGCATGGAAGCGCAATAACGCAGCCGCGAGCCTCGCGGTCTTCCTGCTGTGCATCACCTTCGCCTTCACCAATCCGTTCCTGCCGCTCTACATCCAGCAGATCGACGGGATGAGTGGCCCGGAAGCTGCCATGTGGGCAGGAATCGCAACGGGCCTGCAGGGCATCGGCGCGTTCGTCTCAGGACCGTTCTGGGGAATGGCCGGTGATCGCTGGGGACGCAAGCCGATGCTCGTGCGGGCCTGCCTGGGCGGAGCGACTGGACTGCTGCTGCTTGGCTTCGCAACGACCACCTGGCAGATCGTGGCCATCCGATTCTTCATCGGCATCATGGCCGGCGCGCCGGCCGCAGCCATGGCACTCATCGCCGCCGGTACGCCCGGCGAATCCCTTCCCAAGGCGCTTGGTCGACTCCAGGCCTCCATCATGGGCGGATCCGCGCTCGGCCCGGTGATCGCCATCGTTCTCGTGGCCATCTGGGGCTACCGCCCGACCTTCATCCTCGCCGGCTTCCTGATGTATTCAGGGGCTGCTGTTGTCATGTTCATGATCCGCGAGCCCAAGCAGGCACTCGCTCCCGCTCATTCAACCGAGAAGCGCGGAATGCGGTCCGTGCTGAAATCGCCGGTCGCGTGGGCCGCCCTGGGACTCGTGCTCAGTCTGAGCTTTGCCGGCCCGATGATCCAGCCGATCCTTGCTCCGTATGTCGTCACGCTGCTGCCTGCAGGAACCAACCCGACCGTCGCCGTGGGCATGCTGTTCTTCGGCATCTCAGCCGCCAGCGCGCTGGCGGCCATGAACGCCGGCCGGCTCATCACCCGCACCGGCATCCAGCGCCTGCTGCTCATCTCGACCCTCGGCGTCGCCGTCTTCCTGTTCCCGATGGGAATCGTCAAGACCGTGGGCGCACTGGCCCTGCTTGTGGTCGTCATGTCGATCTTCCAGGGCTTCCTCCAAACCAGCGCAGTGGCACTTCTCCCCACTCTCGTCTCTGCGGCAGCGCTCAGCTCCATGTTCGGGCTCTACCAGAGCGTGCAGTCGCTCTCATCGCAGATCGGTCCTGCAATCGGTGGCATCGTCGCCGCCCACATCGGCTTCACCGAGGTCTTCCCACTCGCAGCGCTAGCCCTGCTCGTTCTCGGTCTGCCCATGTTCTGGAACTTCAAGCGAGTCGCCAGGAGTGCCGCTGCAATCGACCAGACTTCAGATCTGATTCCATCCACCTAGAAGCGAGAGCGGAACATGACCAATACCTATGACTTCACCGTGAAGGCAACCGATGGCAGCGACGTGTCCCTGAGCCCCTACGAGGTCAAGTAGAACTTCACCAAGTTCCTCGTTGGTCGTGACGGTCAGGCGGCCTGCGGATTGGCTCGTGCCTCGTCCTTCTTGCCCTCATGCGCAATCCATTCGGGAACCTCGAACAGGTACTTGCCGACTCCGTTGAGCGTGATGCGGTGCAGCCAGAGCGCAAACACCGCATTGAACGCCGTGAACGCGATCGGGAACAGCAGCAGGAAGATCGGATTCTGGTAGAAGCCCAGATCGTCATTCTTGAAGACCTGAGACAAGGCCAGGAGGAATGGGAACTGCACGACGAAGATCGGCAGCGTCTGAGTCCCGATCACGGTTCCGAACCGACGAGGACCCTGATAGGCGATGAGTTTCGAGGCGAGCATGATCGCCAGCACCATGTACAGCAGCGACGCCGGCAGGAACGACTCCTCCCAGCTCCAAGGGGTGTTGAAGCGCCAGACTCCGATGACGATCACCGTCGCTATCAGTGCAGCAATGCGCGGCCAGGTCGCATATTGGGTGATCCTGGCCAGGATCTCCTTGAAATGCAGGCCGATCAGGAAGAACACCAGATTGATCAGCACCTTGACGATCATCGAGCCAGTGTCGAAGGCGAGATGCTCACGATAGAACGAGATCAGTGGGTACTTCATCAGGTTCAGAACGACGGCGACGCCCAGGAGGATCCAGATGGGCCAACGGCGCGTCAGCCTGGCAAGAACGAAGTACACGATCAGTGCATACAGGTACCAGTAGCCATTGCCCGCGACTGCGAGATTGCGCGCGAACATGCCCAATTCATCGATGATCGGCAGCGGCGCATAGATATAGACGACTGCGAAGAAGATCGCGCTCCAGAGAACGTAGAGGTAGGCCATGCCCCAAGTGCGACGACGCACCTTGTTCCAGGGCTTGGTGACCGCAGCGGTTGCGAGCATGCCTGAGACCATGAAGAACAGGCACATGCGCATCGGCTCGAGGATGGTCTCCAAGAGCGACCAGGCGTGCTGGATCGGATGACCACCAGCGATGGGCTCCATGAGGTCAATCGCGTGCGACAGGACGATCACGATCACGGTGGTGCCCTTGACGAGGTCCATCCATTCGATGCGCGGACGACCCTCAGCCATGGGCCAATCATGCCTCATGGGGCATTCGCCCGATTTCCAAAAGTGCGGCAGCCGACGTGGTTGGATGCAATCGGAAGATCCCCTCGTCCGATCAGTTTCGAGGGATTGAGCATCACAATTCGCGGTCTGAGACATGTCCGAGAGTTCTGCCCGCACTGCGAATGGATGAATGAGGTGGCATGCACGCTGATGTGACACGCGAGGCTGGCGCCAAGCGCCGGGGCGCGTGGGGGATCGTTGGCGCGGCCTTCGTCATGCTCGCCCTGAACACCGGGTTCGGCTTCTATGCTCTCGGGGCCTTCAGTCGTTCCTATGTCGACAACACCGGCATCTCACTGACTGCGGCGTCAGCTGGTGCGACCGTCTTCCTCCTGTGCAATGGCCTCGGCGGTCTGCCAGTTGCCCGCCTGCTGCCTCGCTATGGCATTCGCCGAGTCATGACCGTCAGCGTGATCATCTCCGCAGCCTGCCTGGCACTGCTCGGATCGATCAGCCAGGCATGGCACTTGTGGCTGCTGTACGCCGTGTACGGCCTTGCTTCTGCCGGCTTCTCCATGATCCCCGCATCCACCATGGTGCTCGATCGGTTCATGGATCGCTCCCCCGCACGTCCCTTGGCCGTTGCTGCTGCGGGCCTGTCGGTCGGTGGCGCCCTCTTCACCCCAATCGTCACTGCTGCAGTCCAGGCCAATGGCCTGCAGATCACCGGCATCGTCATGGCCGCCGTGGTCGTGGCCGTGCTCATCCCAATCGCCGGGATCGCGAAGCCGGCAAGGCCGACAGCAGCCCTGCCTTCAAACCCGCAGGACTCGAGCACCTCGACGGCAGTGCAAGTGGACATCAGCGAACCGCTGGTTCCCGGCGAGCACATCGGGCGGATATTCGCCACGGTGTGCATCGCCTTCGGGCTGTTGATCATGTCCCAGGTTGCCGCCATCACTCACATGCTCACACTGGGCCAGGAGCGCGACATCGTGAATCCCGCCCTCGCCGTGTCACTGATCGCCGCGACCTCGGTCGTCGGTCGAGTTCTCGGCATCATCGTGCTCCCGCACGTACCGTTGAAGATCCTGAGCTTCGCGATGGCGGTGTTCCAGGTGACCTCGCTGGTGGTGATCGCAACTGCGCACAGCCTTCCGGCGTTGATCGTCGGAGCCATGCTCATGGGTGTGACGGTCGGCAACAATCAGGTGTTCATCCCACTGTGGATTCTCGGTCTCTTCGGTGTTGCGAGATACACACACCTGTTCGCCCGAGCGAATCTCTACACGTCCTTGGGCATTGCAGCGGCACCGCTCTATGTGGGCGTCACTCACCAGATCTCCGGTGACTACTTCATCCCGTTCCTGCTGGTGGCCGCAGGGTCGGCGGTTGCAGGCCTGTTGATCCTGACCCTTCCCGCACGCCACCAAACAGCCTGACGACCGGACTCAGCGGCCGCGCAACTCCTTGCGCAGCCACGCCACCCATACAGCGCCGGCCGGGAATATGCGCTCCGCCCAGTCATCGGCGGTCCCCCGGCTCGTCGATCGGCATGCTTCAAGCGTAACGACGACCCTTCACTTCGTCGGGTTACTCTCATGCGATGACGACCACTCATGACATCTTCACCGAGCCAGAAGGCGACCCCGACACCCTGGCAAGCCTTGGTCCGCTTCGGACCCTGGCAGGGATTTGGCAGGGAGCCAAGGGACACGATGAGCACCCGGTCGATGAAGGCCTCGAGGCCAACGCCTTCATCGAGCACTATGAGGCGCAGCCGATCGACTTCCAGACGAATGGTCCTCAGCTGTTCTACGGTCTGAGGTATCACACCCATATCGTGAAGCCCGGCGAAGTCGCGATGTTCCACGAGCAGGTCGGCTTCTGGCTCTGGGAGCCAGCGGCCAACACCGTCGTCATGACATTGGCCATACCCAGGGGGCAGGTGGCCCTGGCCTCCGGTCAATGCGAGGCGAATGCGACGACATTCGAGGTGACCGCGATGCGTGGGCTCACGACATACGGCATCGTGTCGCATCCCTTCCTAGACGAGAACTTCACCACCACTGACTTCCGCATGACGGTGACGGCGAATCCAGATGGCTCATGGAGTTATGACGAGACCACGCGGCTCGTGCTGCCCGACCGCAGCGAGCCGTTCGATCATGTTGATCGCAACACCCTGCATCTGGTGACGCCACCGACGCCGAACCCCCTTGCCCTTGCGCAATGACTTCATCTGACCCGGGAGATCGCACTGCCAGTCGCAAGCAGCGTGGAGCCCTAGGCTCTCGAACTGCTGCCGATCCTGGATCGGCGTGCAATGAACTTGCCCAATTCCCATAGGAGAAAGAGCGCAACCGCTGGCGCGATCGCCAAGGCCCACTGCCTCTCCGTGAGTTCCTGGGTGCCAAGAAGCCGGCGCAGCACATCCCACTCAGTAACCAACCAGGCCAACGCCAATTCGCCGAGCACGACCAGATTCAACGTCTTGTTGTCGAAGGTGGAGAGCGAGAGGCACGACTGCGTCTCGCTGCGACTCTGATAGGACCCGACAAGCCGGAGCATGGCGAATGCGGTCAAGGCCAGAGTCGAGCCGATCGCGACACTTCCGTAGTGCAGAATTCCGATGCGAATAAGCAACAGCAGGCTGACTGCCATGAAGGCGCCCACGAGCCCGACTGTCGTGACCACCGACTTGGTCAGGATCCCCTCGTTACGTGA
>JBAYUM010000011.1:0-24968 GCA_041675125.1 Candidatus Nanopelagicales bacterium
CCATCTCAACGCGCTGGAACTCCTTGAGCTCGCTGTAGCCCGTTGTCGCCATCGCCTTGCGCAGTGCGCCGGCGATGTTCATGGTGCCGTCGGCCTGGTGCGAAGGACCATGCAGCACCTCGGCGAAGGTGCCTGAGGGTTCGAGGGCATTGCGATTGCCGCGTGGCAGGTTCGGATGCCAGGCCTCAGCACCCCAGTGCGCGCCCTTGCCCGGTGCATCGGTGGCGCGGGCAAGAACCGATCCGAGCATCGCTGCATCGGCACCACAGGCGAAGGCCTTGACGATGTCGCCGCTCTTGCCCAGGCCGCCATCGGCGATCACGTGCACGTAGCGGCCGCCTGACTCATCGAGATAGTCGCGACGCGCGGCCGCGACCTCTGCGATGGCACTGGCCATCGGCACGCGCACGCCGAGCACATCGCCATTGGTCGAGTCAGATCCTCCGCCGAAGCCCACCAGCACGCCTGCGGCACCCGTGCGCATCAGGTGGAGGGCGGCTTGATGCGTTGCGCAGCCTCCGACGATGACCGGCGCCTCGAGCTCGTAGATGAACTGCTTGAGATTGAGCGGCTCGCCCTCGCGCGTGACATGCTCGGCAGAGACGGTGGTGCCGCGGATGACGACGATGTCGGCACCGGCCTTGGCAATGATCGGCGCAAGGTGCGCGGTTGCCTGTGGGCTCACGGCAACGGCAACGGTGATGCCAGATGCCTTCAGATCGGCAACCCGCTTGGCGACGAGCTCAGGATCGACCTCGACCGCCGCATAGATCGCCTGCAGCCTCGCAGTCGCACCTGCTGACGGAAGCGCAGCGATCTCATCGAGCAGCCTGGTCGGGTCTGCATAGCGACCCCAGAGGCCTTCGACATTCAAGGTGGCCAGCATGCCCAGCTCGCTGAGCACCTGCGCCGACTGCGGGCTCACGAGCGAGTCCATCGGTGCAGCGATGAACGGCAGCCTGAACTGATAGGCGTCGATGTTCCAGCTGGTTGATACGCCTTGCGGATCGCGGGTGCGACGGCTCGGGGCGATGGCTACTTCATCGAATCCGTAGCCGCGGCGGGCGCGCTTGGCCCCACCGATCTCAATGGTGTCCACAGTGGTTCCCTATCGCCCGTTGTAGTTCGGTGCCTCGATCGTCATCTGCACGTCGTGCGGATGCGATTCGCGAAGCCCAGCAGAGGTGATGCGGACGAAGCGTCCGCGAGCATGCAGTTCAGGAACGGTTGCTGCACCGGAGTAGCCCATGGCTGCACGTAGGCCGCCGACGAGCTGATGTGCGACAGCGGTCAAGGGCCCGCGGTAGGGCACCAGGCCCTCGATGCCCTCGGGCACCAGCTTGTCATCGCTCAGCACGTCGTCCTGGAAGTAGCGGTCCTTGCTGTAGGACCGTGCCTCGCCGCGCGTCTGCATGGCTCCGAGCGAACCCATGCCACGGTAGGACTTGAACTGCTTGCCACCGATGAACACGACATCACCGGGTGCCTCCTCGGTTCCGGCGAGCAGCGAGCCCAGCATCACGACATCGGCACCGGCAACAAGCGCCTTGGCGATATCGCCGGAGTACTGCAGGCCGCCATCACCGATCACCGGAACACCCGCAGCGCGTGCGGCGAGCGACGCATCGTAGATCGCCGATACCTGAGGAACGCCAACGCCGGCGACCACGCGAGTGGTGCAGATCGAACCCGGGCCGACACCCACCTTGATGCCATCGGCACCGGCATCGATCAGCGCCTGAGCGCCCTCGCGGGTTGCGATATTGCCGCCGATGATGTCAACGCTCGTCTGTCGCTTCAGCGAGCGCACCATGTCGGTGACGGCACGCGAATGCCCATGCGCTGTGTCGACGACAAGGAAGTCGATGCCTGCCTCGATCAATGCCTTGGCACGACGCTCCGCATCTTCACCGACGCCAACCGCTGCACCGACGACGAGGCGTCCGTCCGCATCCTTGGTCGCATGGGGGTACTTGTCGGTCTTGACGAAGTCCTTGACCGTGAACAGTCCGCGCAGTCGTCCGGTCTCATCGATGAGCGGCAGCTTCTCGACCTTGTGCTGGGACAGGATCGCGAGTGCATCATCGGGGCTGACGCCGACCGGTGCGGTGACCAGAGGCATGCGCGTCATCACCTCATGCACCTGTCGCTGCATGTCGTCCTCGAACCGCATATCGCGATTGGTGACGATGCCAACGAGCATGCCATCGGGATCGACGACGGGGACGCCGGAGATGCGGTAGCGCCCGCAGAGCTGATCGACGTCAGCAAGGGTGTCATTGGGAAGGCAGGTGACCGGGTGGCTCACCATGCCGGCCTCGGAGCGCTTGACCATGTCGACCTGGATCGCCTGATCCTCGATCGACAGATTGCGATGCAGGACGCCGACGCCGCCCAGCCGGGCCATGGCGATGGCCATACGGGATTCGGTGACCGTGTCCATCGCGCTGGAGACCAGCGGCACCTTGATGCTGATGTTGCGGGTGACCCGGGCGGTGGTGTCGACCTCGCTTGGGACCACATCGGACTCGGCTGGCAAGAGCAGCACGTCGTCGTAGGTCAAACCCAGATATGCGAACTTGTCAGCTACCTCGCCTGTCATGGGCTAAGGCTACCGGCCCTTGAAGGGTGCCCCGTCGGGGCTTGTTCCTGGACCAGGATTCCCTCTGTCCGGAAAGCACGAAGGGCGGCCCCCAAGCGGGAGTCGCCCTTCGAAGTGACGTGCGTCAGTGGCTGTGACCGTGACCGTGGCCACCGGCCTCTGGCTCTGCCTCTTCACGCTTCTCGACCACCAGTGCCTCGGTGGTCAGCAGCATGGCGGCAATCGAGGCGGCGTTCACGAGTGCTGAACGGGTCACCTTGACGGGGTCGATGACGCCCTCGGCGATGAGATCGCCATAGGTGTCGGTTGCGGCGTTGTAGCCCTGGCCGACCGGCAGCTCCTGCACCTTGGACACGACGACATAGCCCTGCTCGCCCGCGTTCTCAGCGATCCAGCGCAGTGGCTCGAGGGCTGCACTGCGAACAATGCGAACGCCCGTGCCCTGGTCGCCGGTGAGGCCCAGGTCGTCCTTCAGCACGGAGATGGCCTGCACGAGTGCTGCGCCACCACCGGAGACGATGCCCTCATCGATCGCTGCTCGTGTTGCTGAGACAGCGTCCTCGATGCGGTGCTTCTTCTCCTTGAGCTCGACCTCGGTGTGCGCACCGACCTTGATGACGACAACGCCACCGCTGAGCTTGGCCAGGCGCTCCTGGAGCTTCTCGCTGTCCCAGTCGGACTCGGAGTTCTCGATCTCCTTGCGCAGCTGCGCAACGCGATCGGCAACGGCTGAATGCTCTCCGCCACCGTCGACGATGGTCGTGGTGTCCTTGGTGATGACGATGCGACGAGCGCTGCCGAGCACCTCGAGGCCGACCTGGTCGAGCTTGAGGCCAACCTCGGGGGCGACGACCTGCGCGCCGGTGAGCACTGCGATGTCCTCGAGGATCGCCTTGCGACGGTCACCGAAGGCCGGGGCCTTGACTGCTGCAGAGGCGAAGGTGCCACGAATGCGGTTGACGACGAGGGTCGAAAGCGCTTCGCCTTCGACGTCCTCGGCGATGATCAGCAGCGGCTTGCCGGTCTGCATGACCTTCTCGAGCACTGGCAGGATCTCCTGCACGCTGGCGACCTTGCCCTGGACGATCAGGATGCGTGCATCCTCGAGCACTGCTTCCATGCGCTCGGCATCGGTGACCATGTACTGCGAGACATAGCCCTTGTCGAACTGCATGCCCTCGGTGAACTCGAGCTCGATCTGCGTCGTGCTGGACTCCTCGACCGAGATGACGCCGTCCTTGCCGACCTTGTCGAAGGCATCGGCGATGAGGTTGCCGATCTCGCGATCCTGGCTGGACACCGTGGCGACGTTGGCGATCTCCTCCTTGCCATTGACCGGGCGTGCATTGGCATGCAGCTCTGCTGACACTGCCGCAACAGCCTTGTCGATGCCGCGCTTGAGATCCATCGGGGAGGCGCCGGCCGCAACCTGCTTCAGGCCTTCGCGAACCATCGCCTGGGCGAGCACAGTTGCAGTGGTGGTGCCATCGCCTGCGACGTCGTTGGTCTTGGTGGCAACTTCCTTGGCGAGCTGCGCGCCGAGGTTCTCGTACGGATCGTCGAGCTCGATCTCGCGAGCGATCGTCACACCGTCGTTGGTGATCGTGGGAGCGCCCCACTTCTTGTCGATGACGACGTTGCGGCCCTTGGGACCAAGCGTGACGCGCACTGCGTCAGCAAGGGCGTTCACACCGCGCTCGAGGCTGCGACGGGCATCCTCATCGAATTCCAGGATCTTTGCCATGCGTGTTCACTCCTAGTTGGATCAGCGAAAACAATGGACGAAGCGCCCCGCCCCGGATCTACCGGTGATCGGGGCGCTTGCGTCTGAGGTTTACTTCTCGACGATTGCGAGGATGTCGCGGGCTGAAAGGAGCAGGTACTCCTCGCCGTTGTACTTCACTTCGGTGCCGCCGTACTTGCTGTAGATGACGACATCGCCGACCTTCACGTCGAGCGGGATGCGCTTGTCTCCAGCCTCGTCAAAACGGCCAGGTCCTGTTGCGATGACCGTGCCCTCTTGTGGCTTTTCCTTTGCGGTGTATGGGATCACGAGACCTGATGCAGTTGTCTGCTCTGCTTCGAGGGTCTGGACCAGAATGCGATCTTCGAGCGGCTTAATGGTGACCGACACGGTTGCGTCCTCCGGATAGTCGGCTAGGCCCTTTTTAGGGGGCGAAACGGTTAGGTCAATTAGCAGTCCCCGGTGGGGAGTGCCAACGCAGAATCTACGCAACGGTTAGCACTCCGTCAAGTCGAGTGCCAGCGATCGGCTTCCGCGCACAGCGAACCTGCCATCGGGAGGACTCCGGCGGTCTGATGGCAGGCGCTCGCAGCTCACGAGGTCGCTCTGCCACGATGGCCGAATGTGGATCTGCAGCCCCGAGGGTCGGGCAGTCATCGAGCAGGCCGACGCCCAGCTGGTCGCTCATCCGGGCGATCCCCTTGCGGCCAGCACATCGCTGCGTCGGCTCCTGCCCGAGCTGGCCCCCGAGCTCGCCGCCGCGGCCCTGGACCAGGCGCGGCTGGCCCGGCTAGCGGCCGATCGCTATGGCATCGACGCGCATGCGCTGCTGCTCACTCGCGACGGACTCGAGCAGGCGACTCGTCCTGAGGTGGCCCGATTGAGAGCCGAACTCCTCCAACAGGCCGGAGCACAGACCGTCGTCGACCTCACCGCTGGCCTGGGCTTTGACGCACGGGCCCTCCTGTCCGCTGGCCTCACTGTGATCGCAGTCGAGCGGGACGCCACGACGGCAGCCTTCCTGCGAGTGAATGCGCCGGCAGCCGAGGTGGTCCAGGCAGATGCCCTGGAGGTTGCCACCGGCCTGCTCGCCCGACTGCAGCCGACCGATGTGGTCTTCATCGACCCGGCACGCCGCAGTGGTCGGCGGACCCTTGACGGCTCTCGTGCGCATCCCGAGCGCGACCCGGAACGGTGGTCGCCGCCGTGGTCATTCGTCACCAGCCTTGCCGATCAGGGCATCCGGGTCTGCGCGAAGGTGGCCCCCGGATTCGCTGCGGACCTGCTGCCGACTGGCTGGTGCGGGATCTGGACCAGTGTGCAGCGCACCATGGTCGAGGCGATGGTGTGCTCCTGGGACATCGGAGCAGCGCGCACAGCACGGGCAATAGGCGCAAGAGTGGTCGACTTCGCCTCGACTGCGCCGTGCATCTCATCGGCATCGGCGCTGGAGCAATGGCTCCACGAGCCCGATCCGAGCCTGGTCAATGCCGGCCTGCTCGACGAGTTCTGTGCTGCCCATCCATCATTGGCGCGAGTCGATGAGCAGTCGACCTGGCTCACGTCGAGTGCTGACTTCACTCACGCGATGCTGCGCAGCTATGAGGTCAGGCAGGAACTGCCCAATGACGTGAAGGGCCTGCGCAAGTCGCTCAACGCCCTTGGCGTCGGTGACCTCACGATCAAGTGCCGCGGCATGGGCATCGATGCCGACGCCATGCGCAAGCAGCTTCGTCTCTTCGCTGGTGGTCCGGGCACAGTCGTCATCACGACCGTGCAGGGCCAGCGCACCACCGTGCTAGTGCATGACCACCGTTGACACCTGCAGCACCGAGCGAGTCGGAAAGTCCAAGGGCGAGGGTGCCGCACCCTGACGCACCAGCTTTGCTCCCAGGGCGGCGATCATCGCCCCGTTGTCCGTGCACAGCCTCGGGCTCGGCACGCGCAGCACGACACCCGCGGCATCGCATCGCTCCTGCGCCAGCAGTCGCAGCCGACTGTTCGCCGCCACTCCCCCGCCGATGACCAGGTGCTCGACGCCATGATCGCGACAGGCCTTGATCGCCTTGCGCGTCAGCACATCGACAACAGCCTCCTGGAATGAGGCTGCGACATCAGGGACATTGATCGTGGTCCCGGCCTTGCGCTCCTGGGCGATCCATCTGGCCACCGCAGTCTTCAACCCGCTGAAGGAGAAGTCATACGGATGCTCGGCGAGGTCCTTGGCCGTAGTGAGACCGCGCGGAAAGGCGATGGCCGAGGCATCGCCCTGCTGGGCCGCGCGATCGATCCAGGGGCCGCCCGGGAACGGCAGGTCGAGTATGCGCGCGATCTTGTCGAAGGCCTCCCCCGCGGCATCGTCGATCGTGGCCCCCAGCGAGGTGACGTCCTGCGCATCGTCGCGCACGAGCAGCAGCGATGAGTGACCCCCGGAGACCAGCAGGCCGATGGCGGTCTCGGGCAGCGGGCCGTGCTCGAGCTCGTCGACGACCACGTGGCCGGCCAGGTGGTTGACCGCGAACAGCGCAATCCCAAGGGAGCTGGCAAGGGCCTTTGCCGTGGCGGTGCCGATGAGCAGGGCGCCGGCAAGTCCCGGGCCGCCAGTGACCGCAATGGCATCGAAGTCATGGATGCCGACCCCAGCCTGCTCGCAGGCCCGTTGGATGGTCGGGATCATCGCCTCGACATGCGCACGGGAGGCGACCTCAGGCACGACGCCGCCGAAGCGCGCATGCTCGTCGACACTCGAGGCAACGGCATCGGCAAGCAGGGTCGACCCGCGAACGATCCCGACTCCGGTCTCATCGCAGCTGGTCTCGATCCCCAGGATCAGCGGCTGGGTCATCCGGTCTCCTGGCTCTTGAGCGGTCGCAGGCGCATCACGAGTGCATCGACCCCCGGCGCGTAGTAGTCGCGACGAATATTCAACTGCTCGAAGCCGAAGCGGTGGTAGAGCGCAAGCGCCGCGGCATTGTCGGACCTCACCTCGAGCATGAGCTGCTCGCATTCGCGAGCCACTGCCTGGTCGATGAGCTCGGTCAGCAGGGTTGCCCCCAGTCCCCTGCCCTGTGCCGCAGGGCTCACGGCGATGGTCTGCACATCGGCATCTGGCGCGAGCGCGAACAACCCGGCATAGCCGAGCACGGCATCGGCCTCGGTGGCGATGAAGTAGCTGCGGGTCGGCTGCGCCAGCTCTGACCAGAACTGCTCGACGGTCCACGAGTCGACGGGAAACAGCTGCTGCTCAAGGGCATGCACCATCTCGATATGCCACCACCGCATCGGTTCGAGCCTCACTTGGTCGGCTCCACTGCATCGGGTCTGCGCACATAGAGCGGATACGGCGCAAGGAGTCGCTGGCCGGTCAGTGCCGTTGCGGTGGCGCCGTCATCGTGGCCGTGAACGGACAGATCGATGGGCGTGGTGTCGACGAGCTGGCCCTCGCGCAGATGATGCAGGGCGAAGCGGGCGACCTCGCGGGCATCGGGATAGGCCACCGTGTCGGCGAACTCACCGTGCAGCAGCTCCAGATACGAGGCGGCGATATCGCCGAACCACGGCAGTGCCCGGATCTCGCCGTCGATCTCGCCCGGCCGTTGCACATGGGGTCCGAGGAGTCGCTCGCCATCGGCGTCGTACTGAGCCCAGTAGATCTCCTTGCGGCGCGCATCGATCGCGCAGGCGAATGGGCTCTGGACCGCATCGGATGCGGCAAGGGCCATGGCATCCAGGGAGCACACGCCCAGCACCGGCACCTCCCAGACCAGGCCATAGGCCTGCGCCGAGCTCACGCCCACCCGCAGGCCGGTGTACGCACCGGGCCCGACTCCGCAGGCAACTGCCGTGACTGTCGGGCTCCCCGCAGACTTCAGCGCCCGTTCGACCAGCACTGCCAGCACCTCGGCATGGCGCCGGGCATCGATGTGCACCTCGTGGGCCAGCAGCACCTCGCCATCGAGCACCGCGACCGAGCTCGCCGGCGACGAGGTGTCCACTGCAAGCATCACCATGCGGCACTCAGCTCATCGAGCGCGTCAGCAGTCCAGCGATCGCCGACTCCGGCAAAGCCCACCTGGCGAACATCATCGTCGTCATCGGAGCGGGTGATCGTGATGATGAGCCGGTCATCGGCCAGCTGCTCGACCTTGCCCTGGCCCCACTCGACGACCGTGACACTCGTTGCGAGATCTGCGTCGAGATCAAGGGCATCGAGCTCGACCGTGGACCCGAGTCGATAGGCGTCCACGTGCACCAGGGGGATACGTGCGGCCTGATGGGCACGGGCGATGACGAAGGTGGGACTCGTGATCGCCTCGTCGACGCCAAGTGCCCGGCCCAGGCCCTGCACGAAGGTGGTCTTGCCTGCACCGAGCTCGCCGACCAGCACCACGAGATCACCGGGAATCAGGTGGGTCGCGACATGCGCACCCAGCTCATGCATCTGCTCGCGATTCCTCACTGCCAGCACTACGACGCCGCCTTGCGCGACCCTGGAGCAAGTCCTGCCTGCACGCGGTCGAGCAGCTCGATCAGCAGCTGGTCGACCTCGTCGTGGTATTCGATGCCGACCATGTGCCCGCCTCCGGAGATGACAGCGAGCAGCGAGCCCCGAATGCAGGCGGCCAGGCGCTCACTGTGCACGACCGGAGTCAGTCGATCCTCGTCGCCGACGACCACGACGACATCGCATTGCGCAAGAGTCGGCAGCACTTGGTACTTGTCATGCTCCTGCAAGGCAGGCAGGAACTCGGCGAGCACGTCGATCGGGGTGCTGTCGATCATGTCGGCCACGAACTCACTTGCCTCGCGCGAGGGCGAGGAGCCGAAGGAATAGGCCCGGAACACCAGTTCGGAGATATCGCTGCTGGCCCTGCGGCCCGTCTCGACCAGGACCTTGCTGCGCGCCAGCGCCGAGGCCATCAGCGGCATCGCCCGGTGCACGAGCTTGCGCATCACCGCGGGCATGCCGAAGGTCACCTCGGTCATGCCGCCGGCCGTGGTCGACATGAGCAGCACGCCGCGAATGCGACTGGCAAAGAGCTCCGGGTGCCGCTCGGCCAGGGCCATGATCGTCATGCCGCCCATCGAATGGCCCACGAGCAGCAGCGGACCATCGGGCGCCACCGCCTCGATGATGGTCATCAGGTCGATGCCGAGCTGATCGACGGTATGCGTGTCCATGTGCGCGCGCCCGGACCTGCCGTGACTGCGCTGGTCATAGGACACGACTCGTGCCCGGCCCTGCAGTGCAGCACGCTGGAACATCAGGGATGCCGAGCTCAGTGCATAGCCATGGCACAGGATGACGGTGACCGGCGTGTCCGAGCCTTCGTACTCATCGATCTCGACATGCAGTCCGGTGCCGTCGCTCATCAGCAGGCCGCGAATCTCGGGCGTGAACGCGGGCACCTGCCAGTCCGCATCCTGGTGAGCAGAGCGAGCCACCAGCCTGCGCTGCACTGCAAGGCCGATTGCGGTGCCGGCGGCGATGGTTCCGACAGCGATCAGCCCACCACCGGCGATCTTGACCGCATTGGGAACACTCGGACTCACTTCATGCCCTCGTACACGCGCGGCACGCGCACTCCGATGCGCGTGACGATCTCGTAGCCGATGGAGTTGCTCCAGGTGCCCCAGTCATCAGCAGTGGGTGCACCACTGGCGCCATCGCCGAAGATGACGACATCGTCACCGGCTCCGACCTCGCCGAGCGATGACGGCAGCTCGATGACGAACTGGTCCATGGCGATCTGACCGAGCACCGCACATCGCATACCGTTGACCTGCACCTGGGCACCCTGGACAACGCGAGGAATGCCGTCGGCATAGCCAAGCGGGACCAGCCCCACCCGGGTCGGCTCCGCAGCAGTCCAGAGACCGCCATAGGAGACGGACTGCCCGGCGGGGATCGTCTTGACCAGGGCCAACCGCGCATGCAGGGTCATCGCCGCCTGGAGTCCGAAGCGCTCCGCGCTGTGCGGATCCATCGGCGCGACCCCATACATGCCAATGCCGATGCGCACCAGGTCGAACTGGGTATCGGGATAGGACAGCGCCGCCGCACTGTTGGCCAGGTGCAGGAACTGCGGCTCCAGGCCTGCCGTGCGCGCGACCTCCACTCCCTGCACGAACAGCTGGCGCTGCGCGGCCACGGAGTCCTGATCGCCCAGGCCCGCATCGGCCAGATGGGACCAGATGCCGACCACGGCAATTCGACTGCGGGACTGGAGCGCCTTGGCTGCAGTCACGAGCTCATGCCAGTCCTCGATGTCCGAGCCATTGCGCGAGAGCCCGGTGTCGAGCTTGAGGTGGATGCTTGCGATGACCCCGGCCTCGGCTGCTGCCTCGACCACCTCGATCAGTGCCCACATCGACGACACCGAGACCTGCACTCCGGCCTTGATGCAGGCGAACAGGTCGGGGTCGCCGGGAGTCCACAGCCAGGCCAGCAGCAGGCCTTCGTCACCGGCCTCGCGCAGTGCCACCGCCTCACTGAGCAGGGCAACGCCCAGCCATTCGGCGCCTGCCTCGCGGGCGGCGTGGGCAATGGGAGCCAGGCCATGCCCATAGGCATCGGCCTTGACCACTGCGAGCAGCTGCGACTTCGGCGCTGCGGCCCGGATGATCTCGAGATTGTGCCGGATGGCCGACAGGCTGATCACTGCCTGCGCTCGGGTCATGTGCCCATTCTTCCGGGCCGACGCACTGAGGCGATCGCCGCACCGATGCAGGCGGTCAATTCGCTGGCAGTCACGGAACGACCGCCCATCCCGGCAAGGCGGCCGGCCTCGCCATGCAGCCAGCAGCCTGCCGCAGCGATCTCCGCTGCCATCGCATCATCGACCTGCTCGACCGAGCGAGCGGCCGCACCGGCGAGCAGGGCGCCGATGAGCCCGGCCAGCACATCGCCACTGCCCGCGGTGCTGAGCACGGGACTGCCGAGCAGGTCGATGAACAGGGCACCGTCAGGTGAGGCGATGACCGTGCCCGATCCCTTGAGCACGACCACGACGTTGAGATCACTGGCCAGCGCCTGTGCAGCAGCAATCCGTCCGTCAGAGATGGGCACTGGGCTCAATCGCGCGAACTCACCCTCATGCGGGGTCACGACCGTCGGGAGGCTGCGAAGGCGCACGCTCTCGCGCAGCTGCTCGTCGCGCGACAGCACCGTCAGCGCACCCGCATCCAGCACGACCGGTGTCCAGCAGCGCAGGATCGCACCGACTGCGTCACGATCCGCGGGCGTTCCTGAGAAGCCCGGACCCACGACCCAGGCATTGACACGCGCATTGGAGGCCGGATCTGCAGCAGTGGCAACGACGGGCGGATAGGAAGTGACGACCGGCAGCACGAGGTCATCACCACGATCGAGGAACTCGACCATCCCCATGTCAGCGGCCAAGGCGGCTGCCGTGGACAGGAAGGCCGCACCCGGATACTGCGCGCTGCCGGCGCAGATGCCGACCACTCCGCGCCGGTACTTGTGATCGTTGATCCCCGGCTCGGGGACCCAGAATGCGACATCGTCGGCATCGATGACTGCGCCGCATGATTCAAGGGCGTCGCCAATGCCGATGTCGACGATGCGGACTCCGCCGGCGAAGGCCTTGCCCGGCATGGTGATCAGCCCGGGCTTCAATCCCCCGAAGGTCACGGTCTGGTCGGCATCCACGGCATCGGCCAGCACCTGCCCGGTGTCGGCGTTGACGCCAGTTGGCACATCGACGGCGACGATCAATGCAGCCAGGCCGTGGGTTGCGCGGACGATCGAGGCAATTGGCTCGCGGAGCTCGCCGGTTGCTCCGATGCCCAGCAACCCGTCGATCACGAGATCTGCCTCATGCAGGACTGCCGGCGCAGCGGGGTCGCCCCAGGCAATCAGTCGCCCACCGGCAGCAGCGAAGGCATCGCGAGCAGCATCGTGCATCGCAGGACCCACGCTGATCGCCAGGAGATGCGCACCGCGCCGTGACAGCCTGGCACCGGCGAACAGCGCATCGGCCCCGTTGTTGCCCGAGCCGGCCAGCACCACGATGCGCGCTCCGACGACACCGCCGCGTGTCCGAGTCAGCAGATCGATGACTGCTGCGGCAACTCCATGCGCAGCGCGATCCATGAGGACACCTGCCGCAAGCTCGGCGGCGTGAGCCTGTTCGGCCTGTTGAATTGCCGCGGTGTCATGCAGCGTGATCATGACTATTCGACGGTGACGGACTTGGCGAGATTGCGCGGCTGGTCAACGTCATGACCCTTGGCCGTGGCCATCTCGCAGGCGAACACCTGCAACGGCACAGTCGAGACAAGAGGCTGCATCAGCAGCGGCACCACAGGCACGCGAATGATGTGATCGCTGAACTGAACGATCTTCTCGTCGCCCTCCTCTGCGATCGCAACGATGTGCGCACCACGAGCACGCACCTCCTGGATCGCCGAGATGATCTTGTCGTGCAGGAAGCTGCGTGGTGAGGGCACGATCACGACCACCGGAACGCCGTCCTCGATCAATGCGATCGGTCCGTGCTTCAACTCACCTGCAGCGAAGCCCTCGGCGTGCATGTAGGCGAGCTCCTTGAGCTTGAGTGCGCCTTCGAGTGCAACAGGAAAGCCGACATGGCGACCGATGAACAGCACGGACTTCGCATCGGCCAGCTCGCGTGCGATCGCCCGCACCGGCTCGACAGTGTCGAGCACGAGGTCGACGGCATGCGGCATGTTGTCGAGCTCGGACAGCACGCTGTTGATCTCTGCCTCGTTCAGGATGCCGCGCACCTGCGCCAGGTAGAGCCCGATGAGATAGGCGGCGATGATCTGGGTCAGGAAGGCCTTGGTCGATGCGACGGCGATCTCCGGACCTGCATAGGTATAGAGCACACCATCGGCCTCACGCGGAATGGTCGAGCCGACGGTGTTGCAGATCGCCAGGGTGCGAGCACCCTGCTGCGCCGCATGGCGCAGGGCCATCAGCGTATCCATGGTCTCGCCCGACTGCGAGATCGCAATCACCAGCGTGCCTGGGCCGACGATCGGCTCGCGGTAGCGGAACTCGCTGGCGACGTCGACCTCGACGGGGATGCGCGTCCAGTGCTCGACTGCGTACTTCGCGACCATGCCCGCGTGATAGGCCGTGCCGCAGGCGATCACCACGACCTTGTCGATGCTGCGCAGCTCTGCGTCGTCAATGCGCATCTCGTCGAGCTGCAGCTGCCCTGACTTGTTGATGCGACCGCGCAGGGAGTCGGCAACGGCCTTGGGCTGCTCGGCGATCTCCTTGAGCATGAACAGGTCGTAGCCGCCCTTCTCTGCGGCCGAGGCATCCCAGTCGACCGTGAAGGGGCGGACGACAGCCGCCTCGCCGAAGAAGTCGGTGACGGTGACGCCCTGCGGCGTCAAGGTGACCACTTGATCCTGGCCGAGCTCGAGTGCATCGCGCGTGTAGTCGACGAAGGCAGCCACATCGGAGGCCAGGAAGTTCTCACCCTCGCCGAGCCCGACCACCAGCGGTGAATTGCGGCGTGCACCGACGACGACATCGGGATACAGCGGTGAGATCGCGACAAGCGTGAAGGCGCCCTCGAGCTCCTTCACGACGGTGCGCATTGCGACAGTCAGATCGCCGGCCCGGGGCAGCTCGCGGGCCAGCAGATGCGCGACGACCTCGGAGTCCGTGTCAGACGTGAGCCGCACTCCTGCGCTGGTGAGCTCATCTCGCAGCTCAGCGAAGTTCTCGATGATGCCGTTGTGGATGATCGCGACCGAGCCATCCTCGCTGACATGCGGATGAGCATTGCGGTCGGTCGGCCCGCCATGCGTGGCCCAGCGGGTGTGACCGATACCGGTGGTCGAGTCAGGAAGCGGATCGGCGCCGAGCAGGGTCTCGAGGTTGACGAGCTTGCCGGCCTTCTTGCGAGTGTCGAGCACCCCGTCTGCGATCACCGCAACACCGGCAGAGTCGTAACCGCGGTACTCGAGCCGGCGCAATCCGGAGACGATGATCTCAAGAGCCTGCTTCTGGCCGACGTAGCCCACGATCCCGCACATGTCGATAAGCCTAGAGGGTCTGCGCAAGGATGGGCCGGTGCTCACCTTGCGCGTCAACTGCCCCACGCAGCTCAGCGATGCCGTCCTGGCGATCCTGCGCGATCAGCCGGCAGTGAGCGCGCTGAGCGTGCTTCGAGGCGCAAGCGAGATCCCCGAAGGCGATCTGATCTTCGCCGACATCCCGCGCGAGACGGCAAATGAAGTGATTACCGCGCTGCGTGCTGCCGGCGTCGATCAGTCCGGCACCATCGTGCTCAACGACGCCGACACCTGGATCTCGCGGGCAGCCTTCGACGCCGAGGCCCAGGCGCCAGGTGCCGACAGCGACGCCGTTGTCTGGGCATCGGTGATCGAGCGCGCCTACAACGACTCGGCGCTGACCTGGACCTTCGTGTCCTTCATGGTGCTCGCCACCGCACTCGCTGCCATCGCCATCGTGACCGACTCGATCATCCTGGTGATCGCTGCGATGGTGCTCGGCCCCGAGTTCACTGCGGTCGCCTCACTCGGCCTGGCACTGGTGCGCAAGCGGCCTCGACTGTTCAGGCGGGCATTGAGCTCGCTTGTCATCGGGTTCAGCGCGTCGATCCTGGTGGTTGCCGCGCTCGCCTTCGTCGCCCAGCACTTCGATCTCATCAGCGTCGATGAGCTCACCCGCACCCGACCGGGCACCAGCTTCATCTACTCGCCGAACATGTGGTCCCTTGTCGTAGCGGTGATCGCAGGTGCTGCAGGCGTGCTGGCGCTCACCTCAGCGCAGTCAGGCGGCCTGGTCGGGGTCTTCATCTCGGTGACCACGATCCCGGCCTCCGGTGACGCGGCACTGGCGCTGGTGTTCGGTCGTTGGAGCGAGCTCGCCGGATCCCTGACACAGCTGGTGGTCAACATCGGCGGCATGGCACTGGCCGGATGGGCGACCCTGGCCTTGCAGCATGTGGTCTGGAATCGGGTTACGACAAGGGCAAGGCGGTCTGCACGACCTGAGCCAGTCGATCAGTGATGCGCTGAGCGGTCTCCTGGCTCTGTGCCTCGACCATGACGCGAATGACCGGCTCGGTTCCCGATGAGCGCAGCAGCACGCGGCCCTGCGGGCCCAGTTCCGCCTCAGCGGCTGCGACTGCTGCAGCGACCTCGGCTGAAGTGCCCAAGGCCGCCTTGTCGACATTGCGCACGTTGACCAGGACCTGCGGCAGCTTGACGATCTGCGAGGCCAACTGGGCAAGTGTCAGGCCCGTGGCCGACATGCGGGCCAGCAGGTGCAGGGCCGTAAGCAGCCCATCACCGGTTGTCGCATGCTCGAGCATGACCACATGCCCGCTCTGCTCGCCACCCAGACCCAGGCCATCAGCCTTCATCGCCTCAAGCACATAGCGATCGCCGACTCCGGTCTCGATGACCGAGATACCGTGCTGCTCCATTGCGATCTTGAAACCGAGATTGGCCATCACTGTTGCAACGACAGTGCTCTTGGCCAATGTGCCTGACTCGTTCATGCCGATCGCGATGATGGCCAGGATGTGGTCGCCATCGATGACATTGCCGTCGGCATCGATCGCCAGGCAGCGATCGGCATCGCCATCATGGGCAATGCCGGCGTCAGCGCCGTGCTCGCGCACGGCAGCGATGAGGTCCTCGAGATGCGTGCTGCCGCAGTTCTCATTGATGTTCAGGCCATTGGGCTGCGCATGGATCGCGACGACCTCTGCCCCCGCAGTTCGCAGCACTGCCGGGGAGATCATCGAAGCCGCACCATTGGCACAGTCGACTACGACCTTCAGGCCGTCAAGGCGATTGGGAAGGGTGCTGATCAGGTGCTTCTCGTAGAGCTCGACGGCGATGGCATTGGCCTGGATATGCCCGATGTCCGCACCGAGCGGCCGGTCCCAGGGTTCGCGCATCCGCGCCTCGATCTCGTCCTCGATCTCGTCATCGAGCTTGTGTCCACCCCGGGCGAACAGCTTGATGCCGTTGTCGGGCATGGGATTGTGCGATGCCGAGAGCATCACGCCCAGGTCGGCACCCAGCGCTTCGGTGAGATAGGCGACGGTCGGCGTCGGGACGACACCCAGCAGGGTGACATCGACGCCCGCGCTCGCCAGGCCTGCAACGATTGCCGACTCGAGGAATTCACCACTGATGCGTGAATCGCGACCGACGATCGCGCGCGGGCGATGGCCGGCAAAACTGCCGACCTCGCCGAGCACATGAGCCGCTGCCACACCCAGATCCAGCGCCAGTTCGGCCGTGAGATCGCGATTGGCGAGCCCACGGACCCCATCGGTGCCGAACAGGCGTCCCAACGGGCTAGCGCTTGCTGTACTGGGAAGCCTTACGGGCCTTCTTCAGGCCGTACTTCTTGCGTTCCTTGGCACGTGGGTCACGAGTGAGGAAGCCGGCCTTCTTCAGCGAAGGACGGTTGCCTTCCTTGTCGATGCCGTTCAATGCGCGGGCGACACCGAGGCGAAGCGCGCCGGCCTGGCCGGAGACGCCGCCGCCGTGGATACGGGCGATGACATCGAACTTGCCCTCGGCCCCAGTCGTCGTGAATGGGTCATTCACTTCCTGCTGGTGGACCTTGTTCGGGAAGTAGTTGTCCAGATCGCGGCCATTGATGGTCCACTTGCCGGTGCCAGGGACGATGCGCACGCGGGCAATTGCCTGCTTGCGGCGGCCGGTGGCAGCACCTGGGGCGACAACGACATCGCGGGTCACGACTTCGCGTGCTGGGGTCTCTGAGGTGTACTCAGAAGGAATCTCTTCCTCGATGTCGATTTCGACGTCTTCGATCGTGGCCTCTGACACTGCCATTTCCTCTTCGTTAAGTTCCGGCTCGGGGAGTTCTACTGTGCGATCTGGGTGATCGCGAATGGCACTGGGGCCTGGGCAACATGTGGGTGATCGGCTCCGCGGTACACCTTGAGCTTCTTCAGCTGCTGCTTGCCGATCTTGTTGTGCGGGAGCATGCCCTTCACGGCCTTCAGGACTGCCTTGTCGGCGTTGTTGTCGAGAAGATCGGTGTAGCTGGTCGTTGACATGCCACCTGGGTAGCCGGAGTGGTGGTACGCCTTCTTCTGCTCACGCTTCTGACCAGTCAACGCGACCTTGTCGGCGTTGATGATGATGACGAAGTCACCAGTGTCGATATGCGGTGCATAGGTCGGCTTGTGCTTGCCGCGCAGCAGGTTCGCTGCATGGGTTGCGAGCCGTCCGAGAACAACATCGGAAGCGTCGATGACATGCCAGGTACGAGAAACCTCACCGGCCTTTGGGCTGTACGTGCGCACGGGACGCCACCTTCATTGTTGGATCGGACTGCTGATGTGGGCCTCAGGACTTTCGGGGAAGCACTGAAGCGACCCCAAAGAGTACCCAGTGAGGGCACGTCCAGCCAAATCGGGTGGGGTTGACCCCTAGGCCAGGCCCAGTCCGAGGGCGACCTCGCGCATCTGGTGGTCGAAGAAGGCCTTGCGGGCCTTGGGACCACTGGCGATGACATTGGTGAGATGGCCGAAGACCTCGAGCGATATCGAGCCCAGCAGGGTGGCCCAGGAGGCCAGCCCGCGAGCCGTCAGCGTCTCGGGGATGCCATCGGCCGCATCGGTGGCCAATGGCGCAAGGGCGCTATGCACCACCGGATCCAGGCGCCCGCGTCCGAGGGCAGGCTCGGGGCAATCGCGCAGGATCCCCAGGAGCACGACCGGCACCCGGCTCGCCGGCCCGATGGTCGATTCGGGCGCGGCATAGCCCGGCACCGGGCTGCCGTAGATCAGGGCGTATTCATACGGATGGGTCAGGGCCCAGGTGCGCACGGTATGGGCCGTGACCAGAAAGCGATCGAGCAGATCGGCGCGATCCACCTTGGCCTCGGCCTGCTCCACGACCAGTCCCAGCCGGTCGTATGCCTCCACGATCAGGAGCGTGAGCAGGGCATCGCGGCTGGGCACATAGCGGTAGACGGCAGAGGACACCATGCCCAGATCGCGGGCGACTGCTCGCAGTGACAGGGCTGCGGCGCCATGGACGGCCAGGTGCTCACGCCCGAGCTCCAGGATCTGCGACATGACCTCCTCGCGAGCCAGCTCACGCCGCGTCTTCGCCATGACCGGATTCTTCCACAGATCCCATCACGTCGCTTGCATTTCAAGAGCAGTGCTCTCTATATTGAGAGCACTGCTCTCATTTGGAGGAATGACATGTCACAGGACATCGCAAGTGGAACGCATCTGGTCGTCGGAGCCGGTGCAGTCGGCAGTGCCCTGGCCCTCGCACTCGCCAAGGCAGGGGCCCAGGTAGTGATCGGCACTCGGTCGGGCTCTGGTCCGGTCCACCCCGGCATCACGCGCATTGGCCTGGATGCCGCCGACGCGAACGCCCTGCTCGCCGCCGCGCCCAAGGCAGCGGTCGTCTACAACTGCGTCAACCCGCCATATCACCGCTGGCCGCAGGAGTGGCCGCCGATGGCGCAGGCCTTCCTTGACTTCGCGGAGCTGTCTGGTGCGGTACTGGTGACCTGCTCGAATCTCTATGGCTACGGACCGCAGCCTGGCCCGCTGCACGAGGATCTCCCCCTTGCCGCTCCCGGCACCAAGGGCCGCATCAGGGCTCAGATGTGGCTCGAGGCCAAGGCCTGGCATGACGCCGGTCGCATCAGGGCATCCGAGGTTCGCGGCTCGGACTACATCACGCCCAATGCGCAGAGCCGACTCGGTGATCGGGTGGTCCCGCGCATCCTGAAGGGCAAGGGGGTGCAGCTGATCGGCCCGGTCGACACGATCCACACCTGGACGTCACCGAAGGATGTCGCCCGGCTCATGGTGATCGCCGGAGCCGATGAGCGGGCTTGGGGCCGGGCGTGGCATGTGCCGAGCAATCCCCCGCGCACCCAGCAGGAGGCGGTCAATGAACTGTGCATCGTCGCCGGGGCCAAGCCGGTGAAGGTCGGCCAGATTCCCGCATTCATGGTGCGCGGCCTTGGCCTCGTCAATCCGTTGATCAGGGAGTTGAAGGAGACGGCGTACCAGTTCAAGAGCCCGTACGTGCTCGATGACTCGCGTGCGCGTGCGACCTTTGCACTGGAGCCCACACCGTGGGCAGTCCTGCTCGACGAGCAGGTAGCGGCCTACCGCTAGTCGGAATGCTCGCAGTCGCAGTCCAGGGTGCGCAGATCGCGAGTGATGCGCTGGCGCGCGGCAAGTTCATCGTCGGCGGGATAGCCGACCTCCTCGAGCACCAGCGGATGCGGCGGCATCACGGTGACCCCGACATTGCGCTCGCCTCCGGCCAGCACCTGCGCGGGCCAGCTCACTGGCTTGCGGCCATCGCCCACCGGCAGCATTGCTCCGACGATGCTGCGCACCATGGAATGGCAGAACGCGTCGGCCTGGATCGTCATGACGCATGAGGCGTCCTCGCGATGCCAGGCAAGGCTCTGCACCTGGCGAACCGTGCTCGAGTAGTCGCGCGGCTTGCAGTAGGCGGCGAAGTCATGCAGGCCAAGGAGTCCCTGCGCTGCCTCGTTCATGGCGTCGATGTCGAGGCGATGATGGAATGCGAGCGTCTGATGCCGAAGCAGCGGATTCATGCGTGTCGAGTGATCGCAGACCCGATAGGTGTACCGGCGCCAGATGGCTGCGAATCGGGCATCGAAGCCCTGAGGTGCCCGGTCCATGCGATGAATGCGGATGTCATCGGGGAGGGCGCGATTGACCCGGCCCGCGTCCTCGAGGGCGTCCCACTGCGCCTGGGTGACGTCGAGATGCGCAACCTGCCCACGCGCATGCACGCCGGCATCGGTGCGGCCTGCACAGTAGATCTCGATGTGCTCGCGGGTCAGCATGCTGAGCACCCGCATCAGCTCGCCCTGCACCGTGCGCAGCTCCGTCTGCACCGCCCAGCCATGAAAGGCCGTTCCGTCATAGGAGAGATCGAGCCGCAAACGGATCAGCCCGTCGCCCGGGTATCCGGGGACGGGCTGATCGAAGACTTGCTGGGTCAGGACTTGTCCTCTTCGGCTGCTGCCTCATCTGCATCGACCTCGATGATCGTGATGTCCTCATCGATCACCTCGCCTGTCGCGTCAACCGTGACCTCGTCGATGACGATCTCCTCAGCGACGACA
This sequence comes from Candidatus Nanopelagicales bacterium, assembly GCA_041675125.1. Classification (GTDB taxonomy): domain Bacteria; phylum Actinomycetota; class Actinomycetes; order S36-B12; family S36-B12; genus UBA11398. The sequence goes on from JBAYUM010000011.1 coordinate 20,503, forward strand.
TTGCCGTCAGCATCGGTGAACACCTCATCGACAACCGTCTCAGCCACGGCTGGGGCTGCAGTTGCCGCAGCCTTCTCCTTGGCTGCGCGCTGGGTTGCCGCACTCGCCTCGGCAACGACCTGCTCCAGCATCGGCTCGCAGAGCTCGATGATGGCCATGGGGGCGTTGTCGCCCTTGCGGTTGCCGATCTTGGTGATGCGCGTGTAGCCACCCTGACGACCGACATAGTTCGGTGCGATCTCGGTGAACAGCGTGTGCACGACTGACTTGTCACGCACGACAGTGAGGACCCGTCGACGAGCGTGCAGATCGCCACGCTTGGCCTGGGTGATGAGGCGCTCGGCGAGCGGACGCAGCCGCTTTGCCTTGGCCTCAGTCGTGGTGATGCGTCCGTGCTCGAAGAGCGACGTAGCAAGGTTGGCCAGGATCAGCCGCTCATGGGCCGGACCACCGCCGAGGCGGGGACCCTTGGTTGGCGTAGGCATCGAAAGTTCTCCCTGTCAGTTTCTTAAGTCAGTGTGCGATTAAAGCTGTTCGTCCTCGGCGAATGCCAAGTCGTCTTCATCTTCATCGTTGTAGTAGGCAGCCTGGGTCGGATCGAATCCTGGAGGGCTGTCCTTGAGTGCAAGACCGAGGCTTGCCAGCTTGACCTTGACTTCGTCGATCGACTTCGCACCGAAATTGCGAATGTCGAGCAGATCGGCCTCGCTGCGCGTGATGAGCTCGCCGACAGTGTGGATGCCTTCGCGCTTGAGGCAGTTGTATGAGCGAACCGTCATGTCCAACTGCTCGATCGGTGTCGACAACTGCTCCGCAACGAACGTGTCCGTCGGCGATGGGCCGATGTCGATGCCTTCAGCGTCGACATTGAGCTCACGTGCCAGGCCGAAGAGCTCAACCAGCGTCTTTCCTGCTGATGCGACTGCATCTGCCGGGCGGATCGAGTGCTTGGTCTCGACATCGATGACGAGCTTGTCGAAGTCGGTGCGCTGCTCGACACGGGTTGCCTCGACCTTGTAGGTCACCTTGAGCACTGGGGAGTAGATCGAGTCGACTGGAATGCGACCGATTTCCTGACCAGGCTGCTTGTTCAGCGTTGCAGAGACGTAGCCGCGGCCCCGCTCGACGACGAGCTCGATCTCGAGCTTGCCCTTGTCATTGAGCTCGGCGATGTGCAGGTCGGGGTTGTGCACCTCGACACCGGCCGGTGGCTGGATGTCCGCGGCGACAACCTTGCCCGGGCCCTGCTTGCGCAGGTACATCACGACTGGCTCGTCATGCTCTGACGAGACGACGAGCTGCTTGATGTTCAGGATCAACTCGGTGACGTCTTCCTTGACACCTGGGATCGTCGTGAACTCGTGCAGCACCCCATCAATGCGGATGCTCGTGACCGCTGCACCCGGGATGGATGACAGCAGGGTGCGACGAAGCGAGTTGCCAAGGGTGTAGCCGAATCCTGGCTCGAGAGGCTCCAGTACGAAGCGCGAGCGGAACTCGCTGATTGGCTCCTCGGTGAGCACGGGGCGCTGGCTAATGAGCACGTTGTCTTCCTTCCCGCGACGACCAATATTTGAAGTCGCGATTTATCGAGTGGTCAGATGGCTCTGACCACCTGGGATTACTTGGAGTAGAGCTCGACGATCAGTTGCTCTGTGACCGGGGTGTCGATGACGGCACGGGCTGGCAGGGCGTGCACCAGGATGCGCATCTTCGACGGGATGACCTCAAGCCATGCCGGCACGGTGCGCTCACCGATCTCGGCATGAGCGACGATGAACGGGGTCATCTCACGCGAGCTGGGTGCGACCTCGACGATGTCGTTGGGGGTCACCCGGAACGATGGGATGTTGACCTTGTGACCATTCACGATGAAGTGACCGTGGGTGACCAGCTGGCGTGCCATGTCGCGCGACTTGGCGAAGCCAGCGCGGAACACGACGTTGTCGAGACGGGTCTCGAGGATGACCAGCAGGTTCTCACCGGTCTTGCCCGACTGACGGGATGCCTCGACGAAGTAGTTCGCGAACTGCTTCTCGAGCACGCCGTACATACGCGTGGCCTTCTGCTTCTCGCGCAACTGGAGCAGGTACTCACTGTCCTTGGAACGACCGCGACCGTGCTGGCCGGGAGGATAAGGACGCTTCTCGAATGGGCAGGCCGGTGACTCGCACTTGGCGCCCTTGAGGAACAACTTCATCTTCTCGCGGCGGCACCGCTTGCAATCGGCAGCTGTATAACGCGCCATGGTTCTTCGCTCTCCTGTTTTCTACGCGCGACTAGACGCGACGACGCTTGGATGGACGGGTGCCGTTATGCGGCGCTGGAGTGACGTCGGCGATCGAGCCGACCTCAAGACCAGTTGCCTGCAGCGAACGGATAGCAGTCTCGCGGCCTGAGCCCGGACCCTTGACGAAGACGTCAACCTTGCGCATGCCGTGCTCCATCGCGCGGCGGGCGGCCGACTCGGCTGCCAGCTGTGCGGCGAATGGGGTGCTCTTGCGGCTGCCCTTGAATCCGACCTGGCCGGCGCTTGACCATGCGATGACCGCGCCTGTCGGGTCGGTGATCGACACGATCGTGTTGTTGAACGTGCTCTTGATGTGAGCGTGGCCGTGGGCCACGTTCTTCTTCTCCTTGCGGCGAACTTTCTTTGCCGCGCCCTTCTGTCCTGTCTTCGGTGCCATGTGTATGTGTCTCCTACGAGTCCGGTTGAAGCCGACGAATTACTTCGTGGCCTTCTTCTTGCCAGCGACGGTCTTGCGTGGACCCTTGCGAGTGCGCGCATTTGTGTGGGTGCGCTGGCCGCGGACCGGGAGGCCCTTACGGTGGCGAAGTCCCTGGTAGCAGCCGATCTCGACCTTGCGGCGGATGTCTGCGGCTACTTCACGACGAAGATCGCCCTCAACCTTGAGGTTGGTGTCGATCCAATCGCGAAGTGCGAGTGTCTGATCATCGGTGAGGTCCTTGGACTTCATCTCCGGATCAACGCCGGTAGCGGCGAGGGCAGCGGCGGCCTGCGAGCGGCCGACGCCATAGATATAGGTGAGTGCGATTGCCATGCGCTTCTCGCGCGGCAGATCGACACCAACAAGACGTGCCATGTGACGTTCTCTCTTCTGTCATGCACGGGGTTTCGATTGAAGCACCAGCCCTGCCCGTCGAGGCAGGTCTTCGGCCCCGTGGCCGAAGGTGTCGTCCTGGCAGGCGCCAGGGGTCGGGTACTTCACAGATAGGTCGCTCGGGTTGTCTCCCCGATGACCTTCGTCAGGTATTAGCCCTGACGCTGCTTGTGGCGAGGGTTCTCGCAGATCACCATGACAACAGCGTGGCGACGGATGACCTTGCACTTATCGCAGATCGGCTTGACGCTTGGCTTGACCTTCATGATGTTCTCGAGTCCTCGTATCGTTACTTGTAGCGATAGACGATGCGACCGCGGGTGAGGTCATACGGCGAGAGCTCTACGACGACACGATCATCGGGGAGGATGCGGATGTAGTGCATCCGCATCTTGCCGCTGATGTGCGCCAAGACCTTGTGGCCGTTGTCCAACTCCACGCGAAACATTGCATTAGGCAAAGACTCCATGATCGTGCCCTCAAGCTCGATCGCTCCGTCTTTTTTGCCCATGCTGTTGCATCGTCCTTCGTTGTGGTGGTTGCTGGCCTTGCCTACCCCGGGCAGCCGTAAGCCACCAGCAATGTGGTGGCGGGCAGTCGGGGAAGCCAACGTCAGCCTGCAAAGTCTAGAGGCCGACCGGCTCAATCGTCTAATCGGGGTGATTTGTCCGATATATACCGCTTGTGCCGCGCTACCTCGGCCCTGCTGATGACCATCACCTTAGCGTCAGGCAGCCGACCACCTGACAAAGGAACTGGGGGTGAGCTGCAGCCCACCCCCAGCCTTCGTGCTCGTGCTATCCGTAGATCTTCGACCAGTCATCGATGGTCATGAGGTAGACCTGACCACCCTCGATGGAGTCGATCAGTTGCTGCTGGGCCGCGGTGTTGCCAACAAGGTCGAGCCGAGCCTTGGCCGCCGGGGTGTGGACCTGGGCATTGAGGAGGAAATAGCTCCTCGCATCGCCTTCCTTGGCAAGGAACCGGGTCGCGTCGACCACTCCACTGGACTCCTCGTCATTGGTGATGAACTGCGCAGCACCAGGAGCGAAGTACACATCCTTGAATTTGGCAACGGTGGCCAGCCTTCCGTCGGACATCCGATAGGCGAGCAGCCGAGCCACCAAGTCGTTGCCTCCTGGATCCTCCTGAATCAGGATGTTGCCCTTGCCATCCACCTCAATATTGTCCGGCTTGCTCAACAGGGGCTGCTCCGAGCCGTCGAGCAGCATCGTCAACGTGCCACCAGCGAGAGGGTTCTTCACGTCCGTGAAACTGAGCTTCCACAACGCGCCACCGTCACGTGACACCCGAGGCGTCGCCGGGTTAGGTGCTGTCGCCTTC
>JBAYUM010000012.1:0-23473 GCA_041675125.1 Candidatus Nanopelagicales bacterium
CAGTACTGCGGTCGCCTACTGCTGGCTCGGCACCTGACCCATCATGCCGTTGGGCAGCTGGCCCGGACCCGTCATTCCGCCTTGCTGGCCAGGCATCATCCGGTTGGGCAGCTGACCTGTTCCCTGCTGGCTCTGGCCGGGAAACTGGCCCTGCTGCTCCCACATCTCGCCCTGGTGGCCGCGCAGGCCCTGGCCCATCTGGGACAGGCTGCCCCGAATGCCATTCACGGACGAATGATGCGAACCCACGACGAAGCCGACGAAGCCCGCCAGGGAGATCAGCAGCACGACCACCGCCCCGGCGACCGCAGCCAGGATGACGCGCGTACTGGAGTGTCCTGCCGGTTTCGCTTCACCGACAACGGGTGCCGCAGCGATCGGCGCAGGCTCGACAGGGGGCGTCGCCACTGTCTCAGCCGCATTCACGTCTTGTTCGTCGGACATTGTCGCTCCTTCATCTGGCCCGCTTCGTACGAGTCACTGCCTCAACCATGCACGCGTGATGTCAGAAGTCCATGGGTCCAGTGTTCGGGTTTCGTGAACACATTCCGGCAGGTTCGTCCCTAGGCTCGCGCATATGACGCAGACGCAGGCTCCACCTCCCAGCCCCATCGGACGAGTCTCCTTCGCCATCAACGCGATGAGCGCCTGGCTCGGCCTGGCGGTGGCCCTTGTGCTGGCGGTCTTCGCCGTCTATCCGAACAATCAGACCGATCCGACCCTGGTCGGCTTCAATGAGCCCGACCTGGCCGGCCTCCCCGGACGGCTGTTCGACTACCTGGGCTACTTCACCCATCTCAGCAACCTCCTGGTCGCAGTCGTGATGACGATGCTGTGGCGCAATGCGCATCGCGTCTCGCGAGCATTCCGCGTCCTGAGACTCGACACGCTGATCATGATCTCGGTGTCTGGTCTGGTCTTTGCGGTCGTCCTCGCACCAACAGTGGAGCTCCGCGGCTGGGAGTACCTGTCCAGCTCCCTCGAGCACTACATCACGCCGGTGCTGACGATCATCGTGTTCATCGTCTTCGGTCCTCGTGGCCTGGTGCGCCCGAGCACGATCCTTCCGGCACTCATCCTTCCCCTTGCCTGGGTCGCATTCGCCCTTGTGCGCGGGGCGGTCATCACCTCGTATCCATACGACTTCATCGATGTCGCAAAGCATGGGTACGGCACGGTCTTCGTCAACATCGCAGGCGTCGTCGCCCTCGGCGTGCTCCTTGGAGTCCTCTTCTGGGGCGTCGAACTTCTCGCGCAAAGAGCAAGCAGCCGGCGATAGCGGGGGCCGACAACTACCGTTGACCCGTGAAGTGGCACTCGAAGCAGGCGAACGCGACAGTGCTCACGGGATTCACGAGTCTGCGCGCCTATGAGCGCAGGCACCTTCGTGGAGATGTCCTCGGCGGGATCACCGTCACTGCCTATCTCGTTCCCCAGGTCATGGCCTACTCCGCATTGGCTGGAGTTCCCGCCCAGGTAGGCCTGTGGATCCTCGCCCTGACCCTCGTCACCTACTTCTTCATCGGCTCCTCACGGCTGCTGAGCGCCGGCCCGGAGTCGACCACCGCCCTGCTCACCGCTGCCACGCTTGCACCGCTTGCACTGGGAGATGGCCAGAGATACGCCGCAATGGCAGCGGTCCTGGCCGTGCTCTGCGGAGTGTTTGCCATCGTCGCCTGGATCCTGCGCCTGGGCTTCATCGGCGATGCGCTGTCCAAGCCGGTGCTCATCGGCTATATGGCAGGTGTCGCCGTCATCATGATCATGAGCCAGCTCGGGAAGATCACCGGCATCGACATCAGCGGCGACTCCTTCGTCACCGATCTGCAGTCCTTCGCCAGCAACCTGAGTCCGGATTCGCTCTCAGTCGCGAGCCTCATCATGGGCCTGTCAGTGACGGTGCTCCTTGTTGTGCTGAGCGGGCGTTTCCCACGAATACCGGTACCACTCATCGTCATCATCGCTGCTGCCATCGCCACCGACGTGTTCGACCTCGGTCACCACGGTGTGACCACCGTGGGTCACATTGCCAGCGATCTGCCCGTGCCCTCCTTCGCCGGCATCAGTTCGAGTGACGTCACCATGCTCCTGCTCCCCGCCCTGGGCGTGTTCATCGTGGGCTACACCGACAACCTGCTCACTGGTCGCATGTTCGGTGACCGCCATCACCACCAGATCGACGGCAACCGCGAGCTGCTGGCCCTGGGCGCCACGAACCTCGTGGCCGGAATCGCACACGGCTTCCCGGTGAGCTCGAGTGCGAGCCGCGCAAGCCTGGGTGATGCAGCAGGCGCAAGGACACAGGTGTACTCCATCGTTGCCGCCGCGGGTGCCCTCATCGCGCTCTTCGGCTTCGGTGGAGTCCTCGCCAGCTTCCCCCTGCCAGCCTTGGGCGGTGTCGTTGCGTATGCAGCACTCAAGCTGATCGACGTTGCGGAGTTTCGTCGCCTCTGGGGCTTTCGGCGCCGCGAGTTCCTGCTGGCCATTGCCGCTACCAGCTCAGTACTCCTGTTCAACATCCTGTGGGGGGTGCTCTTCGCCGTTGGCCTGTCGGTTCTGGAACTGCTCACTCGGGTTGCTCGGCCGCACGCAGCCGTGCTGGGCCAGGTCCGGGACGTGCCGGGCTGGCATGACATCACCGACTACAGCCACACAGAGCAGATCCCCGGGCTCCTGGTGTTCAGGTATGACTCACCGCTGTTCTTCGCCAATGCCAATGACTTCGTGAAGAAGTGCGAGGCTGCGGTCGCCCAGGTCAAGCCGACCCCGCATTGGCTGCTGCTCAACATGGAAGCCAATGTCGAGGTCGACATCACCGGTCTCGATGCCCTGGAGCGACTTCGAAGCCACTGCGCCCGCCTGGGAGTCTCGCTGGCACTGGTGCGCGTCAAGAACGAGATCGCGGAGGATCTCATGCGCCATGGTGTCGGCGGACGCATTGGTCCTGATCGCATCTTTCCGACACTGCCCACTGCAGTGTCGGCCTACCTGGCTGAGGAAGGGCCCTAGCCGTTGACGGCTAGGGGTCCCTGGGTCTCAAGCAGTGACTGCACCTCGGTTGCTCGGTAGCGTCGATGCCCGCCGAGCGTGCGAATGCTCGTGAGCTTTCCAGCCTTGGCCCAACGAGTGACCGTTTTCGGATCCACCCGGAACAGAGCCGCCACTTCTGAGGGAGTGAGTAACTGCTCGATGTCCGCCCCGCGACCTGTCACGAGAACCTCCTACCGGCCTGGCAATTTGCCTGACTAGGGACGTACTGTGACATTCGCCACGGACCACGGCAAGCCCTTCTGAAGAATAAATAGGGATAAATGTTGTCGAAGATGCACTTTGGGCCCAGTTCGTGAGGCGGACGTCCACAAATGGGAACCCGTTGCTGTGCCGACCCAAGGGGAGCAGGTACGCTACCTCCCGCAGCAAGGACGCAACCTGCTGCAAATTTTTCCGTCCAGATGAGCCGGGGCGCAGATCCCGGATGAGGGGGTCGAGCCATGGGGCGCGGCCGAGCCAAGGCTAAGCAGACGAAGGTAGCCCGTGCGCTGAAGTACGGCGGTCCGCAGACTGATTTCGACAGACTTCAGGCAGAGCTCGCGAGCAGCGAGGTTCCTGCACGACCGATTGTCGAGATCGAGGCGGACGATGAGGATGAACTCGATGACCCCTACGCCAAGTACTACGAGGACGACGAGGAAGAGGCCGCCGAGCGCTGATCAGCGCTGGTAGTCCCCCTGCAAGGTCACTGCTCCACCCTTGCCGCCCTTCGCCTCGGCATCGCCCGTCTCGCCTTCGCGGCGGGTGCGCACCTCACCGCAGATCCACGACGGAATGCCGCGAGCCGACAGGAAGGCAATGGCCTCGTCTGCATCATCAGCTCCGACGATGGCGACCATGCCCACACCCATGTTGAATGTGCGCTCGCTCTCGAGCTGAGCCACATTTCCGGTGCGGGCGATCAAGCCGAAGATGGGCAGCGGGCGCCAGCTCGAGCGCTGAATGTCGGCAGCGAGGCCTACCGGCAGGACTCGGGCGATATTGGCTGCCAGCCCTCCGCCCGTCACATGACTGAACGCATGAACGTCGATGGCGCGAGCGAGGGCCAGGCAGTCGAGTGAGTACACGCGTGTCGGCTCGAGCATCTCCTCACCGACCGTGCGCCCCAGCTCGTCCACATGCCTGCCCAGCCCAGGTCCGGCCTGACCCAGCAGGACATACCGTGCAAGTGAGTAGCCATTGGAGTGCAGTCCGGAGGCACCAAGGGCGATGACGACATCGCCTGCGAGCACCCGGTCAGGGCCAAGGAGCTCGTCTGCCTCGACGACTCCCGTGCCTGCGCCTGCCACGTCGTACTCATCAGGAGCCATGAGACCTGGATGCTCGGCCGTCTCGCCACCGAGCAGCGCGCATCCGGCAAGCTGGCATCCCTTGGCGATGCCTGAGACGACAGCAGCGATGCGCTCTGGCTGAACAGCCCCCGTTGCTATGTAGTCAGTCATGAACAGGGGCTCAGCACCACACACCACGAGGTCATCGACCACCATGGCGACCAGGTCGATGCCGATCGTGTCGTGAATGTCCATCGCGCGAGCCACTGCGATCTTGGTGCCCACGCCGTCCGTTGACGTCGCGAGCAGGGGTCGACGGTATTTCAGCAGCGCACTGGCATCGAACAGGCCGGCAAAGCCACCGAAATCGCCAACGGTCTCGGCCCGCTGCGCAGCCTTGACTGATGCGCGCATCAACTCGACAGCGCGTTCACCGGCCTCCACGTCGACACCGGCCGCTGCATAGGAGGCGCCGCTCATTGTCGACCTTCGTCTGCGCTCAGGAGCGAGGGAGCGCCCTGCTCGGTGCTCTTCACGACGCGACGCTCTATTGCGTCCATCACCTGCTTGCTCACGATTTGAGGTTCTGGGATCTGCACTGGATAGACACCGTCGAAGCAGGCGCGACACAGCCTGTCGCCGGGAATCGTCGTGGCCTCGATCAGCGCATCAAGGGACACATAGGCCAGGGAATCAGCATCGATCGACGTGCAGATCTCACTCACCGACAGTCCTGTTGCGATCAACTCTGCCCGCGTGGCGAAGTCGATGCCGTAGAAGCACGGCCACTGCACGGGTGGGCTCGAGATGCGCACATGCACTTCACGCGCTCCGGCCTCGCGCAGCATCCGGACGAGGGCGCGCTGGGTGTTGCCGCGAACGATCGAGTCGTCGACGACGACAAGACGCTGTCCGGCGATGACATCGCGCAGCGGGTTGAGCTTGAGGCGGATGCCAAGCTGACGGATGGTCTGCGACGGCTGGATGAAGGTGCGCCCCACATAGGCGTTCTTGACCAGGCCCTCGGCGAACGAGATGCCTGACTCCTGGGCATATCCGATGGCCGCATAGCGTCCTGATTCGGGGACGGGGATGACCAGGTCTGCCTCGACCGGAAACTCCTTGGCGAGTTTGCGCCCGATCGCCACGCGTGTGGCCTGCACTCCACGACCGGCGATGGTCGTGTCAGGCCGGGCGAGGTAGACATACTCGAAGAGACAGCCCTTGGGATCGGCCTCAGCGAAGCGCTGGGTGCGCAGCCCCTGTCCGTCGATCGTGATGAGCTCACCCGGCTCGACCTCGCGAACGAAGGCTGCTCCGACGATGTCCAGGGCTGCGGTCTCACTTGCCAGGACCCAGCCCCGTTCGAGGCGTCCGAGCACCAGCGGACGGATGCCCTGCGGGTCGCGTGCGCCATAGAGGGCATCGTCGTCCATGAACACCAGCGAGAACGCTCCGCGGACCTGGGGCAGCTCGAGCTTGGCCGCTGCCTCGATGCTCAGATCCGGGTGAGCTGCGATCAGGCTGGTGAGCACATCGGTGTCACTCGTCATCTCGACGTTGGCCCCGAGCTGCAGCTCGCCTGATCGAGCTGCCAGCTCACGCAGCCGGACACGCAACTCAGGAGTGTTGGTGATGTTGCCGTTGTGGCCCAGGGCGATATGGCCGGTGGCCGTGGAGCGGAATGTCGGCTGGGCGTTCTCCCAGACACTCGCGCCCGTCGTCGAGTACCGCGTGTGGCCGATTGCGACGTGACCATGCAGGGATTCGAGGCTCGCCTCGTTGAACACCTGGGATACCAGGCCCATGTCCTTGTAGACGACGATATTGCCGCCATCGCTTACCGCGATGCCCGCCGACTCCTGGCCGCGATGCTGCAGGGCGTAGAGCCCGAAATAGGTGAGTTTGGCGACCTCGTCGCCGGGTGCCCAGACTCCGAAGACGCCACATGCATCCTGCGGGCCTTTCTCGCCTGGAAGCAAGTCATGGGATAGGAGCCCGTCACCTCGCACGCGCCCAGCCTACGCGACAAACAGGGGCAGCCATTGCGACAGGTCAGAGCGCTCGCCACTTGCGCGAACCTTCCCGATCCGGCAGGCCTCATCCCAGCTCAGGCGACCAGCGCACAGCAGCAACCAGGTGACCGGATCGGTCTCGACGACGGCCGGTGGGGTCCCCCGACGATGAGTTGCCCCTGGGATGGCCTGTACAGCCGCGAACGGCGGGATCCGGACCTCCACGCTGCGTCCGGGTGCGATCTCGACCAAGGCCGCCAGAGAGTCCTTCACGGCGCTCTTGAGCAGGCCTCGCTCAGGGACCTCATCGGCATCGATCAATGCCAGGACCGCCGCAACGGTGTCGGCCATCAGGAGAAGAGCGCGGGCAGTGTCCGGGTATGCGCCTCGCGTAGCTCATCGAGGGTGAGCGCGAACTGTCCGTCGATCCGCAGGACCTGGGTTCCAGGTTCGGAGTGAACCGCTCCTATGCGCGCGATCGGCAATCCGCGATCGGCGCAGAACGCCATGAAGTCAGACTCCCGGTCCGGCGGCACAACGACCACCGCGCGACCCGCAGACTCACTGAACAGGAAGACGAACGGATCAGCAGCCTCAGGGATCGTGATCAGTGCGCCCATGCCCGCGCGAAGTGCCATCTCGACGACGACCTGCGCGATACCGCCATCGGATACGTCGTGCGCCGCCGTCAGCAGGCCCTGGTTGGAGCCGTCGACCAGGACCTCACCGAGCAGTCGCTCACGCTCGAGATCAACCCTTGGCGGCATTCCACCCAGATGACGATGCACGTGATGAGCCCACTCGCTGCCTGCGAGTTCGTCGTTGGTGTCGCCGAGGACGTACAGCAGTTCACCGTCCTGCGTCCATGCCATCGGCGTGCGACGTTCGACGTTGTCGATCACCCCGAGCACGCCGACGACCGGAGTCGGAAGGATCGCAGTGTCGCCAGTCTGGTTGTAGAACGAGACGTTGCCCCCTGTGACAGGAATGCCGAGCTGCAGGCAGCCATCCGCAAGACCGCGCGTGGCCTCTGCAAACTGCCACATCACATCAGGGTCCTCAGGCGAGCCGAAGTTCAGGCAGTTGGTGACCGCCAACGGGACTGCACCGGTGGCAACGACGTTGCGATACGACTCGGCCAGGGCCAGTTGGGTTCCCGTATAGGGATCGAGTTTGGTGAAACGTCCGTTGCAGTCGGTGGCGATGGCAACACCGAGTCCTGACTCCTCGTCGATGCGCACCATGCCAGCATCCTCTGGCTGTGCGAGGACCGTATTGCCGAGCACATAGCGGTCGTACTGGTCTGTTATCCACTGCTTGGAGGCCAGGTTCGGCGCACCCACCATGTTCAGCAGGGTTGCCCGCAGTTCATCCGGCGTCGACGGACGCACGAGGCGTTCAGCAGTCGGGGCATCGGCTTGCAGGGCATCCTGCCAATCGGGGCGCGCGAAGGGACGCTCATAGACGGGACCCTCGTGCGCAACCGTGCGTGGCGGCACGTCAACGATGCGCTCGCCGTGCCAGTCGACGGTGAGGCGTCCGGAATCGGTGACCTCGCCGATGACGACTGCCTCGACATCCCATTTGCGAATGAGGTCCATGAACGCATCGAGATTCTCAGGAGCCACCACCGCGCACATGCGCTCCTGGGACTCGCTCATGAGGATCTCCTCAGGAGTCAGGGTCGTGTCGCGCAGCAGCACCCGGTCGAGCCACACATGCATGCCACCGTCGCCGTTGGAGGCCAGTTCGCTCGTTGCGCACGAGATGCCAGCACCGCCCAGATCCTGGATGCCCTCGACCAGGCCGGCATGCAGCACTTCGAGGGTTGCCTCGATGAGCAGCTTCTCCATGAAGGGATCGCCCACCTGCACGCTCGGACGCTTGGCCGGACCATCAGCATCGAAGGTCTCGGACGCCAGAACTGAGACTCCGCCGATGCCGTCGCCGCCTGTGCGGGCGCCATAGAGCACGACCAGGTTGCCGATGCCCTTGGCGCTTGCCAGGTGGATGTCCTCATGGCGCATCGCGCCGATGCACAGCGCATTGACGAGCGGATTGCCCAGGTAGGTCTCGTCGAAGACGACCTCACCGCCGATATTGGGCAGGCCCAGGCAGTTGCCGTAGCCGCCGATGCCGGAGACCACTCCCGGAAGGACGCGACGGGTGTCAGGCGCCTCGGCAGGGCCGAAGCGCAGCGGGTCCATGACGGCCAGCGGGCGGGCGCCCATCGAGATGATGTCGCGCACGATGCCGCCGATGCCGGTAGCCGCACCCTGGTAGGGCTCGACATACGACGGGTGGTTGTGGCTCTCGACCTTGAAGGTGACGGCCCAGCCGTCGCCGATGTCGACGACTCCTGCGTTCTCGCCGATGCCGACCAGCAGCTTGTCGGTCTCGGGCTTCTTGTCACCGAACTGCTTGAGGTGGACCTTGCTCGACTTGTACGAGCAGTGCTCGCTCCACATGACCGAGTACATCGCCAGCTCACTGCTGGTGGGACGGCGGCCAAGGATCTCGCGAATGCGCTCGTACTCGTCCGGCTTCAGGCCGAGCTCAGCGAATGGCTGCGGATGCTCTGGCGAGGATTCAGCGTGCGCGACCGTATCGATGCTCATGCGTTCACCACCGCATGCAGGATGCTGGTGAAGAAGCCCAGGCCGTCGGTGCTCGGCCCAGTGAGCTCTTCGACTGCATGCTCGGGATGAGGCATCAAGCCGACGACATTGCCCCGCGCATTGCGAATGCCCGCGATATCGCGGCGGCTGCCATTGGGATTCACCTCGAGATAGCGAGCGATCACCCGACCCTCGCCCTCGAGCTCATCGAGAGTGTGCTCGTCTGCGACGAAGCAGCCTTCACCGTTCTTCAGCGGAACGAGGATCTCCTGGCCGAGTGCGAAGTCGTTGGTCCAGGCCGATGTGGTGTCCTCGATACGCAGCTTCTGGTCACGGCAGATGAAGTGCAGGTGATCGTTGCGGGTCAACGCTCCCGGCAGCAGATGCGATTCGCACAGGATCTGGAAGCCATTGCAGATCCCCAGCACTGGCAGACCGCCGCCGGCCGCAGTGACGATCTCGCTCATCACCGGCGCAAAGCGGGAGATGGCTCCGCACCGCAGGTAGTCGCCATATGAGAAGCCACCAGGAAGCACCACTGCGTCGACGTTCTTCAGATCCGCATCGCCATGCCAGAGTGCAACAGCCTCGCCGCCGGCCAGTCGAACAGCACGAGCTGCGTCACGGTCATCGAGTGAACCGGGGAAGGTCACCACGCCAATGCGCATGCCTACTGATCCTCTTCAACGACGAGGATGAAGTCCTCGATGACCGGATTGCACAGCAGCTCGGCAGCGATCGCATGCAACTGCTCACGGCGCTCATCGGTGACCTCGCCCTCGAGCTCGATCACGAACTGCTTTCCCTGGCGCACATCGGTCACACCGACAACACCCAGACGGCCGAGGGCCCCCTGAACGGCGCGACCTTGCGGGTCGAGAATTTCCGGCTTGAGCATGACGTCAACGACGACGCGGGCCACGGGCACTCCTGAGGCTTGGGGACGACATGAGTCTATCGGCCGTGCTGGGCACCCCATGCCGACCATGCGGATGCGACCATGTCGTGGAGGTCGTATTCGGCCTTCCAGCCCAGGACCTCATGGATCAGGGCGGTCGCTGCAGTGGAGTCCTCAGGATCACCAGGGCGCCGGCCGACCACCACAGGGTTGACATCACGTCCGATGACCCCGGAGATCACACCCATCACCTCGCGGACTGAGGCACCCACACCACGACCCACATTGAGTGCCTTGCCCGTGATGTGGTCCTCGCAGTAGGCAGCAGCTGCGACGTGGGCCTGGGCAAGATCGACCACATGGATGTAATCGCGAATCGCAGTGCCATCGGGAGTCGGATAGTCGTCACCGAAGATCTGGGGGCTCTTGCCATGTCGAAGGGCCTCGAACACCATTGGGATCAGGTTGTTCACGCTGGTGTCCCCCAGTGAGTCACTGCCCGCACCTGCGACGTTGAAGTAGCGCAGCGCGATCCACGACAGGCTGGTGGCAGCACTCTGGGCCTTCACGAGCCACTCGCACACGACCTTGGTCTCGCCGTATGGCGACTCGGGCTTGAGTAGGGCCGACTCGTCAATCGGGTTGCAGGCTGGGGTTCCGTAGACTGCGGCCGAAGATGAATGCACGATTCGATCCACTCCCGCGTCGGCCATCGCCTCAAGCAGCGCAACCATTCCGACTACATTCTCGCGGTAGTACAGCAATGGCGTGCGGATCGAGGCTGCAGGAGCCTTCTTCGCAGCAAGATGAATGACACCGTCGACCCGGTGTGCCCGCATCGTCGACGCAAGGGCTTCACGCTCAGCAACTGAGCACTGAATGAACTGCGCACCGGCAGGGATCCTGTCCAGCCATCCCGACGTCAGGTCGTCGACCACCACGACCTGACGCCCGCTTGCCAGGAGTGCCCGGGTGACGTGGTTGCCGATATACCCGGCACCTCCGGTCACCATCCAGGTCGTCATTTGAAGGTTTTCCCCGTCAGCACTTCATACGCCTCGATGTACTTCTCGCGGGTCCGGTCGATGACCTCCTGGGGCAGTGGAGGCGGCGGCTCACCGCTGCTCTTGTCCCAGCCGGACTCCGGCGAGGTCAGCCAGTCGCGCACGAACTGCTTGTCGTATGACGGCTGGGGACCACCTGGGGCCCACTTCTCCTCGAGCCAGTAGCGCGAGGAATCGGGGGTGAGGACCTCGTCTGCGAGCATGATCGTGCCTGCGAAGCGGCCCTGCTTGGCGATCCCGAACTCGAACTTGGTGTCAGCGAGGATGAGTCCACACTCCGAGGAGATCTCGGCCGCGCGCATATAGACCGCAAGGGAAAGGCGCTTGAGCTCCTGCGCCTCCTCCTGGCCGATCATCGTGATGACCTGGTCGAAGTTGATGTTCTCGTCGTGATCGCCCACCGCCGCCTTGGTTGCCGGAGTGAAGATCACCTTGGGCAGCAGCGAGCCGTCCTTCAGCCCGGGCGGCAGGCCTACGCCGCTGATCGACTGCTTCTCCTGGTACTCGACGAGGCCTGAGCCGGTGATGTAGCCGCGAACGACGCATTCGACGGGCAGCATGTCGAGTTCGGCGCACACCATCGCGCGTCCCGCGACCTGAACAGGCACCTTGCCCGGTGTCACGTGATTGGGAACGATGTCCTCGAGCTGGCGAAACCACCACAGCGAGAGTGCGGTGAGGATCCGTCCCTTGTCGGGAATCAGTGACGGCAGCACCCAGTCGAAGGCCGAGATGCGGTCACTGGCGACGAACAGCAGCCGACCTTCAGGCGTGCGATACAGATCGCGGACCTTGCCGGAGTACACGTGCTCGTACTCGGGTGGCAGGCCGTAGTCGGTGGCTTGGACGGTCGTCACAGAATGTCTCCTGGTGAGTAGGCCGCGGCTGCCGGGTGCACCGCAACAATGCTGGCAACCCTGCCGGCGATCGCCTGCACCTGCGCACCGGCCGCACCGGTGAAGGCAAGTGGCTCAGCGATCAGATCTCGCAACTCAGCCAGCGACAGCTGCAGCCGAGCGTCGGTGGAAAGTCGCTCGAGCAGGTCGTTGTCGCCACTGGACTTCTCGCGCATCTCCAATGCGACTGCGACTGCATGCTCCTTGATGGCCTCATGCGCAGTCTCACGGCCGACCCCCTTGCGAACGGCGGCCATCAGCACCTTCGTCGTCGACAGGAATGGGAGATAGCGATCGAGCTCGCGATCGATCACCGCCGGGAAGGCACCGAAGTCATCGAGGACGGTCAAGAAGGTCTCGAAGAGCCCATCGAGTGCGAAGCTCGAATCCGGCAGCGCGACGCGACGGACCACGGAGCACGCCACATCGCCCTCATTCCACTGGTTGCCTGCCAGCTCCGCGGCCATCGTCAGGTAGCCGCGCAGCAGCACCGCGAATCCATTCACCCGCTCGCAGGAACGGGTGTTCATCTTGTGCGGCATTGCGGAGGAGCCGACCTGGCCCGGTCGGAATCCCTCGGTCACCAGATCGAGCCCGGCCATCAGCCGAATCGTGGTCGCCAGGCTCGAAGGACCAGCGCCGAGCTCGACGAATGCCGAGATGACATCGAAGTCCAGGGTGCGTGGATAGACCTGCCCGACGCTGTTGAGCACATTCGAGAACCCCAGATGCGCGGCGACGCGCGACTCCAGCTGCTCCAGCTTGGCCGCATCTCCGTCGAGGAGGTCGAGCATGTCCTGGGCAGTGCCCACCGGTCCCTTGATCCCGCGCAAGGGGTAGCGGGCGATGAGATCGTCGATGCGGGCATAGCCGATGAGCAGCTCGTCGGCAGCCGACGCGAACCGCTTGCCCAGGGTCGTGGTCTGCGCCGGAACATTGTGCGAACGGCCCGTGAGGGCAGTGTCGGTGTACTCGACGGCCAAGGTCGACAGGCGCTGCAGCGCTGCCACGGTCTTGTCGCGGATCAGCAGGAGCGAACTGCGCACCTGCAGCTGCTCGACATTCTCAGTCAGGTCGCGCGAGGTCATCCCGAGATGGATGAGCTCGTGACCCGCGAGGTCGTTGAACTCCTCGATGCGGGCCTTCACGTCGTGCTTGGTCACGCGCTCGCGAGCAGCGATCGATGCCAGATCGACCTGGTCGATCACGCCCTCGTAGGCACTGATGGCATCGGTTGGGACATTGAGTCCCAACTCGGCCTGCGCCTTCATGACGGCGATCCAGAGCTGGCGCTCCATGACGATCTTGGCTTCGGGCGACCAGATCGCGGTCATGGCTGCCGAGGCGTAGCGCCCAGCAAGGACATTGGGAATAGAGGCCGTCACTGACCCATTCTTTCATGCTTCGCTGGCACGTTGGGCGATGTCCCTTCGGTGGTGGGACCCGGCCAGGGTGATGAGGTCGACTCCCGCGTACGCCCGCTCGCGAGCCTGAGCGAGGGATTGGCCCACAGCGGTCACCGACAGCACCCGCCCGCCAGCGGACACGATCTGCCCATCGTCGGAGATCCGGGTTCCGGCATGCAGCACATCGACGCCCGCCAGGGCCGCCGCCTGCTCAAGGCCATTGATGACATCACCTGTCCGCGGCGCATCCGGGTAGTCCTTGGATGCGATCACGACCGTCACCGCGGCCCCTTCGCGCCACTCGAGCGGTGGAAGCTGCGCCAGTCGGCCAGTGGATGCTGCGAGGAGCACCTGGCCGAGCGGCGAGGCAAGGAGGGCCAGGACCACCTGGGTCTCGGGATCCCCGAAGCGGGCGTTGAACTCGATGATGCGAACCCCACGCCTGGTCAGTGCGAGCCCTGCATAGAGCAGGCCGACGAATGGCGTCCCCCTGCGGCGCATCGCATCGACCATGGGCTGCAGCACCTGCTCGGTCACCTCTTCAACGAGTCCCTCAGGCGCCCAGGGAAGAGGTGAGTAGGCACCCATGCCGCCGGTGTTGGGGCCTTCATCCCCGTCGCGCACGCGCTTGAAGTCCTGGGCCGGCTGCAGCGCGATGATGGTCTGGCCATCGGTGATGCCGAACAGCGAGATCTCCGGCCCGTCGAGGTACTCCTCGACCAGGACGCTTGGTGCCCCCTTGCTGAAGCAGGCATCGGCGTGCTCCAGGGCCTCGTGGCGATCAGAGGTGACGACCACGCCCTTGCCTGCAGCAAGTCCGTCGTCCTTGACCACATACGGCTCGCCGAATTCATCGAGTGCCCTGGCAACCTCGTCAAGACTCACGCAGACGCGAGCCTGGGCGGTGGCGACTCCGGCCTCGGCCATGACCTCCTTGGCAAAGGTCTTGCTGCCCTCCAATTGGGCTGCCTGCGCAGACGGACCGAAGCAGGCGATGCCGCGGGCCCGAACCGCATCGGCTGCACCGGCGACCAGTGGGCCCTCTGGGCCCACCACCACGAGATCAGCGCGCACCGCACTGGCGAGGTCAGCGACAGCCTCTGGATCCGCAGCATCGACAGGCAGCACGTCGACGACTCCAGCGATGCCGGCGTTCCCGGGTGCGCACACGACGTGCGTGACCGAAGGATCGGCAAGGAGTGCTGTGACGAGGGCGTGCTCACGCGCACCAGAGCCAATGACGAGAACACGCATGCGAAAAACCCTATCCGTCGACTACGAGCCGACGTAATGCTGACCGATGGCCAAGAGCGCCGCATCGAGTCTCGTGAGCGCCTCCTTCGCCTCATCGGCAGTGACGGTGCACGGCGGTACGACGTGCAGCCGGTTGTAGTTCGTGAAGGGCAGCAGGCCATTGGCCTTGCATGCTGCGATGAATGCGTTCATGGCCGGAGATGAGCTGCCATAGGGAGCCAGGGGCTCTCGGGTCTGACGATCTGACACCAGTTCAACTGCCCAGAACACACCCAGTCCGCGCACCTCGCCGATGACGCGATGGCGCTCCTGGAGCTCGCGCAGGCCAGGACCGAGGATGTCGGCACCGACAGCCCGGGCATTCTCGACGATGCCCTCGTCCTGCATCGCCGCGAGGGTGGCCACAATCGATGCAGCCGCAAGCGGGTGCCCCGAGTACGTCAGACCGCCTGGAAACGCCTGGTCGTCGAAGGTCTCCGCGATCTGATCGGAGATCACGACACCGCCGACGGGCACATAGCCGGAGTTCACTCCCTTGGCGAACACGATCAGATCAGGCTCGGCAGTCGAATGCTGGAAGCCGAACCACGCTCCGGTGCGCCCGAATCCGCACATGACCTCATCTGCGATCCAGACGATGCCGTATCGATCGCAGAGCGCCCGCACTCCCTCGAGGTAGCCGGCAGGCGGCACCAGGATTCCTGCTGTCCCGACCACCGACTCCATGAGGAACGCAGCGATGGTGCTCGGGCCCTCGAACTGGATGACCTGCTCGAGATGGGCAAGGGCGCGCTCGCACTCCTGCTCCTGCGAGGTGGCCCAGAAGCTGGATCGGTACAGGTACGGACCGAAGAAGTGCACATGCCCATCGGCGTATTCGTTGGGCCAGCGCCTGGGATCCCCTGTTGCCACGATCGACGCTCCGGTGTTGCCGTGGTACGACCGATATGCCGAGAGCACCTTGCGCCTGCCGGTATGCAGTCGTGCCATGCGGATCGCGTTCTCGACCGCATCGGCTCCGCCGTTGGTGAAGAACACCTTGTTCATATGGGCAGGTGCGAGCGACACGATGGCCTGGGCGGCTTCACCACGCTTGTCATTGGCGTGATTGGGACTGATGGTCGACAGGACTGCCGCCTGGTCCTGGATCGCCTTGACGACCTTCGGGTGCTGGTGGCCGATGTTGACGTTGACCAGCTGCGATGAGATGTCAAGGAAGCGATTGCCTTCGTGGTCCCACACCCATGAACCCTCGGCACCGGCGATCACCATCGGGTTCAGCGCCGCCTGGGCACTCCATGAGTGGAAGACGTGCGCGCGGTCGAGGTCGTAGATGCGCTTGCCCTCATCCGGATTCACAGTCGTCATCATGCCTTCCAACCGCAATGCCTGCGCGGCCTATGCGATCAGATCATGAATCGAGATGGTGGCGTCCCGATCCTGGCCTACGCCGATCGCGCTGATCCGCGTTCCCGAGATCTCCTCGAGGAACTTCACGTATGAGCGGGCATTGGCCGGCAGGTCGTCGAACGTGCGGGCACTCGAGATGTCCTCGGTCCAACCGGGAAGCGATTCGTAGATCGGCTTGGCGTGATGGAAGCCGGTCTGCGTCATCGGCAGTTCCTCCATGCGCGTGCCATCAACGTCATATGCGACGCAGACCGGCAGCCGATCGAAGCCCGTGAGCACGTCGAGCTTGGTGAGGAAGGTGTCGGTCAGGCCATTGATGCGAGTCGCGAACTTGGCAATGGGTGCGTCGAACCAGCCGCAGCGACGGGCTCGACCGGTCGTCGTGCCGACCTCGCCACCGACACTGCGCAGTCGTTCGCCGTCGGCGTCGAAGAGCTCGGTCGGGAATGGCCCTGAGCCGACACGAGTCGTGTACGCCTTCAGGATGCCGATGGTGCGAGAGATGCGCGTAGGTCCGATGCCGCTGCCGGTGCAGGCACCGCCCGCCGTCGGGTTGCTCGATGTGACAAAGGGGTAGGTGCCGTGATCGACGTCGAGCAGGGTGCCCTGCCCGCCTTCAAGCAGCACCACCTTGTCGTCGTCCAGGGCCTTATTGAGCAGCAAGGCCGTGTCGACGACATAGGGGCGCAGGGGCTCGGCGTATTCGAGCAGGGCCTCGACGACGGCATCGACTTCAAGTGCGCGTCGGTTGTAGACCTTGACCAGCACCTGGTTCTTGCCGAGCAGGGCGCCTTCGACCTTCTGCTGCAGGATCGACGGATCGAACAGGTCCTGCACCCGGATGCCGATGCGCGAGATCTTGTCGGCGTACGTCGGACCGATCCCTCGGCCCGTCGTGCCGATCTTGGCGTTGCCGAGAAATCGCTCGGAGACCTTGTCGAGGGTGACGTGATACGGCGTGATCAGGTGGGCATTGGCGCTGATGAGCAGCTTCGACGTGTCGACCCCGCGCTCATTGAGCCCACGCATCTCCTCGAGCAGCACGGCCGGGTCGATGACCACGCCATTGCCGATGACGGGGACGACCTCGGGAGTCAGGATCCCACTCGGGAGCAGGTGCAGGGCGAACTTCTGATCGCCGATGACAACCGTGTGGCCGGCGTTGTTTCCGCCCTGATAGCGCACGACATAGTCGACGCGCCCACCCAAGAGGTCGGTCGCCTTACCTTTACCCTCGTCCCCCCACTGGGAGCCGAGCAGAATGATCGCTGGCACGGGCCCAGAGGCTACCGGAGTAATGGGATTTCCCCTATTCGGCTTCGGTGATTGACTACACGCATGAGCCGGACCCTGGGCGTGCTCCTCCTCGGCTACGGCTTGGCCGGGCGGGTCTTCCACGCGCCCCTCATCGGTGCATGCGAGGGCCTTGAGATTCGCGCAGTGGTCACCGGCAATGCCGACCGCCAAGCCCAGGTTCGCACTGATCTTCCGTCAGCGCGCATCCACGAGTCCTCGACATCGGCACTCAACGACATCTCGGACATCGATCTCGTGGTCGTCGCCAATGCGAATCAGGCCCATGTTCCCGATGCGATGCGCGCGATAGCCGCGGGGCAACATGTCGTGGTCGACAAGCCGCTCGCGGGATCCTGTGCCGAGGCCCTCCACGTTGCAAGTGCTGCCAGGACAGCCGGCGTGCAGTTGCACACGTTCCAGAATCGCCGCTGGGACAGCGACTTCCTCGCGCTGAGGAGCGTTGCAGCATCGGGTCAGCTGGGGACCCTGCATCGACTCGAGTCGAGGTTCGAACGCCTCAAGGTCGAGCCCAAGGGCAACTGGCGCGAATCCGCCGCACCCGAACAACTGGGTGGGGTGCTGCTCGATTTCGGTGCACATCTCGTCGATCAGGCATTGACCCTTCTGGGCCCCGTGCAGGCAGTCGATGCCTATGCGCGGTCCATTCGTCGAGCTGACGACGCCGACGACGACATGCAGATCCTGCTCACTCACACCAGTGGTGCCGTGAGTCTGCTCGTCGGAAGCCAGGTGTCAGCCTTCTCCACGCCGCGATTCCTCCTTCTGGGAAGCAGGGGTGGCGTGCGCATAGCCGAAGCAGACATCCAGGAGGACCAGTTGCGGGCAGGGCAGCGTCCCTGCCACGCCGATTGGGGACTCCAGACAACGCCAGCCCAATTGGCCATAGGCCTGCCCGATGGCGGCGTCCGTCAGTCGTCATTCGCCATGCCCGCTGGCGCCTGGCAGGAGTTCTACCTCGGCGTGCGCGAATCGATCACCCAAGGCAGTCCGCCTCCAGTGCCGATCGATGACGTCATCGCGAACCTTCGGGTGCTCGACGCGGCGCGCGCATCAGTCACCGAGCAAGCACGAGTGCAGATCAGCCCACCGGTCGGACACGGCTGACCTGCCACGTTGTGCGCTGGACCAGCGGCTGCGTCGGGGTCACGCGAACAACCTCACGCACCAGCGCATCGTTGATCCCATTCGGCGGCCCACTCTGCGGCTCAAGGCAGATGAATGCTGGATCGGCGTCATAGACAACGAACCACGGATGTGAATTCCAGACAGCGATGCGCAGCCCATCTCCCCACCCGATTGCACCCCTGCCCGACTCCACGAGAAAGGTGTCGTCGAAACCTCCCCGCTCCATTGGCGCCGGTGCAAACGTCCTCCTCAGCGATAAATCCGGAGACTTCTCGACAAGCAGCGCCTCTTCGAGATGCCAATCGGCAGATCCGAATCCGGTGTGTCGCCGAAACCATGGGTGCCAGCCGATGACACCCGGAAAGTGGCCGTCGTGCGTTCGCAGCTCAAGGGTTGTCGTGAGCAGGTCTGGTCGCAGATCCCACGTCATCACCAGCATTCCGCTCCACGGCCAGGGATTTCCGAGATCGCACACCACCTGCGCAACCGCACTGTGTGCCTCCTGGGCAAAGGCCTGCAGGGAGCAAGGAGCCTCCAGAACGGTTCCGTGCAGGGCCCACGGCCCATAGGTGGGCGCGAACTCCACTGCTGTTCCATCGAAGTGCACGGTGTTGTCGTTGAGGCGTCCGGCCCAGGGCGCCATGGCATACATGCCGTGCTCAACCGGGTCGTCTGACTTGGACCCGAGGATTTCCTCACCGTCGACCATCCATGTTGTCGCGCGACCCCCCTGGTTCAGGTCGAGGTGAATCTCAAGGCCATCCGCGACCAGGACGACCTCGGTGGACATCACTACAGGGCGACGAGGGTGCTCGACTGGCGCAGTGCCTCGATGGGTCGAGCCAGCAGCGGAGCGAAAGCCGACTCGGCAGCGCCCACAAGCGTGCTGTCGACCCCGAGCGCCGGCACCACGATGTGCACCTGCTCCCGCGAGGCGCGAAGTGCATGACCCACGTGCTCGTCGATCTCATCGTGGACCTCTGGCAGCAGGGCACTCAGATGACCACCGAGCACGATGACGTCGGGATTGAAGATGTTCACGAGATTGCCGAGGCCGATTCCGAGCCAGGTGCCTACTTGGTGCAGGCCTTCACGCACCTGCGGATCGCCCGCATGCAGCGCCGCGATGACATCTGCGATGTCGGTCGTCGACGAATGGCCGGGCAGGCAGTGAATGACGCAATTGCGGCCGATCAGCGTCTCCCAGCAGCCGCGTGACCCGCACCTGCAGGGATCACCATCCGGATCGATCACCATGTGTCCGATCTCGCCGCCATAGCCACCGGCGCCGGACATGAGCTGGCCGTTCAGCACCACTCCCCCGCCGATGCCGACTTCGCCCGATATGTAGATGACATTGTGGGCAGCAGCGCCGGCTCCACGAATGTGCTCGGCCCAAGCACCCAGGTCGGCGTCATTGCCGATGAACATCCCAGGCACATCGCCGAAGACATCGCGAAAGCCCTTCGACAGGAGCTCACCCAGTGGCACGTCGATCCAGTTCAGGTTCGGTGCCTGCTTCACCATGCCGTTGCTGGCATCGACGACACCGGGGACACCGACCCCTGTGCCTACCCAGAGAGCATCGTCGGGCACGGCATCCAGCAGTTCGTGGGACATCTCGAGCAGCTGCTCGACTGCGGCGTTTGGGCCAACATCAGTGCGCGTGTTCGGTGCATCCACGCGCGCGATGATCTCGCCGCCGATGCCGACAATCGCTCCGACGACCCGTTCGACCCGGAAATCGAAGGCCAGGGTGACCGCTGACTCAGCTCTCGGAGCGACCACGAGCGAGGGCCGACCCACTGATCCCGAGGCGCCTGGTTGCTCGACGACAAGGCCTTCGGCTGCCAGTTCAGTCACGAGATCACCGACCGTGCTGCGATTGAGTCCGGTGAGCGCCACGAGCTCGGATCGACTCACGGGCCCATCGAGATGCAATCGACGCAGCACCAGTGCCAGATTGTTGCGCCTGACTTCGTCCTGCGACGCGGCGGTCATTGCCCTCATAGCCCGCGAAGACTAACTCGTGGACGTGCGCTTGCGCGAAATCGCATCAACGCTTGCAGCCACGAGTAGGACGGCTCCGGTCACGACGTATTGGATGCCGGACTGCTGCGTCACCAAGGGAAGACCATTGGCGATCACCGCCACCACGAGTCCACCGATGACCGCGTCAATCACCCGACCTCGGCCACCGAAGAGCGACGTGCCACCGATGACCGCCGCTCCCACCGCGAACAGGAGCGTCTGCGCACCGCCCGTCGTCGGGGACACCGAGTTGTCGCGGGAGGCGAGCAGGACACCGGCAACGGCGGCCATGAACGAACAGATCATGAAGCAGCTGATCTTGATTCCCGGCACGCTGATACCGGCCCTTCGAGCAGCCTCCGAATTGCCTCCCACGGCATAGATATGGCGACCATAGGAAGTCCGGCTCAGCACGAAGGTGAGGATCACGAGCAGCACCAGCACGACCAGAACCGCCCAGGGCACGCCTTGGATGACGGGGATGCAGCCAATCGGCTCGTTCACCGCACCCGTGTCGGTGCATGCGAGACGGCCCGGTCGGACTACCTGACGTTGGATGTTCAGCAGGTACACCGCGACCCCAAGAAGAATGGCGACTGCCAGCACTTTCGCGAGCCAGACCGAAGTCGACGAGGCCTGCAGCCCCACCTTCCGGCGATTCAGGATCGCCCGCAAGGTCACTGCCGCGAAGCCGAGGACAACGACAGCCCAGAGTGTCCATCCGGCCCAGACCGGCATGTTGTTGTTCATGACTGCCAGGAGCACTTCGTTCTGAATCGGGATGGTTCCGCCCTCACCGATGATGAGCAGCATGACGCCTTGCAGGCCCAGGAACGCAGCGAGCGTCACGACGAACGACGGAATGCCGAGTCGTGCCACCAGGAGGCCGATCAGGAAGCCAATGACCAGGCCGGTGATCAGCGCTGCCGCGAGGGCTAGTGGCCATGGCCACTGCCTATTGGTGAGCGTCACTGCGAGAACCGCTGCACAGGTGCCCGCGGCAAACCCGGCCGACAGGTCGATCTCACCGAGCAGGAGGACGAAGACCAGGCCCATCGCCAGCACGATGATGGCCGTGCCCTGGTTCAACAGGTTGGCGAAGTTGAGCGCTGTGAAGAAGGTCTCTCCCTGCAGGACGCTGAAGAGCACCACGAGAGCGACAAGCCCCAGTACCGCGGGCAGTGAGCCCACATCGCCGCCCTTGACTCGTTGAACGTAGTCACCGACGGCTTGCTTAAGGCCTTGCGTGTCGCCAGCCTCTGGGACATCGACGTCCGTGGTCTGCGTGCTCATACCGAGGCTCCCATCGCCGAGTCAGGATGCAGGCCCATCTCGCCACTTCGACCAGTGGTGATGAGCTCGACTATCTGGCTGTGATTGAGCTGGTTGGCGTTGACCTGCGCAGCCAAGTTGCCCAGATACAGGCAAGCGACGTTGTCAGCAACGCGAAGGACGTCATTCATGTTGTGCGAGATGATGATGACGGCCAAGCCGTTGTCTGCGAGGCGGCGCACGAGGTTCAGAACCTGTTCTGTCTGCGCCACACCCAGTGCCGCAGTCGGCTCATCGAGGATGACCACCTTGGAGTTCCACAGCACCGCGCGTGCGATAGCAACGGTCTGCCGCTGTCCGCCCGACAGGCTCGATACCTGCTGGCGAACTGACTTCAACGTGCGAACAGAGAGGCCTCGCAATGTCTCGGTTGCGCGGCGCTCCATGGTGATCTCGTCGAGCACGACACCCTTGCTCTGCTCACGACCGAGGAACATGTTGTGCACGACATCGAGGTTGTCGCAGAGCGCCAGATCCTGGTACACGACCTCAATGCCCAGAGCATTCGCCTGACGCGGCTCGGTGATGTGCACGGGCTTTCCCTCGAAGAGGTACTCGCCGGAATCGAAGGGATAGATACCAGCGATTCCCTTGATCAGCGTGCTCTTTCCGGCACCGTTGTCACCCACGAGTGCGGTCACCTGCCCCGGATACACCGAGAGATCCACTTCATTCAGCACATGCACAGGGCCGAAACTCTTGTTCACGGCTCGAAGCTCGAGAATTGGGGCTGTCTGGCTCATGAGTCACCTCTCGGATCACCGCTAACGACGGCTCAACTATGCAGGAAAAGCGCCTGGTGGGGGCGGAAACGCACCCACCCCCACCAGACTCGATTTCGCTGATTCCTACTGAACGCCGTACTTGGTGCAGGCCGCCTTCAACTGAGCTGTCGTGCAGATGTTCGCTGCAGTCGTGAATCCGTCTGCAACAACATCCTTCACGTTCTCTGGATAGATCGCCTGCGGTACGAGCAGCACTGACTTCACCTCGGTGTTGCTCGTGCTGTCGGTTGTCGATCCAGTCGCCATCGCATCGGCTGCAGCAGTATCACCTGAGCCAACTGCGATCGCCAGGGAAGCAGCTGCATCGGCTTCCTTCTTGATGGCCTTGTAGACCGTCATGCACTGAGTGCCCAGAAGCACACGCTGCAGACCTGGATCCGTCGCATCCTGGCCGGTCACTGGGATCTTGCCAGCCTGGCCATTGCGCTTGAGCACTGAAGCGACGGCTCCGCCGAGGCCATCGTTCGCAGCGGCAACCCCGACAAAGTTGCCCTTTGCCTTGGTATACATCTGCTCGAAGATGGTTCCGGCCTTGGTGTTGTCCCAATCAGGAACGGACTGGTCTGCTGCGACTGTGTAGCCGGCATCCGTGATCGCAGTCTCGTAGCCCTGCTTGAACAGGGTTGCATTGTTGTCGGTTGGCGAACCGTTGAGAAGTGCCACCGGACCATCGGTATTGCCGTTGGCGGTCATGCACTTGACGAGTCCGTCGCCGATGGTCGTACCGACCGCAACGTTGTCGAAGGACACGTAGTACGAGGCGCCTCCACCGAGGGTCAGCCGGTCATAGTCGATGACTGGCACGCCCTGCGCTGTTGCCTTCTTGATGACAGCGGCACCGGATGGACTGTCGAGGTTGACGATGAGCATCGAGGTAACACCGCTCGCCAGCATCTGATCGGCAATCGTTGCGAACTTGGCCTTGTCGCCATTCGCATTCTGGATATCGAATTCCACGCCAGCGCTGTTGAAGGCCTCTTCGAGGAACTTGCGGTCAGCG
>JBAYUM010000013.1:0-23454 GCA_041675125.1 Candidatus Nanopelagicales bacterium
AGCCAGAACTCGGATGCCCGAATTCTGAGCGCATGGGACCGTATGAAACGCAAGCCCAGGCGCAAGCAGCCCTGGAGACAGCCCGTGAGAGGAACGCGGCATTTGACGCGGACGAGGACTAGTCCGCGCCACGCTCAGCAATGCAATCAGGCCCGCACCGAAAGGTGCGGGCCTGATTGATGTTGGTGCTATCTGACTAGCGAGCGGTGCGACGAACTGCCTTCTTGACAGTGCGCTTGACTGCAGTCTTGCGAACTGGAGCCTTCTTGGCAACGCGCTTGACTGCAGTCTTGCGAACTGCGGCCTTCTTGACTGCCTTCTTCACTGCAGTCTTGCGAACTGGAGCCTTCTTGGCAACGCGCTTTGCTGGTGCCTTCTTGACGGCCTTCTTCACTGCGGTCTTGCGTACTGCCTTCTTGACTGCAGTCTTGCGAACTGGAGCCTTCTTAGCGACGCGCTTTGCTGGTGCCTTCTTGGCAACGCGCTTGACTGCGGTCTTGCGTACTGCCTTCTTGGCAACCCGCTTTGCCGCAGTCTTCTTGACTGTGCGCTTCACTGCAGTCTTGCGGGCCGGAGCCTTCTTGACTGCCTTCTTTACTGCAGTCTTGCGGGCCGGAGCCTTCTTGACTGCCTTCTTTGCGACTGCCACTGTGCCTCCTGTGTAGTCGGACTTTGCATCCCTAGCAGAGTCCTTCAATGAAAACTCTCTCAGAGCATTGCATAAATCGCTAGCACATACACATTGAGAATGATGTTCGTGTCAAAAATGATTTCAAGCATCTGGCATGATCCAACGTCATGACAACTGATTCAGTCTCTGTACAACGCGATGCACGCGAACTTCCAGACGTCTCGCATTTGCGTGTTGGTGTACTTGGTGGCACTGGTGAACAGGGGCGCGGTCTCGCGCGCAGGCTTGCGATGTCGGGACAACGTGTTGTCATCGGATCACGAAATGCAGAACGCGCACAGAGCATTGCTGACGAGATGGGACTCGACATCCTCGGCGCATCGAATGAGGAGTGCGCGCAGCAGTCTGACGTGATCATCGTTGCAGTGCCGTGGGACGGGCATGGCGATCTCCTCAAGGGACTCGCGCCCCACTTGGTGGGAAAAGTGGTGATTGACTGCGTCAACCCACTTGGCTTTGACAAGCAAGGAGCCTTCGCCCTCCCTGTTCCTGAGGGTTCGGCTGCACAGCAGGCGGCATCGATCTTGACTGACAGTCGAGTTGTCGGCGCCTTCCACCACATATCCGCAGTGCTGCTGCTTGATGAGTCAGTGGCGAGCATTGATACCGATGTTCTCGTTGTCGGTGATGATCGCGAGGCGACCGACATAGTGCGGGCTCTCGCATCGCGCATACCGGGAATTCGGGGGGTCTATGCAGGCCGCCTGCGAAATTGCGGACAAATCGAGACCTTCACAGCAAACCTGATCTCAATCAATCGTCGATACAAGGCTCACTCAGGAATCCGCGTCACCGATATCTGAGTGGCGGCTTATTCGTAGCTGTGCTCTTGAGCTGGGTACTCACCACTGGCGACGTCGTCGGCCCAGGCGCGCACTGCATCGCTCATGATGGTGCGCAGGTCGGCATAGCGGCGCACGAACTTCGGAGCAGGATCCGGTGTGACACCGAGCAGGTCCTGCCAGACGATGACCTGCGCATCAGTATTCGGACCCGCGCCGATGCCAATGGTTGGAATCGTGAGCATCTCGCTCACCTTGGTTGCAAGCGTGCTCGGGACGACTTCAAGCACCAGCCCTGCGGCTCCCGCAGACTCCATCGCCTTCGCATCCTGCATGAGCAGATCGCCTTGCTCTCCGCGGCCCTGCACCCGATAGCCGCCGAACAGGTTGACTGATTGAGGAGTCAATCCCAAGTGGCCGATGACCGGGATGCCGGCATTGGCGAGCAGCTCAACCTGGGGGAGGACGACGGCCCCACCTTCGAGCTTCACAGCATGCGCCCCACCTTCCTTCATGAAGCGGGCCGCAGTCTCCAGGGCCTGAGCCGGTGAAGCCTGATACGAGCCGAAGGGCAGATCTGCGATCACCAGGGACTTGCTGGTGCCGCGCACCACGCCCTGCACCAGCGGCAGGAGGTCATCGACCGTTACCGGGAGCGTCGTCCCGTGGCCGAATACGACTGAGGCTGCTGAGTCGCCGACCAAGATCGCTGGGATTCCAGCAGACTCGAAAATTCCCGCGGTCAGGGCGTCATAGGCCGTGATCATGGCCCAACGCTCGCCACGCAGGGTTGCGGCCTGCAGGTCGCGCATCGTGAATCGCCGGTTGGTCACGCAGCCGTACAGCGTCGTCGCAGAGGTGTTCATCAGGGTCTCCTATCTCGAGGCTGCGGTCGCAGTCCCCGGACACGGAAATGATGACACAGCAACCCCGGTTCATGCATCCCCTAGTGTCAGGAGCCTGAACTTCGTGAGGGAAGGCTCGCTATGGATGCATGGATGACTTCTGGCGAGGGACACCCCAGGCGCTGGGCGATCCTGGCCGTACTCGTGGTCAGCCTGCTGGTGGTGGTGCTGGACAACACTGTCCTGAACATCGCCCTGCCGACGATCCAGCGTGATCTGGATGCCAGCCAGGGTGAACTCGTCTGGGCGGTCGACTCGTACATCCTGTCGTTCGCGGCGCTGCTCTTCACGATGGGCGTGCTCGGTGATCGATATGGGCGCAAGCGGGTACTGAGCGCAGGGCTGCTCGTCTTCGGCCTGGCCTCCCTCATCTGTGCCTTCTCGACCAGCGGCGGCATGTTGATCGGCTGGCGAGCGGTGATGGGCGTGGGCGGTGCCGCGGTCCTGCCGGTGACCCTGGCGATCATTACCGTGGTATTCCCGCCGCATGAGCGGGGCAAGGCCATCGGCATGTGGGCAGGTGCCGTCGGTGGTGCGATCGCCCTGGGGCCAGTGCTCGGCGGTGTTCTGCTGCAGAACCCTCAGTGGTCGAGCTGGCTCACTGGAAATGACTGGGGATCTGTCTTCCTGATCAACGTGCCGATCGTCGCCGTCGGTCTGTTCTTCGTCTGGCGCATCGTTCCTGAGACTCGCAATCCGGATGCGAGCAAGCTCGACTTCAAGGGACTGATCGTCTCTGCAGCCGGAATGTTCCTGCTGATCTACGGCATCATCCACGCATCCGAGACGAAGACCTGGCTCGTTGCGGCAGTTCTGGTGCCGATCATCCTGGGCATCACGATGATCACGGCTTTCATCATCGTCGAGGCTCGCAGTGACCATGCGAGCTTCGACGTCTCGCTCTTCAAGAATCGCGGCTATGCGATCAGTCTTGCTGCGGTGAGCCTGACCTTCTTCGCGATGTCGGGCATCACCTTCACGCTCCCGTTCTACTTCCAGGTCATTCGCGGGTTCGACACGCTCACTGCAGGACTGTGCTTCCTGCCCTTCGCGATCGGGCAGCTGCTGGCCGCTCCTCGCAGCGGTGGCATGGTGATGCGATTCGGGTACCGCAAGGTCATGACCACGGGCCTGGTCATCGTGTCCATCTCCCTGCTGGGGCTCGTCATGCTCCAGTCGAATACTCCACTGTGGATGGCACTGGTCATCTTCTTCCTGTTCGGCTTCGGCATGGGCAATGTGATCGCACCCGCGTCGACCTTGATGCAGAACGTGCTTCCCCTGTCTCGCGTGGGAGCTGGTTCTGCAGTGCAGAACACGGTGCGCCAGGTCTTCGGCGCACTCGGCGTCGCGATCGTCGGAACTGTGCTGGCAACGCGGTACGCATCGAATCTCGATGCGGTGTTCTCGGCATCACCCGTCCCTGTCTCGCCACAGGTGCAGGAGGCGGCATCGGAGTCGCTCATCGCCACGGTTGGGGTGCTGCAGCATGCTCAAGGTCTCCCACCGACCTTGCTCGAGGGTTTCCGCACGGGGGCCTTTGATGCATTCATGTCCGCAGCGCATGTCACCACCACCCTGTCATTGGTCATCGTGGTGCTCGCTGCGCTGCTCGTTGGCTTCGGTCTGCCGATGGTCACTCCTCCAAGCGCGCATGAGGCACCTGCAGGCCCAGCCCTCGATGAGACGGATGCACTGGTCAAGGAAGAGGGGGCTGCCTATGCGAGCGAGGCTGCCGTTGAGTACGTCGAGGAAGAGGATCCGAGGGACTAGCTGCGGCCCTCGCGCCAGGCATTCGTGATCGGCAGCCGCCGATCACGGCCGAAGGCGCGCAGCGAGATCTTCGTGCCAGGAGGTGACTGACGCCGCTTGTACTCAGCCCCGTCAGTGAGCCGGATGATCCGTTCGACCACTGCTGCGTCGAAGCCGGCCTCGACGAGCTGCTCGGCGCCATGGTCGGAGGTCACATATCCCTCGAGCAGTGCATCCAGGACCGGGTAGTCGGGCAATGAGTCCGAATCCTTCTGGTCTGGGCGCAGCTCGGCACTCGGTGGCTTCTCGATGCTGTTTGGGGGAATTGGGGGAGTCTGGCCGAGCTCCTCGGCGCGAGCATTGCGCCAGCGAGAGAGTTCCCAGACCAGCAATTTCGGAACGTCCTTGATTGGTGCGAATCCGCCGACACTGTCGCCGTACAGCGTCGAGTAGCCAACGGAGAGCTCACTTTTGTTGCCAGTGGTCAGCACGAGGTGGCCCTCCTGATTGGAGATGCCCATCAATGTGGTGCCGCGAACGCGAGCCTGCAGATTCTCCTCGGCGAGTCCGGTCAGGTGCAATGAGTTCATGAACGCGTCGACCATCGGTGCGATCGGAACGGTGCGCAGGTCCAGGCCAGTGCGTTCGGCAAGATCGACGGCATCATCCTTGGAGTGCTCTGACGAATAGACGCTCGGCATGGACACGCCGAACACGCGATCAGGTCCGAGTGCGTCGCAGGCGATGGCTGCAACCAAGGCCGAGTCGATGCCACCGCTGAGTCCAAGGAGCACACTCGAGAATCGGTTCTTGTTGACGTAGTCGGCCAGGCCCATGGTCAGTGCCGCATACACCTCCTCGAGCAGGGGGAGTCGCTCGTGGATCAGATGCTGACCATCCGCGGGAGATGAGCCCAGGGAACCTGAGACCTGAGTGGCATCATCATGCACATCGGTGACGGGGAGCTCGACATCAACGACGACCAGATCCTCACGAAACTGCGGGCCGCGGGCGATCAGTTTGCCCTTGGCATCGACAACCATGGAGTCGCCGTCGAAGACCAGCTCATCCTGGCCTCCGACGAGATTGACATAGGCGATTGCGCACCCGCTCTGCGTGGCACGATCGCGGCAGAGGTTCTTGCGCACATCGGTCTTGTTGCGTTCATAAGGGGATGCATTGAGCACCAGGAGCAGTGCAGAGGATGCCTCACGCGCCCACTCGACCGGGCCGCCTGTCTGCCAGATGTCCTCGCAGATCGCGAGGGTGATCGTGGTCCCGTCAATGCGTAGATGCGTGGGTGTCGTGCCTGGCACGAAGTACCGGGCTTCGTCGAAGACCCCGTAGTTGGGCAGATGGTGCTTGATGTAGCGAGCGATGATGCGACCTTGGTGGAGCACTGCTGCGGCATTCACGGGTGAGGAGACCTGAGCATGCGGCGGACCGGTGTCGATGCAGTCGAGGTAGCCGACCACCGTGATGAGATCGCCGAGCCCGCGTTGCACGAGATCTCCGGCAAGGCGGTCGACGGCCGAGATCGATGCATCCTGGAATGAGGGCCGCAGGGCGAGGTCCTCCACGGGATAGCCCGTGAGGAACATCTCAGGAAAGGCGATGAGGTGCGCGCCCGCCTCGTTGGCTGCCCCTGCCAGATCCAATATCTGAGCAGCATTGCCCGCTAGGTCGCCGACGGTGGCATTGGCCTGGGCCAGGGCTAGCCGGAGAGTGGGCATTGCTGGAGACTACCGACTGCCCCCACAGGGGTCGCGACATACGCCTGTAACACGGCTGCATCCATGATTGACCACGTACAGTCAGGCGAGGTCCGACGTACGCGAGGAAAGGTGTGTCTCCGCATGGACAAGCAAGCCGAATTTGTGCTGCGCACAATTGAGGAGCGCGATATCCGTTTCGTGCGGCTGTGGTTCACGGATGTGCTCGGCACCTTGAAGTCCGTGGCCATCGCCCCAGCCGAGCTCGAGGGCGCATTCGCCGAGGGCATCGGCTTCGATGGATCGGCGATCGAGGGGTTCACCCGCGTCTATGAGTCCGACATGATTGCCAAGCCTGATCCGGGCACCTTCTCATTGCTGCCGTGGCGAAGCGAGGGCCCGGGAGCCGCCCGCCTGTTCTGCGACATCCTCATGCCGGATGGCACGGCGTCGTATGCCGACCCTCGCTTCGTGCTCAAGCGCACGCTGACCAAGGCCGCCGATCTGGGGTTCACCTTCTATACCCATCCTGAGGTCGAGTTCTACCTGCTCCAGGACCGCCATCGTGCCGGCGAACTGCCACAGCCCGCCGACACCTACGGCTACTTCGACAACACTCCACACGGCCAGTCGGCTGACTTCCGTCGACAGGCGATCATGATGCTCGAGTCAATGGGCATCTCGGTCGAGTTCTCGCACCATGAAGGCGGACCCGGCCAGCAGGAGATCGACCTGCGGTACGCGGACGCGCTCACCACGTCAGACAACCTCATGACCTTCCGGCTGGTCTGCCAGGAGGTGGCGCTGGAGCAGGGCATGTACGCCTCATTCATGCCCAAGCCCTTCCGGGATCATCCTGGATCGGGCATGCACACGCACTTGTCATTGTTCGAAGGTGACCGCAATGCCTTCTACGAGGCTGGTGCCCCGCTGCAGCTGTCCAGGGTCGGCCGTTCCTTCATCGCCGGGCTGCTCCTGCACGCACCTGAGATCACCGCGGTGACCAACCAGTGGGTGAACTCCTATAAGCGTCTGGTCGGTGGCGCCGAGGCACCGGCCTGGGTCTGCTGGGGTCACAACAACAGCTCTGCTCTCATTCGCGTGCCGATGTACAAGCCCGCCAAGGGCAACAGCACGCGCGTCGAGTTCCGATCACTCGACAGTGCAGCGAACCCCTATCTGGCCTACGCACTCATCCTCGCCGCTGGACTCAAGGGGATCGAGGAGGGCTATGAGCTGCCACCTGGGGCCGAGGAGGACGTATGGGCCTTGACCGAGGCCGAGCGTCGCTCCCTTGGCATGAAGCCGCTGCCATCGAGCCTTGGACAGGCCCTCGAAGTGATGGAGCGTTCAGAACTGGTTGCCGAGACTCTCGGTGAGCATGTCTTCGACTTCTTCCTGCGCAATAAGAAGGCTGAGTGGGATGACTACCGCTCACAGGTCAGCCAATGGGAGCTGGATCGCTACCTGCCCCGTCTGTGACCGGTGCGGCTTGGTGAGCGGCCGAGCGGTTGGATGGTCCTATGACGGGCGGGATCGTTGACGGACGCAGAGTCGGTTCGGCCGTGCGCTTTGCCAGACTTGGTGTCTCCAATGTCGACCGGGCAGAGCAGATCCTGAGCCGACCTGTCATGGCCAATGCCTTGGGCGAGAATGCCAGTGAGCTCCTGGCGTGCCTGACGACCGTCGCCGACCCCGATCAGGCGCTCAGTCTCCTTGAGCGCTTCCTGGAAGTCGCAGGCCCTCAGGCGGTGAAGACCTTCCAAGCCGACGAGGACTTCCGCGGACGGCTGGTGGATGTCATGGGCATGTCCGAGGCGCTCGGTGAATTCCTCATCCAGCACCCTGACCAGTGGACTGTCCTGGCTCATGGTGAGGCCTTGAGCCAGGCCCCTGTCGCACGGCAGGTGCGCGCGGAATTGCTCACAGCCGTCGGAGCAGATGCCGCCAGTGACCTGCCCAGGGCAACGAATGATTCGACCGAGGTGCTCGATGCCCTGCGCATCGCCTATCGCCGACAACTGCTGGGCATCGCCTCGCGTGATCTGTCGCAGCTTGCAACGATGACCTCGGTAGCCGCTTGGCTCTCAGATCTGGCCGATGCCGTGCTCGAGGCGGGTGTTGCCATTGCGCGCACGGGACTGCCTGCCAATGCTGCCGACTGTCGCTTCGCTGTCATTGGCATGGGCAAGTGCGGTGCGCGGGAGCTCAACTACGTCAGCGATGTCGATGTGATCTTCGTGGCCGAGGCAGTTGATGACGATGAGGACGCTGCCTTGCGAACTGCGTCACTGCTCGCCAAGGGCCTGATGCGCGCCTGTAACGAGTCGACTCGTGAGGGGTCCATCTGGGAGGTGGACCCCAATCTTCGACCAGAGGGCAAGCAAGGCGCGCTCGTGCGCACGCTCGCATCGCATATCGGCTACTACGAGCGCTGGGCCAAGACGTGGGAGTTCCAGGCCCTGCTCAAGGCTCGCCACTGTGCCGGTGACAGGGCACTTGGCGACCAGTACGTGGAATCGATCGCGCCATTCGTCTGGAGCGCCGCGGATCACCCCGGCTTCGTCGAGGACGCGCAGTCGATGCGCAGGCGCGTGGAGGCTCATATCCCGGCCCGCATCGGTGAACGTGAGCTCAAGCTCGCGCCGGGCGGCTTGCGCGATGTCGAGTTCTCGGTGCAACTGCTGCAGTTGGTGCACGGTCGCAGCGATGTCATGTTGCGCAGTTCATCGACGATGGTCGCGCTTGAGGCATTGGCGACCTGGGGATACGTCGGTCGCACCGATGCCGCGACGTTGGGCGACGCCTATGCGTTCTTGCGCACCCTCGAGCATCGCATTCAATTGCACCGGCTTCGTCGCACTCACACGATGCCTGATACCGAGGTCGAGTTGCGCCGGCTCGGACGCTCCATGGGTTACCGGAGCGACCCCGTGACTGAGCTTGTCGATGTGTGGAAGCGACACGCGCGCGAGGTGCGCCGCCTCCACGAGAAGCTGTTCTATCGACCGCTCCTGCTTGCCGTGGCTCGCTTGGACGCCGGCGCCGCGAGGCTCACACCGCAGGCTGCTGAGGAGCGACTCCGAGCCCTGGGCTATCAGGATCCGGCGGGCGCCCTGCGCCATCTGGAAGCATTGACCACTGGCGTGAGTCGACGTGCGGCCATCCAGCGCACCCTGCTGCCGGTGATGCTCGGCTGGTTCGCCGATGCGCCTGAGCCAGACGGCGGACTCCTTGGATTTCGCCGGGTCAGCGAGGCCTTGGGCTCAACGCATTGGTACCTGGGCCTGCTGCGCGATGAGTCAGCCGCGGCCGAGCGCATGGCTCGGCTGCTGGCCAGCAGCCGATATGCGACGGACCTGCTCCTGCGGGCGCCCGAGAGCGTTGCCATGCTGGCCGATGACACTGAACTCACCCCACGGACGCGGCAGGTGCTGCTCGCCGAGGCTGCTGCTGCGGTTGCCCGCCACGAGGCTCCAGATGGAGCCGTGGCAGCGCTGCGGTCCCTTCGGCGGCGTGAGCTCTTTCGAATCTCAACCGCACAACTACTGCACTTGATCGATGTCGATCAAGCAGAGATCGCCCTCACTGACGTGGCCGTTGCAACGATCACTGGTGCCCTGGACGTATCCATGCGCGTGGCTTCAGCCGAAGCAGGATCAGCATTGCCGTTCTCCTTCGCGGTGATAGCCATGGGGCGGTTCGGTGGTCAGGAGCTGGGCC
This sequence comes from Candidatus Nanopelagicales bacterium, assembly GCA_041675125.1. GTDB lineage: Bacteria > Actinomycetota > Actinomycetes > S36-B12 > S36-B12 > UBA11398. Next base: position 9,566 of record JBAYUM010000013.1, read on the forward strand.
TGGGCAGTGACGTCGACGTGATGTTCGTGTTCGAGCCGCTTCCGGGGGCCGACGAGGTGCAGGTCGGCAGGCTTGCCTTCCAGGTCGCCAATGATCTGCGCACTCGTCTCATGGCACCGAGCAATGACCCTCAGCTCGACGTGGATGCCGATCTGCGTCCTGAAGGGCGACAGGGCCCCCTCGTCCGCTCCCTTGAGTCCTATGCCGCCTACTACTCGCGCTGGTCGGCCGGGTGGGAATCGCAGGCACTGCTGCGGGCAGCCTTTGTTGCGGGCGACGCCGAGTTGGGTCGCAGGTTCGAGAAGCTGATCGACCCGCTGCGCTACCCCGAGAGCGGCCTCGATGCAGCACAGGTGCGCGAGATTCGGCGGATCAAGGCTCGCATGGAATCCGAACGACTGCCGCGCGGCGCCGATCCCACACTGCATGTCAAGCTGGGGCGTGGTGGTCTGAGCGATGTCGAATGGGTTGCGCAACTGCTGCAGTTGCAGCATGCGCATGCCATCCCGGCATTGCGCACCACTCGCACCATCCAGGTGCTCGAAGTCGCAAGCCAGGAGGATCTGATCACGCGAGAAGATGCTGAAGCTCTGCGCACCGCCTGGCAGTTCGCCGCGCGCATTCGTGATGCAGTGATGCTGGTGCGTGCCCACGCATCGGATTCGGTTCCCACGGATCTTCGAGAGCTGCGTGGAATCGCCTATGTCCTCGGCTACGGGCCGGAGGACTCCGGGCGAGTACTCGAGGACTACCGACGTGTCACCCGCAGGGCGCGCAATGTCGTCGAGCGGGTGTTCTACGACGGCGAATAGTCAGGAGACCTTGCGCCCTACGGGGTATGCGGCCAGGAACTGGAAGCTGTCGCGCTTGTAGGAACGCAGGAAACGGTCACAGGGGCCGCCGATGTCAGGGTCCAGCCGGTGACAGATCGCATCACCACTGCGGTTGTGGGTGAAGAAGAATCCAGCAGACCAGTATTGGTTCATGTCGAGCACCATCGCGCGTCTGGAACCAGCGGCGACGAGGGTGTCTGCGAGCGTCTGTGCGGACAACGCCTGTCCGACGACGTAGACGACACTGCCGTCGGCGCGCTGGCCCATTCCAGCCCGCCATGCCAGGTTCTCCTTGTCGGTCGTGGCACCCCACATCGTGGTGTACGCAGCACTGTCGACCTGTGACTGGCCGTGATCGACGATCAGATCGAGATTCTGCCGGACCACGAGTACATCAGGAGTGAGTTCCAGATCCCGGCCCCATCGACCGATCCTCATGTGACCGTCGCGATAGATGACTGCAGAAGCCCGATGATTCTCGAGCGGCTTCACCAGGACGCCGTCGTAGTAGTAGCCGCCGCGCGTGTCATCAATGCGAAAGGCGCCGTTGGTGTTCGCCATGAGCAGGGGCCAGTACTGCTCGGGGAGTGCGCCGTCGAATGGGTTGGGTCCGCCCTTGGGCTCCTCGTTGCCCGGGACGAACATCGTCGTTGTCAGCGCCGTATCGACCCACATTGCAGTTGCGTAGTAGGCCGTGTGCACGTTGTCGGTCCGAACACGCGTGACGTACACCGCCGGCACTCCGGCGACCTTGTTGCCGACTGGTTGCCACACGCCCTCCAGCGGCTCGGGAACGGTTGCGGGCGAGATGAGCGCATCGGGAGGATTGAGGTGAGGGACGGCGGAGCCGGCTGGGGCAGGGCTGGTCGAGGGACCGGGCACTGGAGCGAAGGTGAAGGTTGGCGTCGGTTGCGGTGACATCGGGCCACTTGGACTTGGGGTTGGGGCAGGGGTGGGACTCATCGACTCGCGAGGAGTGGGCCCTGCAGTGGGCGTCACGGTGCTGCCGTCATTCTGGTTGCCGATCTCGGCAGACACCGAAGGCTTGCCGCCGACCTCGGGCTTGTTGATGTACGTGTAATAGAAGTCCTCGAGCCGCGCCACGACTGACCCCAGATTGTGATCGCGCATCCAGGTCGCGGCGACCACCTGGATCGGCTCGCCGGGGCTGTCCTTGGCTGCCTGGAACACCGACCAGCCGATGAATACGACGCCTGCCAGCATGACCACAAGGATCAGCAGCAGTGCGCGCTTCAGCAGTCGCATTCATGCTCCTTGAGTGGGTTCCTTGCATCCTGCCACAGAAAAAAGCATTGGGGTGGACCCGAAGGCCCACCCCAATGATCCCTGGCGCGAGGCGAATCGACCTGGGAACTGTCTGCTAGATGTCGTAGTACAGGTTGAACTCGTACGGGTGCGGACGAAGCTGGATCGGCAGGATCTCGTTCGTGCGCTTGTAGTCGATCCAGGTCTCGATCAGGTCGATCGGGAAGACTCCGCCGGCCTGCAGGTACTCGTTGTCATTCTCAAGTGCGAGGAGTGCCTCGCTGAGCGATCCTGGAACCTGTGGGATTGCTGCATGCTCGTCTGGCGGGAGCTCGTAGAGATCCTTGTCGACCGGTGCGATGGGCTCGATCTTGTTCTTGATGCCGTCGAGTCCGGCCATCAGCTGTGCCGCGAACGCCAAGTATGGGTTGGCTGATGGGTCAGGCACGCGGAACTCGATGCGCTTGGCCTTGGGCGAGTTGCCTGTCACAGGAATGCGGATGCAGGCGGAGCGGTTGCGTGCGGAGTACACGAGGTTCACCGGTGCTTCGTAGCCGGGCACCAAGCGGTGATAGCTGTTGACGGTTGGGTTCGTGAACGCCAGCAGCGATGGTGCGTGATGCAGCAGGCCACCGATGTACCAGCGTGCGATGTCCGAAAGACCACCGTAGCCGCGCTCGTCGTAGAACAGCGGCTTGCCGTCCTTCCAGAGCGACTGGTGGCAGTGCATGCCCGAGCCGTTGTCTCCGAACAGTGGCTTCGGCATGAAGGTAGCGCTCTTGCCGTGGGCCCATGCGGTGTTCTTGATGATGTACTTGAACAGCATCACCTCGTCCGCTGCGTGCTGCAAGGTGTTGAACATGTAGTTGATCTCGCCCTGACCCGCAGTGCCGACCTCATGGTGGGAACGCTCGACCTTGAGTCCGACGCCGAGGAGCTTGGTGACCATGTCGTCGCGGATGTCGGCGAAGTGGTCTACCGGAGGCACTGGGAAGTAGCCACCCTTGTACGGAGTCTTGTAGCCCTTGTTGCCACCCTCTTCGATGCGGCCGGTGTTCCAGGCGCCCTCGATCGAGTCAATGTGGTAGTACGACTCGTGCTGATTGGAGTCATAGCGAATCTCGTCGAAGACGTAGAACTCGGCCTCCGGGCCGAAGTACACGGTGTCAGCGATGCCTGTTGAGGCGAGATAGGCCTCGGCCTTCGCAGCAATGCTGCGTGGGTCACGCGCATAGGGCTCGTTCGTGTATGGGTCGACGATCGAGAAGATCAGGACGAGCGTCTTGGCGGGGCGGAAGGGGTCGAGGAATGCCGACGCCGGGTCTGGGATCAGCTTCATATCGGACTCGTGAATGGCCTGGAAGCCTCGGATCGACGAGCCGTCGAACATCAGGCCGTCCTCGAAGACGCTCTCGTCAAATGATGCGGCTGGCATGTTGAAGTGCTGCATGACACCGGGCAGATCGATAAAGCGAACGTCGATGAACTCGACGCCCTCGTCCTTGATGTACTTGAACACTTCCTGGGCGTTCTGGAACATGACACCTCCTGCACCTGTGGGTGCGTCTCGTGGCCCAACTAGGGCTTCGCCTCGCGGATGGGCACTGGGCCCGGGAACAAATGCAACTCTAGTAGGGGTCAGTACACAGGTCGCATCCCGATTGTTTCGTCCACGTTAACAGGCACTACGGTGCCGCAATGAGCGTCGAACTCCCAGGTGAGGTGGCCAGTCTCGGGCGGCGAGCGGGGGCTATCACGATCGACTGGTTCGCCAGCTCGTTCGTGGCGCTGTTGATCTTCCCTGGAACGCAGTGGGGCCATGCCAATGCCGCATTGCCCCTGGAAATCGTCTTCTACGTCGAGATCACGGTCCTGACCTGGCTCTTCGCGAGCAGTTTTGGCCAGCGGTTGCTCGGCGTGCGCGTTGTGGCCATGGACGGAAGTCGCCTCGTGCTCTGGCGGGTTGCCGTGCGCACGGCGCTCATCTGCCTGGTGATCCCGGCCGTGATCTTTGATTCGCAGGGCAGGGGGCTGCACGATCGTGCAGTGGGAAGCGTGGTGCTGCGTCGAATGGCGAGCTAGGCGCCGCGACGCCGGCGAACCTGGCGTGCGCTCGACGGCATCGGGCCCTTGGGCACGGGCATCCCACCGCCGACAGCGCTGACCGCCTCGAGCCGGCGGCGCATGTCGGTGATCTCGCCACCACGAAGATTGCGCGGCAGCTTGTTCAGTGACCGCTGGAGCTTGCTCAGCGTGATCTGGCCGGACTCGTCGCCGACCTGGATCTCGTAGATCGGGACATCGGGCACCCAGCGAGCGGTCTTCTTGCGCTCAGCGGCAAGCATCGGGATGACGCGGCTGCTCGGCCCTTCAGAGATGAGGATGACCCCCGGCTTGCCGACCACGCGGCTGATGAGGTCCTGGTTCTTGTTCACTGCGACCCCAGGAGTGACCTGCCATCCGCCGCGCAGTTGCTGGACGACCGCTGCTGCTGCACCAGGCTGGCCCTCGATCTGCGAGTAGGCGGCCGACATCGCCCGGCGGCTGAACCAGAACACGGCGGCCACGAGGCCAGCGGGAATCCCCAGCAGGATCGCGCTGGGCCAGTTCAAGAAGTAGGTCACAGGCAGGCCGACGACGAGGGCACCGGCAAGGAAGAAGCCTGCGATCTCCAACGCCAGCAGTCGATGGACCTTCTGCGTCATCGACCAGTTCTGGGCGATGGTGGCGAAGGACTGGCGAATTCTCTTGAACATAGGAACCGATCGTATTGGTCGTGGCTGGAAAGGAGGGCTAGCGGGCGGCGATGGCCTGCTCGTACAGGCGGCCTGCCCGGTAGCTCGAGCGCACGAGCGGGCCGCTGAGCACACCCGCGAAGCCGATCTCGGTGGCCAGCGCCTTGAGGTCGACGAATTCCTCGGGGCGGACCCAGCGTTCGACAGGATGGTGCCGGTTGGTGGGTCGCAGGTACTGGGTGATGGTGATGAGCTCGCAGCCCGCCTCGTATAGGTCGTGCAGGGCTTGGGTGACCTCGGCGATGTCCTCGCCGAGTCCGAGGATCAGATTGCTCTTGGTCACCATGCCTGCAGTGCGTGCCTGCTGGAGGACATCGAGGCTGCGTGCATAGTCGAAGGCCGGGCGGATGCGCTTGAAGATGCGTGGCACCGTCTCGAGATTGTGCGCGAAGACCTCCGGCTTGGCCTCGAAGACCTCCTGGAGCAGGACGGGGTTGCCGTTGAAATCCGGAACGAGCACCTCGACCTTGGTCGTCGGGTTGAGCTCATGAATCATGCGAATCGTCTCGGCCCAGAGCCAGGCACCCTCATCCTCGAGATCATCGCGCGCCACTCCGGTGACCGTGGCGTAGCGCAATTGCATGGTGCGGACGGACTCGGCGACTCGCCGGGGCTCATCGCGATCAAGGGGTGCTGGTCTGCCGGTGTCGATCTGGCAGAAATCGCAGCGCCGGGTGCACTGCTCGCCGCCAATGAGGAAGGTGGCCTCGCGGTCCTCCCAGCATTCGTAGATATTCGGGCAGCCGGCCTCCTGGCAGACGGTGTGCAGGCCCTCGGACTTGACCAGTTCACGGATCTGGAGGTACTCGGGTCCGGTGCGAAGCTTCGTGCGGATCCAGCTCGGCTTGCGCTCGATGGGCACCTCGGCATTGCGAGCCTCGATACGCAGCATGCGTCGTCCGTCGGGTGCGGTGTCGGTGAACAGCGAATCGGTGCTCATGCGCTGATCTCCGGAAGGACCATGGCGATATGCGCCTCGACGAGTGGCAGTACTTCAAGCACGCTGACCTCGCGATCGAGCTCCTTGCTCAATGACGTCACTTCGGCATCCTTGATGCCGCAGGGCACGATGCGGTCGAACCAGGTCATATCGCAATCGCAATTGAGTGCGAAGCCGTGCATGGTCACGCCCTCGGCGACGCGAATGCCGATCGCAGCGATCTTTCGCTCCGGCCCGCGGGCATCGGCCTGGATCCAGACCCCACTGCGACCCTTGACCTGGGCCGTGACCACTCCGAGGTCGGCGCAGACGGCGATGAGCATCCGCTCGAGCCGACGCACGTGCGCGATGACGTCGACCTTGCTGCCGAGCCGGATGATGGGGTAGCCGACGATCTGTCCCGGTCCGTGCCAGGTGATCTTGCCGCCGCGGTCGACGTCGACCACGGGTGTGCCGTCGAAGGGGCGCTCGAAGGGCTCGGTTCGCCGACCGGCGGTGTAGACCGACCGGTGCTCGAGCAGCAGGACCGTATCGCTGCGTTCGCCGGTGACGACCTGCGCATGAATCTGTCGTTGCAGTTCCCACGTCGCAAGGTATTCGACAGCATCTGCTCCGAATCCCAGGCGCTCGGTCTGCAGTTCTGCCGTCTTCACATCGCTCATCGTAAGTCCAGTAATTCAAGGGCTCGCTGTGCGGCCCTGCGACCGCTGACCATGGCCCCCTGGATCGACCCGGTGTCGCGGTGATCACCGGCGACGAGCACGTGGCCGAATTCGATCTGCTGGCGACTGTTGAAGGGCGCCTTCATTGCGGGAAGGGCGTAGGGAATCGGATAGACCGCGACCTCCTGCCAGCCTGAAGTAGGAACTCCGTAGAGATGGGCGAGATGCTTCCGCACGGTCAGTTCCGCCTCATGCGAGGTGTCCAGGCCAAGGGTCGATGAGGAGACGAGCACCTGACCGGGGCGTGCATAGGAAGGCGCCGCATTGGTCAGGACGACGGTCGTGATCACAGGGCCCTTGCGATGCCCGTCCACGAGGAGCAGGCCGTCGCCGTTGGCGAGGTCACCTGAGGCAGTGTCGGCGAGGTGGTACCAGGTCGTGACCGCTCGGCCCTCGGGAACGCTGAGACCGGCGATGAGCGAACCTGCCGTGGAGGGGTCAGTGGCGATGATCGCGAGCCTGGCACCAACACGTCCGTCATCGGCGGTGGTGACCGACTTGTTGTTGACCTTGAGCACCCTGGTGCTCAGCCGCACGGTGCCCTCAGGCAGGGCAGCGTGGAGCTGCTCAGGGAGGGCCTGCATACCCGATGAGGGAAGCGATGGAGCTCCGCGAACGAAGGATCGCAGCACCAGATCCATGAACCGACGGGAAGTGATGAGCTCAGGTTCGAGGAAGACGCCCGTGAGGAATGGGCCGATGACCCTCTGCAGCAGCGCGTCATCGATCCCTGCTGACTTGAGAGCGGCCAGAGCGCTGACATCCGGCGCGTTCTCCATCCGAGCGATCGACGCACGGGATGCGCTCCACGCATACTTGGCGAATCGCGCCTTGGCCAGTGGCGATCCGGTCGAGGTGCCAAGGGCCTGCAGTCCCCAGAGCAGGTGCTTGCGCGGATCCCCGAGTCGTGCGAGGCGGTTCGGGGCAAGGCGCACGCCGATTCCAGGTGCCAAGGGCTTGAGGTCGAGTGCCAGGCAGTCGAGCACCCGTGCGGCCTCGGGGTAGGCCGGGTTGAACACCTGGAAGCCTCGATCGAGGGTGAGCCCATCGACGCGATCAGTGCGCACGCGTCCGCCGACATTGCCATCGGCCTCGAGCACGGCTACCTGGACGCCGTTGATGGACAGGTGTCGGGCCGCGGCCAGGCCTGCAAGCCCTGCACCGACGATGACGACATCAGCGGTCAAGGCGACTGCCAGGCTGTGCGAATCGCGGATGCAATCGTCGGATCGGACCAGATGAACCCCGCATGCTCCAAAGTACTGGGCACCACCCGGCTGCTGCCGAGCACCTCGCTCGAGAATTCGCCCAGCACGATCTTCAGCGCGGCAGCAGGCGCGGGGAACAGCGTTGGTCGACCCATGATCTGACCCATCGCAGCGGTCACTTCTGCATTGGTGACGGGGGTTGGTCCGGTGAGGTTCACCGGACCCGATATGGCCTCGTTGGTCAAGCAGTAGGTGAGGGCAGCCACTTCATCCCGCAGCGAGATCCACGACCAGTACTGCCTGCCCGAGCCGAGCCTTCCGCCCAGACCGAGCTTGAACAGCGGGAACATGCGCGCCCACGCCCCGCCCTGACGGGCGACGACAAGGCCCGTGCGAGCCCGCACGACGCGAATACCGCTTTCTGCGGCTGGCTGTGCTGCTGCCTCCCAGGCCTGCACCACATCAGCCAGGAAGCCATGACCGGCGGGGGCCGATTCGTCGACGATGCGATCGCTGGTGTCGCCGTACCACCCGATGGCTGAGCCGGAGACCAGCACACGGGGCTTGATCTCCAGCTGTGCCATGGCGTTGACGATGGTGCGTGTGCCATCGACACGGCTCTGCAGGATCTGACGCTTGTACTCATCCGACCAGCGATGGTCGCCCACCCCTGCGCCGGCCAGGTGAACGACTCCCTCGATGCCCTGCAGCCTGGCGAGGTCGACGCTGCCCGTCGAGGGATCCCAGGTGATCTCGTCGGTCGCAGATGCGGCACGACGGACCAAGCGATGAACCTCGTGGCCATTGGCTCTCAGATGAGGGACGAGGGCGGAACCGATGAGTCCGGAGGCTCCGGTGATCGCAACCCTCATGTCGCGAGGGCTACAGGCCGAGTTCAGCGTCGAACGAGGCCTCTTCCAGGCGATTCTTCACAGCGACGAGGAATCGAGCCGCATCCGCGCCGTCGACCAGTCGATGGTCGTAGGTGAGCGCCAGGTACATCATCGAGCGAATGGCGATGACGTCCTGACCCGTGGCATCTGGAACGACCACAGGCCGCTTGACGATCGCGCCAGTGCCGAGAATGGCGACCTGTGGCTGGTTGATGATCGGGGTGTCGAACAGGGCACCGCGGCTGCCCGTGTTGGTGATGGTGAACGTGCCGCCACTCAGTTCGTCAGGTGCAACCTTGCTCTGACGGGTGCGATCGGCAATATCAGCGATGCCTCGCGAGAGCCCGGCGATATTGAGGTCACCCGCATTGCGGATGACCGGAACAAGCAGGCCGCGATCAGTATCGACAGCGATGCCGAGGTTCTCGGCATCGTGGTAGGTGATGGTGCCTTCGGCCAGATCGATGGACGCATTGACCATGGGGAACTGCTTGAGCGCTTCGACCGTGGCCTTGCTGATGAACGGCAGGAAGGTGAGCTTGACTCCCTCGCGAGCCTCGAAGTCGGCCTTCACACGAGCACGCAGCTTTGCGATGGCCGTGACGTCGACCTCGACGACCGTGGTGAGCTGGGCGGAGACGGCAAGGGACTCAACCATGCGCTCAGCGATAACGCGGCGCAGGCGGGAGATCTTCTCGGTGCTGCCGCGCAGGGGCGAAAGAGCCAAAGGAGCGGCCTTGGGAGAGGCAGTGGCTGCAATGGTCACTGCGGGGACTGCTGCGACAGGGGTTGATGCGGCAGCGGTCTCGGCAGCGGCAGCGACGTCCTGCTTGCGGATGCGCCCGCCGACGCCGGTACCGACCACCTTCGACAGGTCGACACCGCTTTGGGCCGCCAGGCGCCGCACGAGCGGTGTCACGTAGGAGTCATCGTCGGCCGACTCGCTTGCGCGGGCAGCGACGACGGGTGCCGTGGGTGCTGCTGCCGGTGCTGCCGGTGCTGCCGGTGCTGCCGGAGTGGGAGCTGGAGCGGCGACAGGCGCAGGTGGAGCAGCCACGGGTGCGGGAGCTGGCGCTGCAGGGGCAGTCGCTGGTACGGGTGCGACAGCACCGGTGCCAATGACACCAAGGACGGCGCCCACCTCGGCAGTTGCATCCTCGGCTACGACAATCGAGACCAATACGCCGGCCGCGGGCGAGGGAAGCTCGGTGTCGACCTTGTCGGTTGAGATCTCCACGAGCGGCTCGTCGACAGCGACGGTGTCACCGACCTGCTTGAGCCAGCGTGTGACGGTTCCTTCGGTCACGCTCTCACCGAGCTGTGGCAGGACGACGTCGAAGGCTGCACCTGCAGTGGATGCAGGAGCAGCGGGTGCAGGTGGAACTGTCGCCGGGGCTGGCGGCGCGACAGGTGCTGCGGCGACAACAGGTTCCGGAACGGCGACCGGCACAGCTGGCCCCGCAGGCTCGGCGGGAGCCGCCGGTGCAGGAGCTGCGGCAGCGGGTGCTTCATCGGCAGCGCCGATGACCGCCAGTTCAGCGCCGACGAGAACGGTCTCGTCCTCCTGGATGCGAATCTCCAGCAGCACGCCTGATGCGGGGGCGGGGATCTCGGTGTCGACCTTGTCGGTGGAAACCTCGAGCAGCGGCTCGTCGACGGTGATCGTGTCACCAACCTGCTTCAGCCAGCGTGTGACTGTTCCTTCGGTCACGCTCTCACCGAGCTGTGGCATCGTTACTGAGACCGACATAGGACTCGACTCCCTTTCAATGACCCGGTTCGCGGGTCAGTTCATTGTGAATCAGGCGTGTGCGTGTAGCGGTTTGCCCGCGAGGGCAAGGTGTGCCTCACCCATCGCTTCATTCTGTGTTGGATGTGCATGAATCAGGACTGCGACATCCTCTGGATGCGCCTCCCAGTTCACGATGAGCTGTGCCTCGCCGATCTGCTCGCCCATACGCGAGCCAACCATGTGAATTCCGACGACTGGGCCGTCCTTGATCTGGACGAGCTTGACGAAGCCTGCCGTGCCGAGGATCTGGCTCTTGCCATTGACTCCGAGGTTGTACTCGTAGGTCGCGATGCCCTCGCCGTGCTCGGCTCGCGCTTGCGCCTCGGTCAGGCCGACGCTGGCAACCTCTGGCTCGCAATAGGTGACCTTCGGGATGTTGATATCAGGGATGACCATTGGGCGCAGACCGGCGATCTCCTCGGCGACGAAGATGCCGTGCTGGAAGCCACGGTGCGCAAGCTGAAGTCCGGGCGTGATGTCGCCGACGGCGAAGACCCCATCGAGGTTCGTGCGCAGGCGCTCGTCGACCAGGACCCAGCCGCGTTCCATCGCCACGCCCTGCTCCTCGAAGCCCATGCCGGAGGCATTTGGACCACGGCCCACGGCGACCAGCAGCAGATCGGCGTCGAAGGTCTTGCCATCCTCGAGCGTGACATGCACGCCTGCGTCGTCCTGGCTCGCGGATGCGAACCGAATGCCGAGGGAGTAGTTGATGCCGCGCTTGCGGAAGGCTCGCTCCAGCTGCTTCGAAACTGCCTCGTCCTCATTCGGGACCAGGTGCGCCAGGCCTTCGACGATGGTGACATCAGATCCGAAGGACTTCCAGACGCTGGCGAATTCAACGCCGATGACACCGCCGCCGAGCACGATGACCCGCTGGGGGATGTAGTCGAGATTCAATGCCTGGTCCGAGGTCATGATGCGACCGCCGATGTCCAGGCCAGGCAGTGATCGCGCATACGAGCCAGTGGCAAGGACGACATTGGTGCCGGTGTACTGCTGGCCATTGACCTCGACAGTCTTCGGGCCGACGAGTCGACCGGCGCCTTCGATGAAGTTGACATTGCGACTCTTCACGAGACCTTGGAGTCCCTTGTAGAGGCGTCCGACGACACCGTCGCGGTATTCGTTGACCTTGGTCATGTCGATGCCGTTCAGGGTCGCATTGACGCCGAACTGCTCGCTCTCTCGCGTGGTGTCGGCAACCTCGGCCGCATGCAACAGCGCCTTGGTGGGGATGCAGCCTCGATGCAGGCAGGTGCCGCCGAGCTTGTCCTTGTCGATGAGGATGACGCTCATCCCCAATTCGGATGCGCGAAGGGCACAGGCGTAGCCGCCACTGCCTCCACCGAGAATGACTAGGTCAGCGTCTGCCACCGAAACTCCTGCCAGCGAGTGATGAAAGCCGAGCGCATGCCCGACTTATGACTTTCCCTGCCTATCCTGCCGCAAGTGTCTTGGCGACCTGAACGAAGGTGCGCACTGCGGAGCCGGTGCCGCCCTTTGGCGTGTAGCCGTAGGCGCTCTTGTCGTTGAAGGAGGGTCCCGCGATGTCGATGTGGACCCAGGACTGGCCCTCAGGGATGAACTCCTTGAGGAAGATCCCGGCAGAGAGCATCCCGCCGAGACGATCGCCGATATTGGCGATGTCGGCAGTTGCCGAGTCGATCGAGGCGCGCAGATCTGCCGGCAGCGGCATCGGCCACATGGCCTCGCCGGCAGCCTCCGCTGCGGCACAGACCATGGCGCGCGCATCATCGTCATTGGCCATGACTCCGGCCAGACGTGAGCCCAGCGCCACGCGCTGTGCACCGGTCAGGGTCGCCGCGTCGATGATCAGATCGGGCTTCTCCAGGGCAGCAAGGCCAAGTGCATCCGCGAGTACGAGCCTGCCTTCCGCATCGGTGTTCAGCACCTCGACGGTCTTGCCGCCGAACATCGTGATCACGTCGCCAGGGCGCTGGGCCGTGCCGCTGGGCATGTTCTCGGCGGTCGGGACCCAGCCGGTCACCTTGATGGCAAGGCCTAGCCTGGCGATGGCCTGCATGGCGCCGATGACTGCCGCCGCGCCTCCCATGTCGCCCTTCATCTCATCCATGCCAGCGGCTGGCTTGATGGAGATGCCCCCGGTGTCGAAGGTGATGCCCTTGCCGACGATGTGCAGTGACTTCGTGGCGCCGCGCGGGGCATACTCCAGCTTCACCAAGCGAGGGGGATTCGCCGAGCCCTGGCCAACGGCCAGGATGCCGCCGCAGCCTTCGCGCTTGAGCGCCTTCTCATCCCAGATCGTGACCTTGACCGGCAGTGATGCCAGTGCAGCCTTCGCGGCAGCGGCCAGGTCGACCGGTGCGAGTGCATTCGGGGGAGTGTTGACCAGGTCGCGGCTCAGCATCACGGCATCGGCGATGAGGTTGACCTCGGCGATGATGGCCTTCTGCTCGGCGGTGGCCGTGCCGGGCACCAGCAGCACGATGGTGGCAGGCGGTTGCGAGGCCTTGGCAGGGCTCGACTTGAACGAGGTGAAGGCATAGGCGGCAAGCCGGGCACCGAGCGCACCTGCACGCAGGAGGTTGTCCTGTGGTGCTGCAGCGATGGCCACCTTCCTCGTGCCAGCCAGGGCACGCACGGCATTGCCATGTGATGTTCGGATCTGCTCGAGGTCGATGTCCTTGCGCAGGTCACCCACGCCCACGGCCACGATCAGTGGCGCCTTGATCCCAGTGATGCCGGGAACCTTGGTGACCTCACCGGGTTTGCCCGTTGCACCCAGTGCCTTCAAGGCGGCCAGGAGCTTGGTGCCTTGGGCAGTGGTGATGCCATGCGAGGCGAGCTCGAGGCCCTTGCCTCTTGGCATGACAGCAACGACGAGGGCGTCGCAGACGGTGGTGGATGCGGCTGTGGTGGCCAAGGTCAGAGTCATGGGGGAACCCTAGCCTCGCCCGTGAGGCCGGAGCACCTGTATCGGGTGATCGGCAAACCGCTACGGTCGTGCCGTGAATTCACCATTGCGCGAGACCCTGCTGCACAGCCGACACGTCGCCCTCGGGGCCAAGACCGCCGATTTCGGTGGGTGGGACATGCCGATCGAGTACGCGGGCGTACTCGTCGAGCATGAGGCCGTACGCACTGCAGTCGGTGTCTTCGACGTCTCGCACATGGGCAAGGTGCGCATCCACGGCATAGGTGCGGCTGACTTCCTGAACTCGGTTCTCACCAACGACCTGAATCGGATCGGTGATGGTCAGGCGCAGTACACGATGCTGTGCAACGAGTTCGGCGGTGTCATCGATGACCTCATCGTCTACCGCTGGTCACCGGACGAGATCTTCATGGTTCCCAATGCATCCAACGCTGCGACCGTGGTGGCGGCCCTTCGTGAGGTCGCACCCGTCGGCATCACTGTCGATGATCATCATGATGATCACGGAATCATCGCAGTG
>JBAYUM010000014.1:0-22744 GCA_041675125.1 Candidatus Nanopelagicales bacterium
GCGAACTGCGGGGCACGCGTGAGGGTGGGGTTCTCCTCGTCGAAGAGCACTGGGCTGGCGATCAGCTCGCGCTCGACGCCCTCGGCATCGGTGACCTTGGCCACGAGGCCATTTGCTCGCAGCGACTCGTCCTGCGCGATATCCCAGAAGTCAGCGACGATGGCCCACTGGCCGTCCTGCTTGCTCAGGATCGCTGTCACTTCCTCGCGGGTCATCGAACCGAAGAGCTCGGCAACGAGCTGACGTCCTTCGTACCCGTTCTCGACGATTGACATGGCGTCCTTGAAGCGCTCGTCGGTCTTCCACTCGGGCTTGTTGAAGACATCGCAGAAGCCCGGCCAGTAGGCGCCTGGCTGCAGCATCGTGAGCATGATGAACTTGCCATCGCTGGTGCGGTAGGCACCGGTCAACGGGTTGCCCGGCGTTCCGGGAACGGGCATCGAGGGTGGTGGTGGGGCCTGGCCGGTGAGCATGGCCAGGTTCGAGCCGAAGGAGGTCGACCAGGCACCGACGCTCAGCAGGGAGACGTCGACGACCGGGGACTCGCCCGTGGTTGCCCGCTTGTACAGCGCTGCGGCCACTCCGCCGGCAATCGTCATGCCGCCGGCGTTGTCCCCATAGGCCCCTGTGGGCATGGCAGTGAGCTCAGTTGCGTCGGCCCAGGTCGTTGCACGAGCAGCACCGCTGCGCGCCCAGAAGCCGGTGGAGTCGTAGCCACCCTTGGCGCGTTCTGGCCCCTTGTTGCCGAAGGCCGTGCCACGGACGTAGATGATGCTGGGATTGATGGCCTTGATCTGGTCGACGTCAATGCCCATCTTGACCCGTGCGCCAGGCAGCATGTTCGTGAGGAACACATCGCTGTTCTTGACGAGGTCGACGAGGATCTCCTGCGCCTCTGGCTTGGTCAGATCCAGGCCGATGCTGCGCTTGCCGCGGTTCGGGCCTTCCATGATCGGGTAGAACGTCGATCCGGGAACCAGGGCGTCCAGACCCATGACTCGCACCAGGCCACGCTGGGCGTCGCCAGTGACCGCGTGCTCGACCTTGATGACCTCTGCACCCCAGTCGGCGAGTACGGCGCCAGCTGCAGGTACGAAAGTGAACTGCGCGATCTCAAGAACGCGCACCCCCTTCATGGGACCACTCATGGAAACTCCTTCTTCATCTCAGACCTTGGGAGGCCTCACCGTAATGGTTTCTGTATGAAGTCCGCCAGACTTTTGCGACCTCATTGGGTAAGGTGAAAAAAACCTGATCAACCTCTTGTGGGAAATTATCGTAAGTATTACGGTAATTCTCATCGGTTCCAGGCCGAACTGGTTCTACCCCTACAAATTGAACATCCTTCGGGATGAGGAGGACGCATGCTTCCTAAGGACGCACAGATCATCAGCGTCGATGACCATGTCATCGAGCACCCCAATGTTTGGCAGGACCGGCTGCCGGCCAAGTTCAAGGAAGCTGGCCCGACGCTCGTCTTCGACAAGGAGAACGGCGACCACTGGGTGTACGAAGGTGCGCCAGCAGGCAACTTCGCGCTCAATGCCGTCGCAGGTCGCGAAAAAGAAGACATCGCCATGGATCCGCGCTCGTACGACGAGATGCGCGATGGCTGCCACGACATCCACGAGCGCATCAAGGACATGGACATCGAGGGTGTCTGGGCACAGCTCAACTTCCCGAATATGCCCGGCTTCGCTGGCAGCACCTTCGCCCAGTCCAAGGACAAGGAACTCGCGCTTGCCTGTGTTCAGGCATACAACGACTTCATCCTCGACGAGTGGTGTGCCGCCTACCCTGAGCGCCAGATTCCACTCATGATCATGCCTTGGTGGGATGTCGACCTCATGGTCAAGGAGATCCACCGGACAGCTGACAAGGGCGGCAAGAGCTTCACCTTCGTCGAACTGCCTCACCGGCTCGGACTGCCGTCATGGCACACGGACCACTGGAACCCAATGCTCCAGGCAGCACAGGACCGTGAGATGCCGATCTCGATCCACTTTGGCTCAGGTGGATTCCCGCCAGGCGTGTCACAGGAGGGCATCACGACCAACTTCACTGTTGGCATCTCGCTGTTCGCACTCAACTCGGCGAACGCGACGGCTGAACTGCTGCTCTCGCCGGTGTTCCACAACTACCCAGGCGTGAAGTTCGTGCTTTCCGAGGCTGGCATTGGCTGGGTTCCGTACATGCTCGAGCGCATCGACTACGTCTGGGATCGTCACCGCTGGTACAACGACGTGAACCGCGAAGTGAAGCCTTCGACGCTGTGGCACACCAACATGTTTGCGCCGTTCATCTATGACGATGCAGGCATCTTCTCGCGTCACCTCATCGGCGTCGAGAACATCATGTTCGAGTCGGACTACCCGCACTCGGACAGCAACTGGCCGCATACCCGCAAGATGCTCGAAGAGTCGCTTGCCAATGTTCCTGACGATGAGGCTCGCCTGATCGTCGAGGGCAATGCTCGTCGCGTTTACAACTTCCCACGCAAGAGCTAATCTGCACATCAAGAAAAATGAAGTGCCCGGAATCACCTTCCGGGCACTTCATTTTTCTTTGCAAAGCGGTTGCGGGAACAACGACGATTCCCTACCGTCCTAAATCAATCCCTCTTGCTACTTGAAGTTCCCCGAACGGAGTTCGTCTTGTCCAATCCACTTCCACTTGCAGGTCGCGTCACCATCGTCACGGGAGCTGGTGGTGGAATCGGCCGTCAGCACGCACTTGCGTTCGCTCGACTGGGCTCGGCAGTCGTTGTCAATGACTTCGGTGGTGCTGGCGATGGCACCGGCTCCTCAGCCGCCCCTGCAGAGGAGGTCGCCGCGGAGATCCGCGCAATGGGCGGTCAGGCCGTCGCCCAGTTCGGCGATGTCTCCGATCCCAAGTGCGCGCAGGAGATGGTCACGGTCGCGATGGATGAATTCGGCGACATCAACACCCTTGTCAACAACGCGGGCATTCTGCGCGATCGCACGATCCTCAACATGCCAGTCGAGGACTTTGATCTTGTGCTCGCAGTGCACCTGCGCGGAACCTTCCTCACCACCCAGGCTGTCGGTCGCTTCTGGCGCGACAACGTCAAGGATGGCAAGGGGGTCGACGGACGGATCGTGAACACCACTTCCGGAAGTGGCTTGTTCGGCAACTTCGGCCAGGGCAACTACTCGCCGGCCAAGGCGGGCATCGCGGCGCTCACGATCGTCACTTCCCTCGAATTCGCCAAGTACGGGGTGAATGCGAACTGCATCGCACCCGTAGCCAAGACTCGCCTGATCGGCACGACTGGCACTGACGTGACACTCAAGGAAGGGTATGACCCCTTCGATCCGCAGTTTGTGTCACCTCTGGTCACCTGGCTCGGTGGGCCTGATTGCAGCGTCACCGGCCGTGCCTTCAGCGTCGTCGGCGGATATGTCGGTGTCGCGGAGCCGTGGCAGATCGGTGATTCGGTCTACAACCCCGACGGTCCATTGACCTACGACATGATCAATGCGCAACTACCTGCGGCTGTGGCGAACTCCAAGCCCAACATGTCACCAGCCAACTCCCACCCCTACTCAATGCGGGACTGACGATGCCACTCGATTTCTCAGCAATTGGAACGAAGACTGAACCCACGCCGATCAGCTGGAATTCGGATCGCGCGATCATCTATGCACTCGGTGTCGGCGCCGGGCAGGAGGACCCGCTCAAGGAGTTGGAGTTCACGACGGAGAACTCCGAGGGACATCCGCAGAAGGTACTGCCGACCTTCGCCGTCATGATGGGCGCTGGAGCTCGTCGAGGACCTGGTATCGACTACGGCGACATCGACCGCAGCAAGCTCCTGCACGGACAGCAGGCGATTCGGCTCTACCAGCCGATTCCTGTCGAGGGTGAGGGCCTGCAGTCATCGCAGTTGACTGGCATGTATGACAAGGGCAGTGGTGCGCTCGTGACGATGACGACCACGATCACTGATCTCGAAGGCAATGTCATCGTTGAGTCATCCAACGGTTCATTCATCCGAGGAGAAGGCGGCTTCGGCGGCGATAGTGGACCAAAGGAGGACTGGGATCTCCCTGATCGCCCTGCCGATCTGGTCGTTGAGCAGCAGACGCGAAATGACCAGGCATTGATCTACCGCATGTCCGGCGATCGCAATCCGCTGCACAACGATCCAGCGTTCGCAGCCAAGGGAGGCTTCGGAGTTCCGATCCTGCACGGACTGTGCAGTTTCGGATTCGTTGGTCGAGCGATCCTGCATGCTGCATGCGAGTCGGATGTCACGCGATTCAAGGCGATGTCGGTTCGCTTCTCCAAGCCCGTTCTGCCAGGCCAGTTGTTGAGCACGCACATGTGGGTTGATGGTGGCCGGGTTCTGTTTCGCACACTGGTCGACGATGCCGTGGTCCTTGATCGTGGTGTGGCTGAGGTGACGAGCGCTTGAGCGGCAAATCAGTACCGGCTGCAACTCCCGAAACGCGTCCCTATTGGGAGCACACGGCCCAAGGCGAGGTCTGGATGCCGAAGTGCGAGGAGCACGGCTGGGTCTTCCCGCCACGGCCGCACTGCCCGACGTGCGGGAAGCGACCACTTGAATGGAAGCAACTGTCCGGCAGGGGCACCATCGCCTCCTTCATCATCTCGCACCGTCCGGGCATGGGCTATCAGGACGAGGTGCCGTACTTCATCGTCATCGTCGACACCGCCGAAGGCCCTCGCATGGTGGGCAATCTCTACGGCGTGCCCGTCACCCCCGAGAGCGTGACAATTGGAATGCCTGTCGAGGTGTTCTTCGAGAACAGGGAAGGCGTGCATGTTCCTCAATGGCGTCCGGTTGGATCGACGGTGACTCTGTGAAGCAAGAAGAGATCGTCATCGTCGGTGCGTCCGAGTCGGCCGAGATCGGCATCGTCCCCGATGTCTCGGCCATGGGCCTGGCCATCGACTCGGCGCTTCGCGCGCTCGACGACGCCGGGTTGACGCCTGCGGATGTCGATGGCGTCGCGGGCACCATGCACCCAGCCGAGCTCGCCCTGCAGCTGGGCACGCGTCCGCGCTATGCCGACGGCACGAATGTCGGCGGCTGCTCCTACATGCTGCATGTCCGCCATGCAGTCGCGGCCCTGCGCACGGGCATGGCCTCAGTGGTGGTGATCATGCACGGGGAGTCCGGACGCTCGCGCGTCGGTGTGCCAGCGATGTCCATGGACATGACGGCTGCCCCCGGCCAGTTCGAGCGCATCTATGGTGTGGCCGGCACCTTCTCGATGTTCACGCTGCCGGTCATGGCCTATCTGCATAAGTATGGGCTCGATGAGACCGCTCTGGCCGAGGTGTCCGTGGCGCAGTCGCGCTGGGCAGCGCAGCAGCCGCGGGCCCTGCGCCAGAAGGTGCTGACGGTGGATGACGTGCTCAACTCGAGCATGATCTCCTGGCCGTTCCGGGTGCTCGAGTGCTGCCCGCTCACCGATGGCGGCGGGTCCCTCGTGCTCACCACAGCGTCACGTGCGGCGGACATGGATCTGAAGTACGCGCCGGTGGTGGTGGCCGGAACCGGCTCGCTCGTCGAGGGTGCCGGCTCCTCGTTCATGGAGGACCTCACGAGCTTCCGTGCCTTCCGCGAGTCCTCGGCTGAGGCCTTCCGCAGCGCCGACATGAACGTCAACGACATCGATCACCTGATGGTCTACGACGCCTATGCGCACCTGCCGCTCTATGGCCTCGAGGATCTCGGCTTCGTCGGCAAGGGTGAGGCGACCGAGTTCATCAAGAGCGGCGCCACCAGTCCCGGCGGCAGCCTTCCCATGAACACCAATGGCGGCGGCATCATGTACACGCACACCGGCATGTACGGGATGTTCGCGCTCCAGGAGGCGGTTCGCCAGATGCGCGGCACCTCGCCGGCGCAGGTCGATGGCGTCCGGACGAGCTTCGTCCAGGGCGTCGGCGGCATGTTCGCGGCTGCAGGTGCAGTCGTTCTCCGACAGCCCTAGGTTTGGCCCGAGCACACGACTACGGAGGTAAGCAATGGAGCACTACACCGCGCCCGATATCGAGGCATGGAAGGAAGCCGGTCTCGACTTCCACATCGAGAACCAGGTCGCCTTCCTGATCCTCAATCGGCCGCACATCAAGAACGCGGTTACGCACCCACTTCGCAACGCGATCCTGAAGGCCCTCGACGAGGTCAACATCAATCCCGACATCCGCGCTGCCGTGATCCACGGTGCTGGCGGGGCCTTCTGCTCGGGTGCTGACCTCAGCGAGGCCGATCACAACGAGATTCCGGTGCCCTACCGTCGCGGCGAGCGCCACCACATGGCACGCGAGGATGGCCTCATGTTCGGCTGGTTCCGGGTGATCGAGAAGATGATCCAGAACCTCAAGCCCATCGTCACTGCTGTCGATGGCGCTGCCTATGGCTTCGGCTGCAACTTCGCACTCGCCGGCGACATTATCGTGGCAGGCGAGACCGCCCGCTTCTGCGAGGTCTTCGTGCAGCGCGGGCTCCCACTCGAGGCAAGCGGCGCCTACCTGCTCACCCGCAGCGTCAGCCCGGCGATCGCCAAGGAGATCGCGCTCTTCGGCGAGCCGGTCTCGGCACCGCAGGCCCTGGCCTGGGGACTCGTGAACCGTGTGGTGCCGGCCGACCAGGTGCTCGTCGAGGCCACCAAGCTGGCTGAGAAGCTCGCCAATGGCCCGACCATCATGATCGGCCAGATCAAGGCGCAGATCAACGATGCTCTCGACCAGAACCTGCGCCAGACCTGGAAGGACGAGGTCACCTATCTCGGCCTCGGACCCGGCTCTGACGGCGCCGAGGCGATGCTCGCCTTCAAGGAGAAGCGCGCACCCAAGTTCACCGGTCGCTAGGACGGAACGGGGGGTAGCGGAATCTTCCGCTACCCCCCGTTGTTCTTTGTCCGGCACATCCCTAGGAAGCACGAGGAGCAGCGAGCATGCCAAGAATTGCCGTCATCATGAGCACCACTCGGCAGGGTCGGTTCGCCGAAGGCCCGGCGGCTTGGGTTCTGCACCGACTGGGCTCCTTCCCCGATATTGAAGTCGACCTGATCGACCTGCGCGATTTCGACATCCCGCATTACGACGGCACCGCGCCTGCACGCAACCCCAGGATGTACAGCTCCGCTGCGCTGGAGAGTTTCGGCAAGCGCATCGACGCAGCCGACGGATTCATCATCCTGACGGCGGAGTACAACCACAGCTACCCTTCAGTGCTCAAGAACGCCATGGATCACACTTTCGTCGAATGGCATCACAAGCCCGTCTCGTTCATCGGCTGGGGCGGAGTCGGTGGAGCCCGAGCGATCGAGCAATTGCGCCTGGTGGCGGTGGAGTTCGAGATGGCTCCTCTGCGCCATGCTGTGCATATTCTTCCTGACGTACTCCGGGAGGCGATGACGGCGAAGGACAAGACCGATCCTGCCCTCTACGCCAGCCTCGACGCGCGCTTTGACGCCATGATGGTCGACCTGCAATGGTGGACCAAAGCCCTAGCCACCGCGAGAGGTGCGTCATGACGAGTGAGCTCATCAAGGTCAACGCGACTGCGGCGTCGACTGCATCAGCAGATGCCGTGTTCGCGCTCGTCGCCAATGGCGATACCTGGCCGAACTGGTCAGCCATCAAGACCTTCACGCTGCAGTCACCCGGAGCAGATGGTGCGGAGGGTGTTGGCGCCGTGCGACGCTGGAACAGCGGCATCATGACGACGATCGAGCAGGTCGTGGAGGTGCAGGCACCGACCAAGTTCGCCTACACGCTTCTGCAGAGCAAGTTGGTCGGAGTGCGCGACTACCGCGCGGATGTCGAGATCACTCCAACTGCGAGTGGATGCACGGTGAGCTGGTCGGCAGTCTTTCGTCCCAAGGTGCCGGGCACCGGCTGGTTCTGGAAGATCGCCCTGGGCCGGCTCAGCACGAGCCTGGCCAAGGGTGCCGCTGAGTATGCAGCACGGCAGTCCTGAACGAGCAGGACTCGGGCATGTGAAGAAGTGCTGGGCCCTGGTGGGCCATTGCGGCTCCTCCAAGACCCAGCACAATTGCCTTCCAGCTAGCCGACGACCTGACCGGTCACCGTGTTGACCAGCTTGCCGCAGGTCGGCTTTGGATCAGGCACTGGCTGACCGTTCTTGATGGTGATGTACCACGAGCATTTCGCCGGGCTGCCCATCGGAGTCACACCAGGCCCGAAGCTGATCTTCTCAGGGACCAGACCGTGAGCGTCGAATGCGGTGACCTTGCGCAGGTTGTCGATGAAACCCTGACGCGTCGGGCACTTGCCTGCGCGCTTCAGTCCCTCGATCATGAGGTCCATGGCTGCGTACCCGACGGGCGCAGTCGCGTTGTATGGGTTGAGACCCGCAGCCTTCATGCCATTGATGAACGTCCGCACTGCGGAGTTGCCGGGGACGCCTGCAGGCACAGTGCCGTAGGTGGTGCCGATCATGCCCTCGAGCGGCCCAGCGGCCTTCGCGATGACCACGGGATCGATGACGCCAGCACCGACGGAGCCCTTGAGCTTCACTCCCTGCTGAGAGAGAGCCTGCGCAATGGAGACCACGCCATCGACGAACATCGACATGTAGGCGCCGTCTGCACCTGAGTTCTTCACACGGAGCGCGGTCGAGGTTGCATCGTGCGCGCCCTGGGGCTCGTCAGTGATGAGCAGTGCCTGCTGGAGGCCTGTCCCACTCGGCCCGATGGCCTTGGAGGTGTTGCTCATGCCCGAAGCGGCGCTCGGGGTGTTGTGGGCGATCAGGGCGACCTTCGTCACGCCGTTCTGCTTGAGCCGCTCGTACACCGCGGTACTGATGATTCCGGGAGCCGGTGGGCCGGTGACCGAGAAGGCGTTGCGGTCGGTCGACATGGCCAGAACGTTGAAGCCGGTGACCGGGACGTTATTGGCCTTGAAGGTCGGGAATGCAGCATCGTTCGCTGAGGTCATCGTGATGCCAAAGACGTGATCTGACTGCAGGGCCTTGGTCGCCTGAGTGAGCTGTGCGCTCGCACTGGCCTGGTCGTCGTAGCCGATCAGCACCAGCTTGCGACCGTTGATTCCGCCCTTGGCGTTCTCCTGGGCCACGCGCAAGCGCGCGGCTTCCTCGCCACCGACGAAGTTCGCGGCTGCAGGGCCGGTCTTTGGCGAGAAGAAGCCGAGCGTGATCGAGCTTGGTGAGACACCTTCTTCAGTCGGGCAGGCGACTGGGGCGGTAGAGGCCCTGGTCGAGGGCTTGGGTGTGGGCGCAGCTGTTGCTCCACCCGCAGCGATCGCGGCCAGCGCCAGCGAGGCGCCCAGGCCGCCTGCCACTGCAGAGGATCGTCGGCCCTTCATGATGAGTCTTGTCATTCCATCATCCTTCGGTTGGTTGGCCGAGTCGCTTGCTTCAGATGGTGGTTAGGAGGTGACCCGGCACGAACGGAAAGCCTTGCGGTAGGCGACGCTAATCAAGAATCCGTGGCGCCGTGCGGGAACGATCAAAGTGAAATTCATTATGCGAATAAAGACCTATTTGGCCTGAAGGCACGGTATTCCCTAAAAGCCCAATTCGAGTCCGCGGCCAAGCAAAGGTGCCGCAGCTCCCTTGGCTTGCCGGGAACTGCGGCACCCTCATGCTGCAGGTTGTCGAAGTCTGAACGACTCCAGGTTGCCTCTAGTCTGCTGTGAGCAGTGCACACGCGGCGAAGCCGCCGACGGCATTGCTGACGACCCCGACCTCAGGCTTCTTTGGTAGGGCACGATCGCCGGCTGTGCCGCGGAGCTGGCGTGTCACCTCGATGAAGAAGTTCGCTCCATGGCGACGACCTACGTTGCAGGCACCGCCATCGGTGTTCGTCGGCAGCGACCCGGTTGCGCTGGTAGCGCCAGATCGGACGAACGCTCCGCTCTCGCCCTCGCCGCAGAAACCCAGAGCCTCGAGCCACTGCATGGCAATGAAGCTGAAGCCGTCGTAGAGACCAGCAGTGTCGACATCGCTTGGCTTCAGTGAACTGCGCTCCCACATGCGCTTGGCTGCCATCCAAGGCGATGAGTGCGTCATGTCTCCAACGAGACTGAAGTCAGCTTCCTTGGTCGTGCCATTGGCCCAGGACTCGAAGAACACCGGCTTCTGCTTCATGTCGCGGGCACGCTCCTCAGTCGTGAAGATGAGTGCGCTTGACGAGTCAACGGGGTAGTCGCAGTCGAGCAAGTGCAGCGGCTTGGCGATGTAGCGGGAGTTGAGGTAGTCGTCCATGGTGAGCTCCTCATGGAAGAACGATTCCGTTGGGTTGGCGACTGCGAACTTGCGCTGCGCAATGGCGAAGGAGCCGAAGTCTTCCTCTGTTGAGCCATACATCGCCATGTGGCGTGACATGTACATGCCCGCCCAATGGGAGCCGGTGAAGGATCCGTAGGGCATGCTGAATTGCATATTGCCTGGGATGCCATTGCCGCGGCCGGCGAGCATCGCAGCGCCGCCTGCGGCGCCATCCTTGTGCACCGTACGGAGCGTCAGCACCGTCTCAGCTGAGCCCGAGGCAATTGCGGCGATGGCGTGCATGGCTGCCACGCTGTACGCGGCGCCATCGACGTTGCCCGAATAGAACGCGAGATCCGGGATCCCGAGCATCGCTGCCGTGTGTGTCGATGACACGAACTGGTGCGGGAAGCTGTGCACGACCACACCATCGATGTCCTTGGGTGCCAGGCCGGCGTCATTCATTGCGGCAACGCTGGCCTGTGCTGTGAGCTTGTCCAGCGAGAGCCCATTGCCACGGCTCACGTCTGAATAGCCGACACCGACGATTGCAACACGATTCTTCTTTGCCATAAGTAACTCCTGAAGTTGGTTGTGTCGGCTCTTACTGCGCGACTGGACGGAAGACGGGGAGGGAGAAGCCCTCGGCGAACGGCTTGAACGTCACTTCGACGCGGTCGCCCACCGAGACTGCATCAGGCTCGATATCGACAATGTTCGTGATCATCTTCAGACCCGGCTGGTCATCCAGTTCGACTACTGCAAGCACGAACGGCAGTTTGTCCGCGAACCAGGGATGGAAGGCCTGGGTCGGGATGCAGTACGTGTAGACCGTGCCCTTGCCTGAGACGGCTGCATTGCCAATATCGAAACTCAGGCAGGCCGAGCAGATCGGCTCCGGTGGATGCTGCAAATGGCCGCAGGCGTTGCAACTCTGCATGACCAGTTGGCCTTCGGCGGCACCCTGCCAGAAGGCAGACGTGAGTTCATTGGGAATCGGGACTGGTGCTGGAATCTCCGTAGTCATTTCTCTCCTTCTCCTTATTCGTTGTCTTCAGGCCAGAGGGCGTCGTCAGTGAGTCCGCCCATTCCCGAGGGGCCGCCATCAATCGAGAGTGTTTGGCCGGTCACCCAACTGCTCATGTCGCTCACGAAGTAGAGCGCGCCGCGTGCGATGTCAATAGGCCAACCGACTCTCCGAAGGGGCACATTCGCTCCCATGCTGTCAGCATCCATGCCGAACCGCTCCCATGAGCGCAGCGCACCTTCTGAGGCGACACCACCGACGGCGATCACGTTCGCTCGCACGCCCTTGGGACCCCATTCGGCCGCGATCACGCGGGTGAACATCTGCAGGCCGGCCTTGCCAGCCGAATAGGCGGCCCCGCCCTTGACTCCGGATACGCCAGCTGCTGAGGACATCGAGACGATGGCCGCATTTGGCGACTTCAACAAGTGCGGCAGCGCAGCGTGCGAGCACAGATATGCGGAGATGAGATTCAGTTCAATTGCGTTGCGGAAACGATCAGGAGGGGTGTCCTTGGTCGGAAACATGTAGGCGCCGCCAGCGTTGTTCACCAGGATGTCGAGTCTTCCGAACTCGCTGACAGTGCCGTCGATAAGCGCCTGCACCTGCTCGTCGTTGCGCACATCGGTCGAGATGCCGATCGCGCGGCGACCGGTTTCCGCCTTGATCATGTCGGCCGTCGTCTGAAGGCGTTCTGCCTGGCGTCCAGCGAGCACGACATCCGCGCCATGCTGAGCGAATAGAAGGGCGGTGGCGGTGCCGATTCCGGTTCCGCCACCCGTGACGATCGCGACGCGATCGGTGAGATCCAGCATGCTCATGGTCACTCTCCGGGTTCAAATGTGGTCCTCACCGTAAGTGTTTCGATAACTCCTGTCCGGCATTCGCGGAATCTTGTTCCTGAATCACAGAAGCGCGTTTCAACGATGCGATAGTGTCCCGAACGCTTGACGACTCGTAAGCAAAGGACAACCCGTGCCACTGGATATTCCGCTCGCCGGACGCGTCTACACCGCTGCAGTGAGCGGTCCCAGCAATCCGACGCCGGATCGACGGGTCAACTCCATTCGTCGCACTGCAACACTGGATTTCGACTATCCCAATGGCATCGGAACGACGGGACGAGTGCGGGCCAGGGCCCGTGACCTCATCACCCTTGAGGGGTCCACGAAGACGCTGGCCGATGACGTCCTGCGGGCCACCATTGGCGAAGGTCGCGTATATGAATCGCTCTTCACCTTCCCAGATCGGCCGGCTTTGCAGGCGATGGTCGGCGAGCGTGGCCCCGGAAGCTCGAGAAGGGCAATGAGCGCACTCGTTCCTGAGGAGCGCGATGGTGGGACTCCGCTGTACCTGCTTCTTGACGACCTGCCCGGCATCGCACTGGTCTCCGGACAGCTGGCAATCGAATGGCTCACGCAGGAGCAACGAGTCTTATCGATGGGCTCACGCAAGTTCGGTGTGCAGGTGGGCATGTGTGCCGGCTACCAAGAGGGTTCGAATGCCATCGAGGCCGCACAACAGGGTCGGATGACCCACCAAGTGCGGCCGGTTGGACCGCTCGTGCGTGAGGACGATCCGCTGGGCTGGCATGCTCATCAACCGGACACCGATGAGCCGGCGATGCGTCGGGCTCGACGCATCGATGTGTGGGTCGACGAGGTGATCCGCGTCGACGCCTTCTTCCAGGACAGCTGTACGACCCCCGGTGGAGTCCGCGTGGCAGTGCATGAGTACACCTTGGCGGCCACAGCCGATCGCAGATCGGGTGAATTGCTGACCCTCGAGGCTGATCCGAGGGTGCTGCCCTTTGACGCCTGCCCTCAGGCTGCCGGCAATGTCGATCGGATGATCGGGATACCGCTGCGTGAGTTTCGCCAGTCTGTTCTCGATCGCCTTCCGGGGGCACTTGGATGCACGCACTTGAATGATGCCCTTCGGGCACTTGCTGAAGTGCCCATCTTGGCTCAGGCAATTCTGTAAGGTGCAAGGAAAGCCGGTACTCCTGCAGACCGGACCAACTGAAAGGCCTTTCTTTGACTGTTCACGTTCCCTTCGAGGTTCGGGTGCTTGGTCCGGCTGCGCCAACTCCGGTTCGCCGCGCAGGATCGGTTCGTCGGACGTCGACAATTGACGCTACGTGGCCCAACGGTGTCGGTACGCCGATGCACCTCGTGGGGCGCTCACGTGATCTGCTGACACCAAGTGATGGGGCTGAGCCGGTGGTCCTCATCGAGGACTCGGTGCAGGCGGTCATTGCGCCAGACCGCACGATGACGGCGCTGACTTGTGAACCGCCACGAGTGGATCTTCAGGTCTTGGTCGGAGCGCAAGGCGGCGGTGGCTCGCGGACCCGCGTCGTCCAGAATCTTCCCGATGAGGTGGCAGCAGGCACTCCGCTCTACCTGCTCCTTGACGATCTCTCTGGAGCGACATTGGTCTCCGGATTCGCGTTCACGCATTGGCGTGAGCACCAGGAGCCATTTGAGTCCTCTGATCCGGATATCAAGGCTCGCAAGCTCCGAATGGTCGGTATCTGCGCTGGCTTTCAAGAGGGGGCCAGTGCTCTTGGACCAGATGGCAACCCGCCCGCGGTCCATGAGGTCAAGGCCGTGTCAGATCTTGCACGCGAGGACGACCCTTGGGCCTGGCACCAGCTCTTCGAGGTGAGTGAAGTGTCGTCGCGGCGTTCAAGGAGAATCGATGTCTGGCGTGAGAACGACCAGTACGTGATCGATGCCTTCTTCCAAGATGCAGGAACCTCGCCCGGTGGGCACCGGATCGCTGTCCACGAGTACACCTTGCATGCGACCGTCGATGTCGGCTCAGGTCTGGTGACCAGCATTCGAGCGTTGCCGCAGGTGCTCCCCTTCAGAGAATGCCCGCTCGCCTCAACCAACGTCGGACGCCTCGTCGGACAGCCCTTGCGAGATTTCAGGTCAATCGTGAACGAGAGGCTTCCCGGGATCGACGGCTGCACTCATATGAATGACACGTTGCGCGCTCTTGCTGAGGTGCCGGTGCTTGCCAAGAGGATTCGGTAGAGGCAGCCCGACTGAAGGTCGGCGTCGCTCATTGACTGAAGTTCCGGTGATGGTTGAAGAGTTGCTCGCTAGGAGCCAGCCGATGTGTGACTGTCGCGAACCTTGTGCGCATGCGGATCCTTCGGGGGGTGCTGCATGTAGACCTCGTCGGTGGTGGTGTCGAGGATTGCGTATGACAGCAGGCCGTACTGGCCGGGTTCGCGTGAGAACGTCAAGGAGCCGGGATTGATGACCAGTGTCCGCCCGAAGCGCTGCACCATCGGTACGTGCGTGTGGCCGAGGATGAGGTAGTCGGCATCGAGCTCGTCACATCGCTCGAAGAGTGGGTCACCGGCGTAGAGATAGTGACCTTTGGGCGGCCAAGGGCTCGCATGGGTCATCAGCAGTGACTTGCCGTTCACCATGGTACGGATCTGCTCGGGTGCCTCACCAACGTAGTCGAGATTTGCCTGGCGTACGTGGGGTGCGCTTCGAGCTCCGCTGCCGTGCGGTCCCATGAGCACCCACTCGTGATTTCCCTGGATGTATCGGATGTCGTTCTCGCGCATGATCTCGGCAACTTCATTGCTCAGGCGGTACTCATAATGGGCATCGCCTGCGCAGAGAATTTCATCGACGCCCTCTTCGATGAGTGCGCGCACGGTGAGTTGGAGGTGCTCATCCTGACAGTGAACGTCAGAAACGATCCCAAGCTTCACGGTGGTTCCCTACTCAGTCTGCGGGCCCCTGATGAGTTCAAGGCCTGAAGTCAGGCTATGGGATGAATGATTATTTTGTGTACTTTCGCTGCGTTACTTCATCGGTGCTGGTGTCGAGGATCGCGTACTCGCCCAGGGCACCGAGTGCCTCTGAATAGGCGAGTGCGCCGGGATTGATGACCAGTGTCCGCCCGAAGCGCTGCACCATCGGTACGTGCGTGTGGCCGAGGATGAGGTAGTCGGCATCGAGCTCATCGCAGCGTTCGAACAGTGGATCACCGGTGAAGAGGTACTGGCCTTTTGGCGCCCATGGACTCCCATGCAGCATCAGCAGTGACTTGCCGTTGACCGTGGTCCGGAGGAGCTCCGGTGCGGAGGCCACAAGTTCCACATTCCTGGGATTGACGTGCGCTGCAGTTCGAGCAGCGGTCCCATGCTCACTCAGGAGATTCCACTCATGGTTGCCGGTGACATAGCGAATCTTGAATTCTCGAATGATGTCGACTACCTCATTGCTGAAGTTGTAGTCGTAGTGAGCGTCGCCTGCAAGCAGGATCTCATCGACGCCCTCGTCGATCATGAGGCGAACAGTGTCCAGCAGGTATCCATCGCGACAGTGAACGTCAGCGACGATCCCCAGCCTCACGCACGTTCCTCATCTCCCAGGGTGCCCTTGATGGACTCGAGGCCAGCAAACACGACCTTCTGTCGGAAGCGCAAGGTCTTGTCCTTGCCGCCGGCCTTGATCAGGCGTCGCCATTCACGAGCGATATTGGATGGGCGCTCAGTCTTTCCCGACGCATCCTTGCGGTCCGACTGCGGCCCGAACTGCCGATCAATGATCGAGGATCCCAGGCCCATGGTGTAGATGAGAGAGAAGCCGAGGACAGCCTCTTGTTCGCTGAACCCTCCCTCGCGGAGGATCTGTATGTAGCCGTTCATGAGTCGAAGCCCCTGTGGAGTGGTCTTGACCTGGTAGATGAGGGTGTCGATTCCTGGGTAGCGCGCTGAGTAGTCGGCACTTTGTGCCTGCAGCTCACTGATGCGCTCCTGCCATGTTCCGAATTCCAAGGGTGGAACCTCGACGTCCTCGAGTACTTGATCAACGAGCATCCCGAAGAGATCCTGCTTGTCTGCAACGTGGTGGTAGAGCGCCATGGGAGTGACCCCGAGCACGCGAGCCAGCGAGCGCATGCTGAGCTGGTCGAAGCCCTCCTGGGAGCCGAGTTCAAGGGCGACCCGGGCGATCTCACCCCGGCTGAGGGTGGGGTTGGCCGCAGGCTGACGGCGTCTTGACGCCTGCTTGGCCACAATTTCACTCATCCTCACACCCTACGGTCCAGCACCGAGCGTTATCGAATGCCTTACTATGACGCAGGTCACAGTAGAAATGCCCGATTCCCGAGGCAAACCCCCTTGACGTTGGTAGGTATACGGCGTATACCTAGATATGCGACAAAACAGGTGACCTGTTCTTGGCATCGAGTTCTGGAGTTGGCAGGCAGTTCTGGCCTGCAGAGACTCTCATGAAGTGAGCGCAGATGACCAAGCACCGACGTGCCCAGTTCGACCCCAACTGATTCCACCCCTATGAAAGGAAGCTCTCCATGGCAAAGCTCTGGGCAAACTCCGGCGACTCGCACTTCATCGAGCCTGATGACCTGTGGTCCAAGGAACTCCCGAAGTCCCTGGCTGATCTGGTCCCCAGGTCGGTCAAGGACGACGATGGTCTCTGGGAGACCGTCTACGTCGACGGTCAGTCATTCCGCCGCCGTCTGCCCAAGCCTGCCCAGATCGAGTTCGGCATGCTGGGCAGCCGGGCACCCGGGTTCAAGGACTTCTCCAAGCGCATCGCCGATCAGGATGAGGAGGGCGTCTGGGCCGAACTGGTATTCCCATCACTGGGCATGTGGGCCGCATCCTTCAAGACCCGTGAACTGCTCAAGGAGACGGCGCGCATCACCAACGACTTCTCCGTCAGCGAGATCATGACACTGTCGCCCCGTCTGCTGCCGACAGCGCAGATCTCGACCTTGGATGTCACCGATGCCATCGAGGAGATGCAGCGTTGTGCCGGGCTCGGCTTCAAGAGCGTGTTCTTCACCATCAGCCCCCACCCGCTGCAGCAGGACTGGCAGCACGAGTACTGGGAGCCACTGTGGGCAGCGATGGAAGAGGCCAAGATGGTCATCGCCTTCCACATCGGCACCGAGCCGATCGATATGGCAGCCGGCGAGGTCATCGGCATCACCTACCGCGGACCTGGCGGCGCAGTGATGAACTACACCGAGACCACGTTCTCGGGCCAGCGCGCAGTGATGAAGATGGTTGCCTCCGGCGCACTGGATCGTCATCCCGACCTGAAGGTCATCGTTTCCGAGGGCGGCGCCACCTGGGTGCCGTTCCTGGCTGACCGCATGGAGGAGGGCTACCGCCAGCACCACATGACGGTACGTCCAAAGCTCAACCGGTCGCCGCGCGAGATCCTGTACTCACAGGTCTATGCCTCGTTCCAGCATGACCCGACTGCGGTCGTCGCTGCTGCTCACATGGGCTATGACAAGGTCATGTGGGGTTCGGACTACCCGCACCTCGAGGGCACCTGGGGCCATACGCAGGAAACCCTGCACGGCCTGTTCGACGGTGTGGATGCAGCCCTGTCCGAGCGCATCCGATTCGGCGCATTCGAGGAACTCTTCCCGAGCGCACCCAAGGCACCCGCAGACATTCGCAGCTAGTCAACGATCTGTGAGGGGCTGCCAGACCTGGTCTGGCAGCCCCTCACAGTCTCAGCAGACCCTGCCTCACCCTTCACGAAAGGCGTTAGATGGCTGACCAAGAAGACAGTTTCATGGTGGACTCCCCGCAGGAGATCCTCAAGGACACCACCCCGGGCTACTGCGATGTCCAGTCCTTCGTTCCCGTCGCAGGTGGGTATGCCGGGCACTGCACGTGCGGCGCCTGGGATGTGGTCACCCCCACCCAGGAGGAGGCGCATGCGCTGGCTGTCGAGCACACCCTGGAGATCACCAGGCGTGAGCTGGCCAAGCGGGCAGCCGAGGCCTGAATCGGAGTTTTTGGGGACTTGGGAGGCAGATCACACACCTGTGGCCCTAGCATGAGCGCCCAAGAACCGCCACAATCTGAACTCCACCGCTTCTGACCCCGGATGTCGGTGTGCCACTGAAAGGAAAATCAATGCCAGTCGCACCAGGTGCCCGCCTCCGTAATGATGCTTCGGCTTGCGAGGTCGTCGTAGTCAAGGCTCCAAGCCAGGCTGGCGATCTCTCCTGCGCAGGCGTTGTCATGACGACCGATGCGCGGACCGGAACCCCAACCGCAGGCGCAGGCGAGGTCGTCGCCCTGGGCAAGCGCTACAGCAATGACGAAATTGGAATCGAAGTGCTCTGCGTCGCTCCTGGTGAGGGACCACTCACCTTCGAGGGTGCCGAGCTCACGCAAAAGCAGGCAACAGCCCTTCCAGCATCAGACTGATTGCCAAGGAGCGCCCGGTGGACACCGGGCGCTCCTTCGCATTTCCGATCGCAGCTAGCTGCGCTGCTGCGCCATCCACCGAATATGAGTCCCGTGATCGATTCACGCTGGGCTCTTCAGGCATCACAACTATGGAGGTAATGAAGTGACTGAGGTCAATCCCGACGTTCTTGTTGAGCGTCAAGGGCATGTAATGGTCATCACCATCAATCGCGAGGCTGCACGCAACGCCGTGAACGAGAACGTGTGCCTAGGCGTGGGCGATGCTCTTGAAGAGGCTGAGAATGACATTGACGTTCGCGCGATCATCCTGACAGGCGCCGGGGACAAGTCGTTCTGCGCGGGCGCTGATCTGAAGGCAATTGCCAGCGGGCAGCGCATCATTCCTGAAGGTGCCGAGCGCGAGAAGTGGAGTCTTGCTGGCTTCGTCGGGCATTACGTCAGTAAGCCAACGATTGCTGCAGTCAACGGCTTTGCGCTCGGTGGTGGCATGGAGATCTGCATGGCCGCAGACTTCATCATCGCCGCAGAGCACGCCCAGTTCGGTCTCCCAGAGGTGAAGCGTGGTCTGGTTGCCGGTGCTGGTGGGGCATTCCGGATCATGGAGCAGATGCCACAGCGCATCGCATTGGAATTGCTGTTGATGGGTGACCCGATCACTGCGCAGCGCGCACTCGAACTCAACTTCATCAATCGCGTAGTTCCCTCGGAGAGGCTGATGGAGGAGGCGCTTGCCTTTGCAACTGCCATCGCCGACAACGCTCCGCTGTCCGTCAAGGCCAGCAAGCGCATTGCGCGCCAGTACTACGGCAACAACCGGCCCGCCGACGATGATCGCTGGACGCATACCCGGGAGGAGTCGAAGATCACTCATGGCTCGGCTGACTCCGTTGAAGGCCCGAAGGCCTTTGCTGAGAAGCGCAAGCCGGTCTGGACTGGTCGCTGACCATTCACATTGCTCACATTGCGCAAAGCAAAGGCCCCGGGGTATCCCCGGGGCCTTTGCTTTCGGTTGTTCTACGCCTTCGCTGCTTCGTAGCGTGCGCGGTACTCGTTCTTGGAGGTCGTTGAGATATCGACCTCCTTTGCCAGCGACCGCAGTGCGCCCACGGTTGCCTGATCCTTCGGGGTGTGCTTGAACGGGTCCCAGTCGAAGAAGCGTGCGACGTTCTTCCAGGTGATCATTTCGATGTCCTCGTCGCTGCAGTTGGCTGCCATGAGCTCCTTGTACAGAAGCTCTGGTGAGTATGGCCAGGTGCAGTCGGAGTGCGGGTAGTCGCATTCCCAGGCGATGGTCTCCGTGCCGTAGCGCTCGCGGGTGATGAGTGCGGTTGGCTCGGTGATGAAGCATGCCATGAAGTTCTTCTTCCAGACCTCAGTTGGCGACATGCCCTTGGGGAGGGAGTCCAGGTGGGTCCAGGAGTGGTTGACCATGTGGCGGTCCATCCGGTCGAGCAGGAACGGAATCCAGCCCAGGCCGCCCTCGCTCATCGCGAACTTGATGTCAGGGAACTTCTTGAGGACACCACTGGTCAGAAGGTCGGTGCAGGCAATCGTCGAGACCAGCGGGGCCAGGATGATGAGGTCATCCGGCAGTGCGTTGGCATAGCGGGTTACCAAGCCGAAGCCACCGCCGATGTGCATGCTGGCGACCATGTTGGTGTCGACGAGTGCCTTGAACACTGGATCCCAGTGGCCGCTGGCGAAGTCAGGCTGGCCGACACCGTACGGAGTTTCCGGCATCGAGATCGAACGGCAGCCCTTGGCTGCCAGGCGGTGGATCTCCTTGACCGACTCGTCGATGTCGAAGAACGGGATGATGCCCAGCGGAATGAAGCGACCCGGGTATGCGCCGCAGAGATCGTCGAGCAGGTAGTCGTTGTAGGCCTGGATGGCGGCCAGCGACAGCTTGCGATCGGGAAGCGAGGCCAGGTGGGTGCCGGCGAAGCCGGGGAAGGTCGGGAAGTTCATGCCTGCGAGAACGCCGTTGACGTTCATGTCGGTCACACGCTGGTGGATGTCGTAGGTGCCAGGGCGCATCTCGGCAAGACCGGTGGGATCGAAGCCCCACTCCTCCTTCGGCCAGGAGACCACTGCGCTCAGTCCGGCGCTGCCCACGGGCACACCCTGGAACATCCAGGCGTCCACGAGAGGATTGTCAGGATTCTTGATCAGCTTCGGAGCCTGATCCTTCAAGCTTGCTGGGAAGTGCTTCTCAAAGGTGTCTGCTGACTCGATGATGTGGTCGTCGATGCTCAGCAGGATCATGTCGTTGATGTCCATGTACTTCACTCTCCTGGGGCCAAACCGTTACCGAAACCCTTTCGATAAGGAGAATGTGCCGCCTCCATGGGCAATGTGCGTAGGGACCTTGGTCCCGATAAAGCCGACCTAGGTCACCAGATTCGGGTTTGTGCGGAAGTTCTGCTGAGGATTCCTGGATGCCGCTGGCCTTCCTGGAAATCCAATGAAAAGGCCCCGGGATCAATCATCACCGGGGCCTTTTCAACTGTCTGGACTACGCGTGTGCCGCCTCGTAGCGCGCCTTGTACTCGTTCTTGGACGTCGTCGATGTGTCGACATCCGTCGCGAGCGCACGGAGGGCACCGACGGTTGCCTCACTCTTTGGCGTGTACTGGAAGGGATCCCAGCTGAAGAAGTTCGCGACATTCTCATGCGTGATCATGTCGATCTCCTTGTCGCTGCAGTTGGCTGCATTGAGTTCCTTCAGCAGCAGTTCTGGCGAGTACGGCCAGGTGCAGTCGGAGTGCGGGTAGTCGCACTCCCAGCCAATGGTGTGGGTGCCGTAGCGCTCACGGGTGAGCAGCGCGGTTGGCTCGGTGATGAAGCACGCCATGAAGTTGTCCTTCCAGACTTCGGTTGGCGTCTTGCCCTTGGGCAGCGAGTCCAGGTGCGTCCAGGAGTGGTTGACCATGTGACGGTCCATCCGGTCGAGCAGGAACGGAATCCAGCCCAGGCCGCCTTCGCTCATCGCGAACTTGATGTCTGGAATGCGCTTGAGCACACCGCTGGTGAGCAGGTCAGTTGCTGCGATTGTTGACACAAGTGCGGCAAGAATGACGATGTCATCGATCATGAAGGTGTCTGGCCGCTTGATCAGACCGAAGCCACCACCGATGTGCATGCTGGCGACCATGTTGGTGTCGACGAGTGCCTTGAACACCGGATCCCAGTGGCCGGTTGCGAAGTCGGGCTGGCCGACACCGTAGGGGGTCTCGGGCATGGTGATCGAACGACAGCCCTTTGCCGCGAGACGGTGGATCTCCTTCACTGACTCGTCGATGTCGAAGAACGGGATGATGCCCATCGGGATGAAGCGACCCGGGTACGCGCCGCAGAGATCATCGAGCAGGTAGTCGTTGTACGCCTTGATCGCTGCCAGCGACAGCTTGCGATCGGGAAGCGAGGCAAGATGCGTGCCGGCGAAGCCGGGGAAGGTCGGGAAGTTCATGCCTGCGAGAACGCCGTTGACATTCATATCGCGTACACGCTGGTGGATGTCGTAGGTGCCGGGGCGCATTTCAGCCAGGCCGACAGGGTTCATGTCCCATTCTTCCTTGGGCCAGGAGACCACAGCGCTCAATCCGGGGCTGCCGACTGAGACTCCCTGGAACATCCAGGCATCGATGGCAGGGTTGTCAGGATGCTTGACGAGCTTGGGCGCGTCGTCCTTCATGCTGGCGGGGAAATGCTTGTCGAATGTATCCGGAGCTTCGATGATGTGGTCATCGATGCTCAGCAGGATCATGTCATTGATATCCATGCGCGTTCACTCTCCCGAAACCGAAGTCGTACCGAAAACCTTTCGATGGGGAGAGCCTGCCGTCCTGGTAGGCAATGTGTGTAGGGACCTTGGTCCCGATGACGTCGTCCTACGTCACTGAGAATGAATGAGCCCGCCGACAGGAGACGGCGGGCTCATTCACGTGCTGTGCTTGTGCGTGCTAACCCTGCGCAGCTACGAAGCGACGGCGGTACTCGTCTTTCGATGTCTCGGCAGTGTCGACGTCCTTGGACAGCGCACGGAGGGCACCGACTGTGGTCTGATCCTTCGGGGTGTGCTTGAACGGGTCCCAGTCGAAGAAGCGCTGCACGTTCTTCCAGGTGATCATTTCGATCTCCTCGTCACTGCAGTTGGCCGCATTGAGTTCCTTGAGCAGGAGCTCTGGCGAGTACGGCCAGGTGCAGTCGGAGTGCGGGTAGTCGC
>JBAYUM010000015.1:0-22018 GCA_041675125.1 Candidatus Nanopelagicales bacterium
CACCACGATCGGCCAGAGCGGCTCTGTCGTCTACATGCTGGCGCACGGACTCTCGACGGCTGCGTTGTTCCTGACCGCAGGCTTCCTGATGCAGCGTTACCGAGGATCGAGCCTGCTCTCCGACTACTCCGGCGTGAACAAGCCTGCTCCAGTGCTCGCAGGCTTCTTCCTGTTCGCAGCCCTGTCGTCACTGGCGCTGCCGGGTCTGGTGTCATTCGTCGGCGAGTTCATGGTGCTGCTCGGCACCTTCCAGCGCTATCTCTGGGTGGGTGCACTCGCCACCCTGGGCATCGTCATCACCGCTGCCTACGTCCTTCGTGTCTACCAGAAGTCGATGACCGGCCCGGTGGGCAGCGGACTGGAGGCCATCAAGGACCTGCGGGCGCGTGAGATCACGGCGTTGGTGCCCATCGTCGCGCTGAGCATCTTCCTGGGCCTGTACCCGGCGCCGGTGCTCAATGTGGTGAATCCGGCGGTCGACACCGTCATGAGCGTGATCGGTGCAACCAACCCTGCTCCCACTGTTGGCAGTACCAGCACCACGTCTGAAGGGACCCAGCAGTGAACGCCGTTACTGAAGTCGTCCGTGCGGTGGATACCCCATGGGTGATGCCAACCCTTGATTACAAGCTGCTGGCACCGATCCTGATCGTGCTTGGTGCTGGTGTCATCTCGGTGCTCATCGAGGCTTTCATGCCGAAGTCGGTCCGCCGCATCTCGCAGCTGATCCTGGTCTTCGCGGCACTGGTGGCGGCATTGATCTCGATCATCGCACTGCAGGGCATTCGTGCCACCTCAGGCCAGGGCGCGCTCGTCGTCGACGGCCCTGGACTGATCATGCAGGGCGCGATCGTCGTCATCGCGATCCTGGGCGCGATGCTCATGGCCGAACGCGGACTCGATCCCAGCGGCGATGCATTCGCAGCACGCGCCTCAGCCCTGCCGGGCTCCGAGGATGAGCGACAGTTCACCGCTCGCGGCTATTTCCAGACCGAGATCTGGGCCTTCTTCCTCTTCGCTGTTGGCGGCATGCTGCTCTTCCCGGTGGCCAATGACCTGCTGATGATGTTCGTCGCGCTCGAGGTCATGTCCCTGCCGCTCTACCTGCTCACCGGCATGGCGCGTCGTCGTCGCCTGCTCTCGCAGGAGGCGGCACTGAAGTACTTCGTGCTCGGTGCCTTCTCGTCGGCCTTCTTCCTCTACGGTGCAGCGCTGCTCTACGGCTTCTCCGGCTCGATCTCCTTCCCTGAGATCTCGGATGCCCTCAGCGCCAAGACCGGCGAGACCGGCCTGCTCCTGCTGGCTGTTGCCATGCTCGGTGCGGGCCTGCTGTTCAAGATCGGAGCAGCCCCCTTCCACCAATGGACACCCGACGTCTACCAGGGCGCACCGACCCCGGTCACCGGCTTCATGGCAGCCGCGGTCAAGATCGCGGCCTTCGGTGCGCTGCTGCGCCTGTTCTACGTGGCACTCGGTGGCCTGCGCTGGGACTGGACCCCCATGCTCTGGGTCATCGCGATCCTGACCATGCTGATCGGCTCGATCATCGCGCTGACGCAGACCGACATCAAGCGCATGATCGCCTACTCATCGATCGCCCAGGCCGGCTTCATCCTCGTCGGCGTCGTTGCTGCAAGCCCTGCTGGCCTGGCCGGATCGATCTTCTACCTGATCGCCTATGCCTTCACCACGATCGGCGTGTTCGCGATCATCATGATGGTGCGAGATGAGGGCGGCGAGGCCACGCATCTTTCCAAGTGGGCCGGCCTTGGTCGCAAGTCGCCCTTCGTCGCAACCCTGTTCGCCATCTTCATGCTGGCTCTTGCGGGCATTCCGCTCACCAGCGGCTTCATCGGCAAGTTCAGCGTGTTCACGGCGGCAATCGCCGCCGGCGACACCTGGCTGGTCATCGTTGCGGTCGTGGCCTCACTCATCGCGGCGTTCTTCTACCTGCGGGTCGTGGTGCTCATGTTCTTCACCGAGCCCACGGATGAGACTGCCGAGGTCGCAGTGCCGTCGGTGTTCACCACCGTTGCCCTGGCCGCCGGCGCCACCGTGACCGTCCTGCTCGGTGTCTACCCGCAACCGCTGCTTGACCTCATCATCAATGCCGGCGTCTTCGTCCGCTAGTACCGTGTGTCCATGAGTCCTCAACCCCTTGGTTCGCTGGCGGGCGATCCTGCGCTCGAGGCCTCGCTCCTTGAGGCCATGGCGGCCGTCGAAGTCTCGCTGCACGAGGCCATCAAGAGTGACTATCCCTTCGTCACGGAGACCTCGGCGCACCTCGTTGATGCCGGTGGCAAGCGCTTCCGACCCCTGCTGACGCTGCTGGCTGCCCAGTTCGGCGATCCCAGCCGGCCACAGGTCATCGATGCAGCCGTCGTGGTCGAGCTCACGCATCTGGCCACGCTGTACCACGACGATGTCATGGACGAGGCCAAGATGCGCCGGGGCGCGGATTCGGCGAATGCGCGATGGGACAACTCCATCGCCATCCTCACCGGTGACTTCCTGTTCGCACGAGCTTCCGACATCCTCGCTGACCTGGGCACCGATGCCGTGCGCATCCAGGCTCGCACCTTCGAGCGCCTGTGCATCGGCCAGATTCGCGAGACGGTCGGCCCGGTCGATGGCGCAGACCCCGTGCAGCATCACATCGAGGTGCTCGCGGACAAGACCGGATCGCTGATCGCCACCGCTGGTCGATTCGGCGCGATGCTCTCGGGTGCCGATGAGGCCACGATCGAGGTGCTCACGAGGTTCGGCGAGTGCATCGGCATCGCCTTCCAGCTGGCCGATGACCTCGTCGACATCACTTCCGAGTCAGAGCAGTCCGGCAAGACACCCGGCACCGACCTGCGCGAGGGCATCCCGACCCTGGCCGGGCTCATCGCCATGTCCAGCAACGACCCGACCGACGGCAGGCTGCAGGCGCTGCTGGACAGGCCGCTGCCCGATGATGCCGAGCACGCTGAGGCACTGGCCCTGCTGCGCCATCATCCGGCGCTCGAGCAGGCTCGGGCCCAAGCGCGGAACTGGGCAGATGACGCGCGAGCATCGCTGTCACCTCTGCCGGAGGGCCCGGCGCGTGAAGCCCTGGAGCTGCTCTGCGACTACGTGGTCTCGCGTTCTGGCTGAGTACGCTCATGACGTGCCTGAACTTCCCTCATCTCCCGCCTATCGGGTGAATGCCGACCCCACGATCCGGGTCATAGTCAACGAATTGGCCTGCTGCGCCCTGGAAGTCGGCTCCGCGATGACCCTCGGACTCCTGGAGCCAGAGCAGCCATCGCATGAGTCGGCCCGAGTCACCGTGATGCTCGTCTCAGGCACGGTCACCGAGATCCTCGCCACGGCAGTCAGGGCCCAATGGGAGCAGATCGCCGAGCCCAAGCTGGCGATTGCGATCGGAGCCTGTGCCAGTTCCGGCGGGCCGTACTGGGATGCTCCCACCGTGGTCAACGGGGTGGACCGGCTGATCCCCACCGGCGGGTTCATCGCCGGCTGCCCGCCGAGCCCGCACACGATTGTCGACGGCGTTGTCGCATTGGCGTCAGTCATATGACCCAGACTCCGACTCGCATCGAACCCAGCCAGTGGGTTGCCCACTTCGCTCGCCTCAAGGACGAGGGGTGCACCTGGTTCGACTTCCTTGCGGCGATCGACCGCGGTGACTGGACCGACGTGGTGGCCAGGGTCGTCAACCGGGAGACAGGCGACTCCGGGCTGGCCGTGGTCGGGATGACCTTGGCCCTGGACTCATTGACACCGCTGTTCCCGGGTGCTGGCTGGTACGAACGAGAGGCCCAGGAGATGTTCGGGGTCACCTTCACCGGCCTGGCGGACAGTCGGCCATTGCTGCAGCAGCAGGCTGCAAGTGCCATTGCAGCGCTTCGCAAGGGGAGCCGCTCATGACGGTGAGCCGCCATTCCATCGGACTGCTCGAGGATGAGTGCACCGCGTGCCTCATCTGCGTGCGTGAGTGCCCCAGCAAGTGCGTCGACATCGAGCGTCACACCGAGCAGGTGTCAGAAGGGCGTCGGCCGAGGACCGTTCACGTCCTCGATGCCTTCAGCATCGACTTCGCCCTGTGCATGTTCTGCGGCATCTGCATCGACGTCTGCCCGACTGATGCGCTGCAGTGGAGTGGCACTGGTGGTCTTGCAGCGCATCAGCGTGCGGGCCTGGTCAGTGACAGTGGCGACCTGGTGCGACGAGCCCTCTGACTACCGGTAGTTCACGAACTGGGTCGCGAAGTCCAGCTCGGCACTGCGCACGAGCTCCTGGACGGCCTGCAGGTCATCTCGGCTCTTGCTGGTGATGCGCAGTTCGTCGCCGATCACCTGTGACTTCACGGTCTTGGGGCCCTCGTCGCGAATCAGCTTGCCGAGCTTCTTGGCCTGCTCCTGGCTGATCCCGGCCTTGAACTCGCCGGCGATCTTGTACTCCTTGCCCGAGGCTCGGGGCTCCTGGGCCTCGAAGCTCTTCAGGCTCATGCCCCGCTTGATGATCTTCTCCCTGAACACATCGAGCGCTGCCTTTGCGCGCTCCTCGGTCCCAGAGGTGATCTCAATGCCGAGTTCGCCCTTCCACTCGATCGTGGTGTCGGTGTTCTTGAAGTCGAATCGCTGGGCCAATTCCTTGGCCGTCTGGTTCAGGGCGTTGTCGGCCTCCTGCCGATCCACCTTGGACACGATGTCGAAACTGCTGTCAGCCATGAATCCTCCTTAAGGAGCCCATTGTGCCCAAGTCGCCGGTGATGCTGCGCGGTGCCGAGCGGATTCGTTCCCGTGTATTGTTTCCCGGGCTGCCCGCAAGGGGAGCATGGCAGATTGCCCGAGCGGCCAATGGGAGCGGACTGTAAATCCGTCGGCTAACGCCTCCGAAGGTTCGAATCCTTCATCTGCCACGCAAGTGAAGGCCCGCATCCTCAGGGAGGCGGGCCTTCACTCGTGAGCTGGTCGACCAGGATGTGCGTCACCTGGCTGCGCAACTCGGCAAAGGCCGGTCTGGTCCGATCGCGGACCTCGCCGTTGGCCCAGACTCCGGGAAGCTCGGCGACGATGCGCCCGGGATGCGGACTCATCGCCACGACTCGGTCGCTGAGATACACGGCTTCGTCGACGCTGTGCGTCACGAAGACCACGGTGACGCCGACGCTGTGCCAGATGTTCAGGAGCTCATCCTGCAGGCGTTCCCGTGTGAAGGCGTCAAGTGCTGAGAACGGCTCATCCATCAGCAGGATCCGAGGGCTCGGGGCCAGCGCGCGGGCGATCGCGGCGCGCTGCTGCATACCGCCCGAGAGCTCATACGGAGCGTGGTCGCCGACGTCAGCCAGGCCGACCTTCTCCAGGAGGTCCTCGCAGATGGCTCTGCGCTGGTGCCTGGAGACGTGCTGTGCGGCCAATCCGAACTCGATGTTGTCTCGCACGCTCATCCATGGAAACAGCCGGTGCTGCTGGAAGACCATGCCGCGATCGGCCCCAGGCTTCACTACAGGTTGTCCGTCGATCAAGATCGATCCGGACGAGGGCTCATTGAATCCGGCAATGAGTTTGAGCAAGGTGGACTTTCCGCAGCCGGAAGGCCCGATCAATGAGACGAACTCACCGGCCGAGACATGCAGGTTTGCGCTGACGATGGCCTGTCGGGACTTTGCGCCGGCACCGAACTCCTGGCTGACGTTGACGATGTCCACGGATGCGCCGTGTGACGGCGACTGAAAGAGATCGAGCCTCCCAGTGGGACCCGGTGCGGCCGGGTCCCACTGGGGTTGGTTGCTACTTGTTGAACGCATCGAAGAAGTTCTGCGTATCGATGTCGGACTGCAGGGTCTCCTTGGTTGGCACACCCTCGACCTTGCCCTGCTCCTTGAGGAAGGTCGAAGTGTTGAACAGGGTGTCAACGAACCTGCCAGGTGCGTTCGGAGTGCCGAAGTAGGCGGGTGCCTCCTGCTGCTTGGCATTGAGGAATCCTGCGC
The DNA here is from genome assembly GCA_041675125.1 of Candidatus Nanopelagicales bacterium. GTDB lineage: Bacteria > Actinomycetota > Actinomycetes > S36-B12 > S36-B12 > UBA11398. The sequence goes on from JBAYUM010000015.1 coordinate 5,981, forward strand.
TCTTGAGCTGCAAGAGCACCTCCGCAGGCTTCAGCGCCAGTTCCGCACCGATTGCCTTGGCGGCGGCGTTCGGATCGTTCTGGATCAGTTCGATCGCCCTGTTCTGGATGCGCAGCCATTCCTGCACTACTGACGGATAGGCCGTTGAGAAGGCCCGGGTTATCGCACCCACGGTGTAGGTCGGGTAGCCCAGATCGGCAACTTCCTTGGACGTGATGAGTGTGGTGCCTGACTTCTTCAGAGTCGCCAGCGTCGGGTCCCATACATAGGTGGCATCGATGTCACCCCGCTGCCAGGCCGCCAGGATGTCCGGTGGCTGCAGGTCGATGATGTTCACTTTGCCGGCATCGACTCCACCCTCCTTGAGTGCGGCGAGAAGTGCATAGTGAGCAGTCGATCCGAACGGGGTTGCCACCTTCTTGCCCACCAGGCCCTTGACGGTCTCCACGCCGCTGTCCTTGGTCGCAACGAGCGCCTCGTTCTCAGCAGTCACATCGAAGATCCAGGACACCTGATACGGGATGTTCTGCGGCTGGGAGAGTCCGGCTGAGGCGGGTGCGCTTCCGAGCAGTCCGATATCGAGTGCACCCGCCAGGAAGGCGGTGTTCACATCCGCTCCTGAGTCGAATTTGCTCCACTTGAACTTCGTGTCCGGGAATGCCTTTTCCAGCCAGCCACTGTTCTTCACGATGAGATCACTGTTGGCATAGGCCTGATATCCCAGGCGGATCTCGCTGGGTGCATCGGTGCTGACCGATGTCGAAGCCGAACTTGCCTGTGCAGACGCGGACGAGTCACTGGATCCCGAGCAACCCGTGGCAGCCATCGCGGTTGCCGCGAGGGCTGCAATGAATGGCAGGAGTCTTCTTCGGATATTCACTTCATTTCCCCTTCTCTAGGAAGGCCGGAACCATTCCGACCGCCCGCGTCCTCGATCGTGTGATCGGAACGAACTCAGGAGTGGCCGCGCCACGGGGTTGCGCTGTCCTGCAATCGCTTGAGCAGGAGCTCGAGTGCGAGACCGGACAGGCCGAGTAGGACGATGCCAAGGATCACGGTGTCGGTCTGGTTGTAGCGCTGGGCGTCGCGGATCATTCCCCCGATTCCGGGGATTCCATTGACTGTCTCAGCGGCGACCACCGATCCGTAGGCAACGCCGAAGCCGAGTCGGATACCGGTGAAGATGTCGGGGAGAGCTGAGGGGAGGAGCACTCTGCGCGTGACATTGAAGGTGCTCGACCCGAGGGATCTGGCTGCCTGCACGTAATCGCTGTTGACGCTTTCGAGTCCTGCAACGGTGGCGACGATGATGGGCGGAACGGCCGCGATCACCAGCAGGATCAGCTTGGGGGAGTCATCGATGCCGAACCAGATGATGAGCAGCGAGAAGTAGGCCAGTGGTGGCAACTGGCGCAGGAACGTGATGAAGGGTCCGAGGGCATGCTTCAGCACTGGAACCAGCCCGATGGCGAACCCGAGCGGAATCCCGATGACGACGGCGATGGCCGAGGCCGAGACGATCCGGGTGAGCGAGATGCGCAGGTGATCCCAGACCATGTATCCCGCGTACCCGAGGGTGCCGTCGTGCGTGGTGCTGGTGAGCACGAGCTTGTCCCAGACGCTCTGCGGACTCGGAACGAAGATCGGGTCCCAGATCTGCAGCGACGCGACGATCCACCAGGCGATGAAGGCGCCGATCAAGGCGATCGATGAGACAAGCCAGGCCGGGAGGGCGTTGAGGCGCAGCCAGATGGAGGGCTTCCTACGGGGCGGGAGTTGAGCAGATTCCCGGGGTGTCCTGGTGGCCCTGGCCTGGACTTGGATCGCCATTGCTCCCCCCAATTTCCTATAAAGTCGATAGATAATGTATGTTTCGACGGAAGGTAGCACAACCGACAAAAGGAGTGTCAAATCGTGACCACAGCAATCGCTCTCAAGATCTCGCCGATCACTCGTGCCCATGGCGCGGTGGTCGAAGGCGTGGACCTCAGCCAAGAGCTCTCCGACGCGACGATCGCGGAGATCTGGCAAGCAGTTCTCCAGCACAAGGTGCTGTTCTTCAAGGGTCAAAGCCTCGACTCGGATGGCCAGATCCGCTTCGGCTCCCTCTTCGGTGGACTCACGCCCTCACACCCCATTGCGGGCCCCTTGGATCCCGAGCATCCGCAGATCTACGAGGTCGATGCCTATGCCAAGGACTCTCGCAACGACACCTGGCATACCGACATCACCTTCACGCGCACGCCTGCAAAGGCAACGATCCTTCGCGCAGTCAAGGTCCCCGCGATCGGCGGCGACACGCTCTTCACCGATCTGGAGGCGGCCTATGACTCCCTTGCGGCACCGGTGCAGGGCCTGGTTGACCAGTTGACCGCCGTGCATGACGGGTCGAAGTCCTTTGCAGAGCATGTTGAGGCGAATATCGATTTCAATATCTGGGAGGGCGAGCAATACCGCCTCGTCCCGGTACGGCATCCAGTGGTGCGGGTTCATCCCGAGACCGGGCGCAAGTCGTTGTTCGTGAATCCGGAGTTCACCCGCTCCATCGACGGCGTCTCGAAGTACGAGAGTCGGGCCATTCTTGACCTGCTCTTCACCCACATCACCAAGCCTGAGCACATCGTTCGCCACCGGTGGAGTGATGGTGATGTCGGACTCTGGGACAACCGCAACACCGCGCACTACGCGAACTATGACTACGGCGACTTCCGCCGGGTCATGGAACGCGTGACGCTCGTCGGTGATGAGCCTTTCGGCCCAGTTGGCAGGTAGAGCGATGAAACCTGGGGTAGCCACCACCGACGATGGGAATGATTCGGAATGAGCATTGGTTCATCGCAGTCCGCGAGTCTGCGATCTGATGGCATCCTTCGAGTCGGCATCGTTGGGGGTGGCGCCTCGGGGGTCATCACAGCAGCCCGACTCTTGCGCGACACACCTTCGGCATTGGAAGTCGTGATCTTCGAGAAGCGAGTTGAACTTGGGCAAGGCGTCGCCTATTCCACTCCTGACCCGCTCCACCTGCTCAATGTCCCTGCCTGTCGCATGAGTGCATTTCCCGAGGACTCCCGGCATTTCGTTGACTGGGCGGCGTGCAACGACGATGATTTTCAGCCTCGCTTCCTCTATGCCGAGTACCTGCAATTCGTGCTCAGGCAGGCGTCGTTTATCAGCAGCAAGAAGAATCGCATCATCCATGTGCAGCAGGTTGTGACGAACATCGGGCTCTCGCCGAATCCGTGGGTCGTCACGTGCACCGGCGGCTACTTCGACTTTGACTTCATCGTCCTGGCAACCGGGCACGATGCGCCAGTCGTTCCTCGCGTCATTGCCGAGGCTGATATCGACAAGACCAAGGTGGTCAACGATCCCTGGGACCAGCAGGCGTTGAAGGTCATAGGCGACGATGAGACCGTTCTGGTCGTCGGTTCGGGGCTGACCTTCGTCGACGTGGCATTGTCCTTGCACACCCGAGCACCCGCGACCATCGTGCATGCCACGTCGCGGCACGGTCTCATGCCGCAATCGCATGATGACCCACGCAATGACCGCCCACCCGCACCCACGTGGGATCCCAAGACGATCAGCCTCGACAAGATCCTCAGGTATGTGAAGGGCTTTGGCAGCGAATGGCGCAGCGGTGTCGATTCCCTCCGCCCCGTCACTCCCGAGTTGTGGCAGTCGTTCGACAGTGAGACCAAGGAGCGATTCGCCGAGCATCTGTGTCGCTACTGGGATGTGCACCGGCATCGAACGGCTCCAGGTGTGGGGTTGATCCTCGATGACCTGCTGACGTCGAAGCGAGTCCACGTGCATCAGGCGGAAGTCGTGTCCGTAGTGGATTCGGCGAGGGGACTGCACGTTGACCTCGATAGTGGCCAGAGCATTGAAGCCGACCACATCGTCGTGTGCACTGGCCCCTCGGGTGACGTGCGCAATAACTCCCTCGGCCGTCTCCTGGTCGCACGCGGATACGCGCAGCCCGGTCCACTCAATTGGGGGTATCTCGTCGATGCAGGCACGGGTGCACTGATCAATGGCAAGAGCCATGCCGATCATCGCCTGCTGGCAATCGGCCCCTTGCGCAAGGGTGTCCTGGGCGAATCGACTGCGATTCCCGAGATCCGCCAGCAGGCAGCCGATATCGCCAGGACGATTGCTGCTGCGGTTGAGCGGCAGCGGACCGCCTAGGTCACGCGCAACTGGATTGTTCCGTCAATCCGGTGCTTGCCACTCGATTCGATGAGCCAGGCAGCCTGACGCCCCATGGTCCGGAACTCCCAGGTGTCCGTCCCATTGCTCTCGCCGATGAGGGCCGTGTCCTCGTCCACCCCGATGGTCTGGGCCCCCTTGGCCACTAGGGGCTTGAGGGTGAAGTCGGGCATCCAGTGGGTCAGGCGGTCGAAGTGCGGAAGCACGCGGACATCGGGCAGCAGACCAAGTCCTTCGACCCCTCCGCTGCGCGGGTGCCGGAAGTCCGGCACGTAGCCGCACATGGCCATTGCTCCAGCGCTGCAACCAGCCAGTGACGCACCCGCACGCCATTCGTCGGTGATGGCCTGCCACACCAGGGTGTCGCGCAGGCTGCTGGCCAGATGCGAGGGGTTGCCACCGGAGAGGTAGATCAGCCCGGCACCCTTGATCGCCTCAGCCCATCGCGGGTCATCGGCATCTGCGCGGTCACGTACGTCGATGACGACTTGCTCGACACCCAGTCGGCGTGCGGCCTGGGCTCCGAGCTCATGCCAGTGCTGGAGCGAGGAGTCACCCTCGGGAGCGGCGGCCGTTGCCAACTGGACGTATGCTGCCGGACGACCCTCGAGCAGCCAGACCTCGACATCATGCATGACCGGCAGGTATTCGCCGCTGCCGACAAGAGCGATTCGTCCAGGAGTCGTCACACGGCGACCCTACGCGCACTGTTTGGCAGGTGCATGACGTTTCATGCCATGCTGAACTTCCTATGACTGAGATCCCGAGCGTCGAGCGGCTGCACCACATCACGCTGAGCGTCACTGATGTCGAGCGAAGCGCCCGCTGGTATCAGGCGCTCCTCGGAGGGGCGATCATCGCGTACCGCGAAGGGCCCGACTGGATGCGGATCCGCCTGGAGTGGCCGACCGGGATCATCATCGTGCTCACGACCCATCAGGCGACATCCGCGAGTGATTCCTTCGACCATACGCGCGTAGGTCTGGACCACATCGGCTTGTCCTGCCCCACTGAAGAGGCAGTGCGCGCCTGGGCCGAGCGCATGGAGAGCCTTGGCATTGAGCACGGCCCGGTTGAGGATGTGGCGTACGGGTGGGCGGTGACGGCGCGGGATCCGGACGGCATTCCTGTCGAGTTCTTCTGCCGCAAGCCCTGAGCAGGTCTTGTCTGCGCCTGGTCGACATTAAGACGGCATTAAGAGCGAAGTGCGTCTGCGACCGCAACAGGCTTCGCTGACTCCATGCCACTACTCAAGCGAGCGCTGCTCGGCACTCCGATCAGCAATGAACGTGCAGTTCACAATCTGCTCCCCAAGTGGATCGCCCTGCCCGTCTTCTGCAGCGACCCTCTCTCCAGCGTCGCCTATGCCACGCAGGAGATCCTGCTGGTACTCGTGTTGGGCGGGCTCTCTGCCCTGGCCTGGACACCCTGGGTAGGGCTCGCCGTGAGCGCGCTCCTGGTGATCGTGGTGCTCTCCTACCAGAAGACCGTCCATGCCTACCCAGATGGTGGTGGCGCTTATGCCGTCACCAAGGAGAACTTCGGTCAGCGCACGGCGTTGGTGGCTGCTAGCGCCTTGATCGTCGACTACATCCTGACCGTGGCGGTATCGGTCACCGCTGGGGTGGACAACATTGTCTCGGCCATTCCCTCGGCAAGCCCCTATGTCGTCGAGATATGCGTGGGAATCGTGGTGGTGCTGACCGTGATGAACCTGCGCGGGGTCAAGGAGTCGGGCAAGTCCTTCGCTGCGCCCACCTACTTCTTCATTGCAACCGTGCTGCTGATGTTCGTGGTCGCAATCGTCAGGGCACTGACTGGTTCGCCTGTACGCGCTGAGTCAGCGGACCTTCCGGTGCATGGGGCCGGGACCGCCGGGATCGCCGCAGTCCTGCTGCTGCTGAGAGCCTTCGCCTCAGGCTGTACGGCGCTCACGGGGGTTGAGGCAGTGAGCAATGGCGTCCCCTTCTTCAGGCTCCCGAAGTCGAAGAACGCTGCGATGACCCTCGCGGTGATGGGAAGCCTGGCAGTGGTGATGTTCGGCGGAGTGACGGCGCTGGCGGTCACTTCTGGCGTGAGGATCGCAGAGAATCCCCTGGACCTGGGGCTGCCTGCCGACGCAGTCCAGCAGACCGTCATCGCTCAACTCGGATCGGCGACCTTCGGTGCCAGTTCGGTGGGCTTCTACGCCCTGCAGTTCTTCACCATGGCTGTGCTCGTTCTCGCTGCGAATACCGCGTACAACAGCTTCCCGATACTCGCCGCGGTACTGGGCAGGGATGGCTACATGCCACGGCAGTTCGGACGTCGCGGTGATCGATTGGTCTTCAGCAACGGAATCATCGTGCTTGCGACCTTGGCCATCGTGCTCATCATCGCCTTCGACGCGAGTGTCACCCGATTGATCCAGCTGTACATCCTGGGTGTCTTCCTGTCGTTCACGTTGTCTCAGGCGGGGATGGTGCGCCATTGGTCGCGCCTGCTCAGGAATCCGGCAACTGCTGGTCGGGGAGCCATTCAACGAGCACGCGCTCTCAACGCGGTCGGTGCGGTTGTCACGTCAGTGGTACTCGTCATTGTTGTTGCAACAAAATTCACTCATGGGGCCTGGATGGTGATCCTTGCAGTCCCGGTCTTCTTCCTGCTCATGGTCGCGATCAATCGCCACTATCGGCGGATGGATCGCTGGCTGCGGGCGGCACCTGGTGGCTTCACCCTGCCCAGCCGAGTGCATGGGATCGTGCTCGTCTCGCGTCTGCACGCCCCGGCCATCCAGGCCCTCGCCTACGCCCGAGCAACGCGTCCATCGACTCTCGTCGCCGTTCACGTGCAGACTGATCGAAGCGACGTCGAAGCGCTGCAACGTGAATGGCTGGAGCGGGAGATACCGGTGCCTCTCGTGATCCTCGAGTCTCCGTATCGAGACATCACCGGTGCCTTCATCGAGTACGTGCGACGCATCAGGCGTGAGAGTCCCCGTGACCTCGTGGGGGTGTTCATCCCCGAGTACGTGGTGATGCACCCGTGGGAGGCCCTGCTGCACAACCAGAGCGCCCTGCGGCTGAGGGTGCGCCTGCGACTTGAGCGAGGCGTTGTCGTCACCAGTGTTCCGCTGCAACTGCGCGACTACGCGATCGAGGCGTACTCGCCCGACGTTGTTGACCTGCACCACTAGTGCCAGACTCGAGAAATGGCAGTGGTGACCAGGGTTACGGGAGTCATGCCGCTGCGCTTGCGCATCCCGTTCGTCGTGACCATCGTCGCGGCGACCTGGCTTGGGCTGGCCTTCCTCGGGAATCAAACCGCGGTCGACCTGGTCATCGTCCTGCTTCCGCTGCTCCTGCTCACCTTGATCGTGGGGGCTTTTGCAGGAGTGATCGCAGGGGTGATCTCTGCCCTGGCCTTCGTGCTGATGGTGAATTGGTACCTCGTGCCACCCGTGCACACGCTCTCGATCGCGAGCACCGAGAGTCGCGTGGCATTGCTTGTCTTCGTGATCGCATCGATCCTGGCGTCATTGCTCACCGATCGCGTCATCCTCGCCAGGGCCCAGGCCGCAGCCACCCTCGCCGAGCGCACGCTGATCTCGAACGTCGTCGAGGACCAGTCGGCGGCCACCGCGTTGAATCGCCTTCGCCTGGCCCTGGCATTGGACAGCGCAGTCTTGACGCGAATCGATTCGCCGCCGCAGTCCAAGCCGCTCATCGTGGATCCCGCAAGCACGTCGGCACCCATGAGTACGCCGGTCGTTGACGTGGTGGTTCTCGACGAGTATCGATTGCAGGGATTCGGGCCTGAGCGCATTGCAACTGATCGTGGGTTCGTCGAGTCATTGGCATCGGCCGTGGCACGGGCTTATGAGAGCGAGATGCTGCAGCAGGAGAAGGCCACCTCCGCGAGGCTGCTGGACCTGGACAAGAGCCGCAGTGCGCTACTGGCAAGTGTCGGCCACGACCTGCGGACTCCTTTGTCGACAATCCGCATCTCGTCCGAGGCGTTGACCACCAGCGGTTCGTCACTGTCGTCGGGGGATGCGCGTGAGCTGCTTCAGACGATCAATGACGCCAGTCGCCACCTTGATGAGCTGATCACCAATCTCCTGGACATGAGTCGTATTGAGTCCGGGGCGCTCATCAGCCAGGCAGAGGAAGTCGACCTGGAACTGCTCGTGTCCCGCGCGATGGCCGAAGTCGGGAGTGAGGTGGTCGAGCTTCAGCCAGGGCTGGGACCGTTGAGCGTTCAGTGTGATCCGGCCCTGCTCGACCGGGTACTGGTGAATCTGCTGTCGAATGCGATCACGCACCAGGGTGGCGATCGACCAGTGAGTGTCCGCTACTCGCAACTTCCATCAGAAGTGACGATCAGCGTCATCGATCACGGAGTCGGCATCGAACCTGGCCTGATCGAGGCTGCAATGAGGCCCTTCAGCCAGGTTGGCACTCGAGCAGACGGCGGTTCGGGCGCAGGCCTGTCGATTGCGGATGCGTTCTGTCACGCAATGGGAGGTCGACTCGAACTGGCCAGGACTCAGGGCGGTGGGCTGACGGCAACGGTTGTGCTGCCGAAGGAGGAGGCATGACGCGCCTGCTGCTGGTCGAGGACGACGATCGGCTTCGGCGAGCCCTTGCCATCGCGTTGCGCTCGAAGGGACATGAGGTCAGCGAGTCAGGCACGGTTGCCGATGCCATTCGAGAGGCGACGACCACCTCATTCGATTGCGCCGTCGTCGACCTTGGCCTTCCGGACGGATCCGGCGTCGACGTCATCTCGTTCCTTCGTGGGCAGAGCCAGACGATGCCGGTCATTGTCTTGTCAGCGAGGCGTGAATCGACCGACAAGGTCGATGCACTCGATCAGGGCGCGGATGACTATGTCACCAAGCCGTTCGGCATCGATGAGCTCCTGGCTCGTATCCGTGCCGGGCTGCGCCGATCGCAACGGACGTCTGGTTTCGGGCTACGGCGGACGCCGGACTTCGTGATCGACCTCGATCGAAAGCGCGTGACCGATCCGTCTGGCATCGCCATTCGGCTCACGCCCACCGAGTGGGGCATCCTCGAATGCCTGGTGAAGGCCGATGGGCAGGTCGTCGCCGCCGAAGCCCTTCTTGCCGACGTCTGGGGAGCCCGGGGTCAGGATCAGCTCAACTACGTGCGCGTCTACATCGCTCAACTGCGGCACAAACTCGAGCCGGTGGCCAGTGAGCCGCGCTACATCGTGACTGCTCCCGGATGGGGCTATCGCTTCATCGAGATGTGAGCCGCGCTAGTCGATCGGCACCTGCACGCTCGTGAGCTCCTCGCTGAGCAGCCAGAGCCGGCGCGCTGCGTCAGCGTCCTTTGCTGCGGTCGAACGGTCGACGACCCGTGGATAGCCCTGCCATTGGAATCGCTGGTCCGGGCCGATGTAGCTGTTGCCTGGCAGATCAGGAGCGGTGGCTGCGAACAGCGTGGGAAGTGCTCCCATCTGCGGCGACTGGCCGACGACCCCCATCACCTTGGCAGTGATGCCTGCGACCAGGTCGTGTTGCTTCAGGCGGGAGCTGACCAGGTAGAGATCGGTGGATGCGGCACCCGGATGAGCCGCCATGATCTTGATCGAGCTGCCCAGCAGATCGAGGTGGCGTTGCAGCTCGCTCGTGAACAGCAGGATGGCCAGTTTCGACTGGCCGTAGGCACGCCATGCCCTGTAGTGCCGCTCGCCCATGAGGTCCTCGAAGTCGATCCCCTTGGTCATCTTGTGGGCATTCGACGAGACATTCACGACACGCGCCTGTGGCTGGGATGTCAGCGCGGGGAGCAGGAGGCCGGTCAGTGCGAAGTGGCCGAGATAGTTGGTCGCCAGCTGCATCTCGTAGCCATCAGTGCTGAGACTGCGGGGGATCGCCATGACTCCCGCATTGTTGATGAGCAGGTCGAGGCCGTCGGTGTGGTCCTTGCCCCATGTGTCGGCGAAGTCACGAACGCTCGCCAGGCTGGCGAGGTCGAGGTGGCCGACCTGGACATCGTGACCGCCTCGTTGGCGGATATCGGCGGCGGCAGCCTCGCCCTTTGCCGGATCCCGCACTGCCAGGGTGACCTGGGCGCCGTGCTGGGCCAGGGCCAGGGCGGTCCAGAACCCGATGCCGCTGTTGGCGCCCGTGACGATCGCCCGGCGCCCGGAGAGGTCGGGCATGTCGGCGGGGGTCCAGCGCATGGACCAAGTGTGCTGCCTTGGCGTTTTTCCCGTCACGTTCGGGGTGAGGTGGAGGCGATTTCAGCTGGCTCGCGGGTCCGTGTACGCTTGCGGGGCTTTGTGCCCCCATAGCTCAGTCGGCAGAGCGTCTCCATGGTAAGGAGAAGGTCTACGGTTCGATTCCGTATGGGGGCTCGAAAGGCAGCAGTGGCACCCGCCATTGCCGCCTAGGGCGGGGTAGCTCAGGTGGTAGAGCAAGCGGCTCATAATCGCTGTGTCGCCGGTTCAAGTCCGGCCCTCGCTACTGGTGAGCACCAAGCACCACTAGACGTACGATTCAGGTTAGACAACGCACGACAAGTCAGAGAGAGACAATCATGGCCAAGGCATCCGACGTTCGCCCCAAGATCACTTTGGCGTGCGAGGAGTGCAAGCACCGCAACTACATCACCAAGAAGAATCGTCGCAACGATCCTGATCGCCTTGAGATGAAGAAGCACTGCATGAACTGCAACAAGCACACCACCCACAAGGAAACCCGCTAGTCGGTTTCCCTTCATGGCGCTGAATCCTGAGTTCATCGGGCGTACCTACCCTGCCGGCCCCTCCTATGTCGTGGGCCGGGAGAAGATCCGGGAGTTCGCGCGCGCAATTGGCGATGAGAATCCTGCCTATCTCGATCCCACTGCTGCCCAGGCGCTTGGCTACTCAGATGTGATCGCTCCGCCGACCTTCGCCATCGTGCTCTCCCTGGAGGCGGCCAATGCTGCCCTGTTCGATCCTGAATTGGGCCTGGACTACTCGCGCGTGGTGCACGGGGAGCAGTCCTTCTCCTACACCCGCCCGATCGTTGCGGGCGATGAGCTCATCGTCACGACCGTCATCGAGAACATTCGCTCGATGGCGGGCAACGACATGATCACCACCAAGGGCACCATCGCCACGATTGCCGGCGAGCCCGTGGCGACGGCCACTTCGATGCTCGTGTCACGAGGTGCCGACGAATGACCACCGCCATTGCCTTTGCCGACGTCGCCGTGGGCACTGAGCTGCCAGCCGCCTCGTATCCCGTGAATCGCCTGACCCTGGTCAAGTACGCCGGGGCATCGGGCGACTTCAACACGATCCACTGGAACGAGCGCATCGCTGTCGAGGTGGGCCTTCCCAATGTCATCGCACACGGAATGCTGACCATGGCCGAGGCTGTTCGAGTGGTCACCGACTGGGTGGGCGATCCCGGAGCCGTGATCGAGTACGGCGTGCGCTTCACGCGTCCGGTGGTGGTCCCCAATGACGACGCAGGCGTCAGCATTGCTGTCACTGCGAAGGTGACCGAGCTGCTCGATGGCAACCAGGTGAAGATCGCGATCACCGCCAAGTTCGAGGATCAGACCGTCCTGGGCCGCGCCCAGGCAATCGTTCAACTTGCCTGACTGGATTGTGGCAACACGTTTCGAGCTCATTGCGCTTCGTGGACGGCGGCACCTCCTGAGCGGATTCACTCAGTCCTAGGATGAGCGACAGCCAAGGCTGGTGGGCTGCAACTCGGATCGCGGGGGAGGTGCATGATGAGTGCACGAGTCCGGATCCTGCTCGCGGCAGTCGCAGTCGCAGTCGCATTCGTGTCGTGTGGTGGTCTGATCGTCGCAAGCGGGGCTCAAGCGGCACCGGACTCCCCGGTGCTGTGCCATGCCACCAATGCCGAGAAGAACCCCTACTCATCTGTCAAGATCAACAATGACAAGGATCTTGGGCGCCACCAGGGCCACACCGGCCCGATCTTCGAGCCCGGCATGACCTCGGGATGGGGAGACATCATCCCCGCCTTCGGTGACTACCCAGGCATGAACAACGACGCATTCGGGCAGGCGATGCTCGACCATGACTGCGTCTATCCCACTGAGGATCCAACCGGCTACATCACGCCGATGGTCTCGTGCTTCCGATATGACCCACCAGCTGATGTCTATCAAGTGCTCTACTCCTACCGGAATGCCACTCCGTTGACCCTCACCGTCCCCCTCGGTGCGCAGAACACCGTCACCCCGGCAGACATGGCGCAGTACGCCACCACGGTCTTCTCGCCCGGATTCGTCCTGCAGGGCTTCGCCGTCACGTTGCCCAAGGCCGGAACCACGCCCAGTGAGACCCTGAGCACCTGGACGCTTCTGGGCCGAAGCGCCTCGTTCGTGCCGTCATCGAGCGTGGCCTGCGGCCCAGATGTCGTCGTGCCGGCCGACGGCAACGGCGCGGGGTGGGCGATCGTCGTGCTGCTGTCGATACCGTTGATCGGTGTGCCACTGCTGGTGGTGCTGCGCAGGGCCGGTCGGCCGGAAGGAGAGATCAAATGACCATCCTCGCGGTGGGCGCCCACCCGGACGACATCGAGTTCGGATGCGGCGGACTACTGCTGGCGCATGTCGCGATGGGTGAGCGAGTGGTCATGCTGGTCATGACCGAGGGGCAGCGTGGATCCGGAGGCGATCCCACACCGCGCGATGAGTCCATGGTCTCCACCCGTCATGCAGAGCAGCGCGCGGCAGCAGATGCGCTCGGTGTCGAGCTGATCTGGGGTGGCCTCATGGACTGCGATGTGCACTTCACCCACGAGAACGTCGATCTGGTCGGGTCTGTGATCGAGGAGGTGAATCCTGTCCTGATCCTGACGCACTGGAGCGGGGACTCGCATCAGGATCACAAGGCTGTTGCTGCGATTGTCACAGCTGCAGCGCGCAGGCACCCGAACGTGCTGCATTTCAGTGGCCCGGCGAACGTCGGCTTCAATCCGACCATGTTCGTGGACATCACCGAGCAGATCGATGCCAAGGTCGAGGCGATCCAGTTGCATGCGTCACAGATCGGAACCTCGCCGATGCTGGAGCCCGAGAGCCTGCGTGCAATCGCACGGAACTTCGGCATATCTGCCCGAGTCCCCTATGCCGAGGCCTTCCTGCCGTTGCGGCTGTTGCTGCCCCAGGTGCAGTTCGACAGTCTCGTGCGCGAGGGATCACCACTTGCTGGGCCGGGCCTTCCTCGCTCATGAGTGAGCCCCACCCGGTGCCTGGGAGCCAGGCTCCGCACGAAGTGACGGCCGCCGGGCTCGTACGGGCACGCCTGGCAGCCCCGGAGCCGTTCCTGCCCACCGTGATTCCGCTGAGCACGCGCGGGGAGTCCAGGCGCCTGGTCCTGCTCGCATATGTCGTCCTGATAGCCATGGCGGTCTGGATCTTCGGCGTCGGGGCTGCGTTCGCCACGATCGCCCTGGTCCTGAACATCACGTTCCTGCTCTACTTCGTCCGACACATGAGCTTCGCCATCTCGGCGGCGCGATGGACCGATGACGATCTGGCCGCCGCTGATGTCGACCTTCGTGGCTACTCACCCGATGTGCTGGTGGTGGTGGCGGCGCACAATGAGGCACACGTCGTCGATGGCCTGGTGATGTCGCTGCTGGGGCTCCGCTATCCGCACTCGCGACTGCGCGTGCTCGTCGTGGACGACGCCTCGACCGACTTCACAGGCGCGCGCCTCGACCAGTGGCAGCGCCAGCACCCCAGGCTCGAGGTGCTGCACCGGGCTCCCGGTCTGGGTGGCGGCAAGTCCGGGGCATTGAACGATGGAATCGCGCACGCTGGTGAGTCGGCGGAGATCATCGTCATCTTCGATGCCGACCATGAGCCGGAACCGAGTGCGCTCCTTCGCGTGGTGCGGCACTTCCGGGATCCGATGGTGGGCGCGGTCATGGGTCGATGCGTCGTGCGCAACGCAGCGGAGACCCGCATCTCGAGCACAGTCTTCGTCGACTACCTGTCCGGCTACCTCGTGAATGAGTACGGCCGCCAGGCGGTATACGAACTGCCCGCCTACGGTGGGGCGAACTGTGCAGTACGAGCCGCAGTGCTGCGGCATATCGGTGGCTTCAACCTCCACTCGGTCACTGAGGACACCGATCTCACCCTGCGCATCGTCGCTGGGGGCGGGAAGGTCCGTTACGACCCCGCCGCTGTGGACTTCGAGGAGGCGGTACGCACGGCTCGCACCTACTGGAAGCAGCGGTACCGATGGGCGCGCGGTCACCAGAGGTGCGCGCGCGACTACTGGCGCCCTGTCGTGCTCGCCTCCGGATTGAGGGCTCCGCAGAAGCTCGAGGTGCTGTCATTCCTCTTCGTCTACCACACCCCCGTGTGGGTGGCAGCCGGAATCGTTCTGACGTTGCTGCGCGCCCTCGGCGTGGGCGATGAGCCGCCCTCGCTGTTCCTCCCTCTGGGAATGCTGCTCATGGTCGGGCCGCTGTCCGAGCTTGCCGTCGGGCTCGTGACTGGCCATACGGAGCGTTCGGCTGCCTGGCGACTGCTCCTGTTCATCCCGATGTTCGCGATGACCGTCTGCGTCGTGACGTGGGCCTGGATCGGCGGCATGCTCGGCCTGCCGTATTCCTGGGTCAAGACCACCCGGTCCGGAGCGTTCAGCACGATCTCCGATCAGCAGACCCAGGATGGTGAGCTTCCTGAGCGTGCACGACTTCCTGAGACACAGGCCAGCGAGATGATCATCCGCACCGGAGGGCGACGTCGGCTGGTGCACGGCGACTCGAAGACGACTCCGGACGACACAGCCCCATCGTCTTCATGAGCCCGGGTGCTTCCGACAGCGGACCTCGTCGCCGCATCTCCGCGTCACGGGTGGCGTCCGCGGCCTATCTGCCGCGCAGCGAGTTCGCCCAGGCGTGGACTCGCCTGCTCGGCGATGGAACCGCTCGCCGACGGAATCGAGTGGCACTCGAGCTGCTTGGCGTGGTGCTCTTCTGCACCATCGGGTTCTATGCGCTGAGCGAGCCCGTGCGCCTGCTCGAGGTGCCGTTCATCGTGAACGGCCTGCACCTGCTGGGGTGCAGCGGAGTCGCATCGCTGGGCACCAATATCGTCGTGCAGAGCCCCGAAGGCCTGCTGGTCGCCGCAGTCACGCCGAGCTGCTCGGCCCTGCTCTCCGTTCTGGCCCTCACGGCCCTGGCCGGGTCGCTCTTCCGCAGCAGGGGCTGGCGCACCGTGCGTGCACTCCTCGCGACCTCGGTGCTCCTTGTCCTCGCCAATGCCGTGCGCATCGGAGCGTCGGTGGCCCTTGGCACGGTTCTCGGCAGTCCTGCCCTGTCCCTCTTCCACGACTGGGTCGGAACCATCGCCAACTTCATCTTCACCCTCACCGGTTTCGTCGTCATGGTGTGGCTGCTCCTGCCTGACTCGATCAGGGCCGAGCAGGACCGGTACGGACGTCACACCGCCAACCGCCCAGTCCAGTGGGCCGAATCCGGGTTCGGCTATCGCACCACCATCCCTCAGAAGGACGCACATATGAGCATGAAGAGTCCAGTGGCCTGGATGTACCGGCTGTATCCGCATGCACTGCGTGAGCGAGCTGCCCGCAGGCGCGAGGCCAAGCGCGTCGACTTCCGAGTCGGTGGACTCGAGCCGAGCGCGCGAGCCGCTGCCCTGCGCGAGATGGTCTCCGACGGGCTGGCCGTCCATGCGGCGACCCTGTGGGCGGCTGCGAGCTTCGAGACCGACCCCGAGGTGCTCGACGCCCTTGCCGACGCAGTGGCGGCTCGACAGTGGGAGCCAACTGTCAATGACAAGGTAGGCGGAATCCGGCTGTGGG
>JBAYUM010000016.1:0-21947 GCA_041675125.1 Candidatus Nanopelagicales bacterium
GTGTCGAAGTCGACCGTGACGCAGAAGGGGGTGCCGATCTCATCCTGGCGTCGATAGCGGCGTCCGATGGCTCCCGCATCATCGAACTCCACGTTCCAGCGCTTGCGCAGTTCGGCGGCGAGGTCCTTGGCCTTCGGCGACAGGTCGGCATTGCGCGATAGCGGCAGCACGGCAACCTTGACCGGTGCCAGCCGTGGATCAAGGCGCAGCACCGTGCGCGTGTCGATGCCACCCTTGGCATTGGGCGCCTGATCCTCGTCATACGAGTCGAGCAGGAATGCCAGGACGGCACGAGTCAATCCGGCTGCAGGCTCGATGACATACGGCACCCAGCGCTCCTCGGTCTCCTGATCGAAGTAGGAGAGGTCGGTACCGGAATGCTCGCCATGTGTTCTGAGGTCGAAGTCAGTGCGGTTGGCGATGCCTTCGAGCTCGGCCCATTCGGATCCCGCGAATCGGAATCGGTACTCGATGTCGACCGTGCGCTTGGAGTAATGCGAGAGCTTCTCCTTGGGATGCTCGAAGAATCGCATGTTCTCAGGATTGAGACCAAGATCGGTGTACCAGTCCCAGCGCTGCTTCAGCCAGTACTCATGCCACTCCTCATCGGTTCCGGGCTTGACGAAGAACTCCATCTCCATCTGCTCGAACTCGCGCGTGCGGAAGATGAAGTTGCCGGGCGTGATCTCGTTGCGAAAGCTCTTGCCGGTCTGGCCGATGCCGAACGGTGGCTTCTTGCGCGCAGCATTCATGACGTTCAGGTAGTTCACGAAAATGCCCTGTGCCGTCTCGGGACGCAGGTAGTGAACCGCGCCGGCGTCCTCGACCGGACCAACGGCAGTGCGCAGCATGCCGTTGAAGTCGCGGGGCTCGGTGAACTCGCCCTTGTTGCCGCAGTTGGAGCAGGTGATGTCAGCCAGCCCATTGGCAGGCGACCTGCCGTGCTTCTCCTCGTACTGCTCGATCAGCTGATCTGCCCGCCAGCGGCGATTGCACTTCTTGCACTCGGTCAGTGGGTCGACGAAGGCATTGACGTGGCCCGATGCCTCCCATACCTGAGGAGCCAGGATGATCGACGAGTCGAGTCCGACGACATCCTCACGCCCACGAACCATGTGCTGCCACCATTGCCGGCGCACATTGTCCTTGAGCTCAACACCATTGGGACCGTAATCCCATGCCGAACGCGTACCGCCATAGATCTCGGACGACGGGAAGACGAATCCCCGTCGCTTGCACAGGTTGACGACTGCATCGACACGATCGGCTGCCATGGGGCGCTCCATTTCCGAAGCGCTTGCGGCGCTCCAATCCGGCTGGTTGTCGGCGGTGCGCAGATTCTACGAGAGAAGGTCAAAGGATTCGTAGTGCCCTGACAACGGCAGGCCGTCGGGAGCAACGCTCAACGCGACCAGGTCGTCATAGAGCTCTCCAAGGGGTGCAACCTGCGCTGCCGAGCAGACCGGCACCGCCAAGACGATCCGGCGAGCAGACTGTTCGCGCAATGCAGCAGCCAGCACCCGCGCTGCCGAGCCGGTCTCAACCCCATCGTCGACAACGACAACGTTCCTGTCCCGCACATCGGGAAGACCATCCGCGAGCTTCTGCCCATGCCGGGAGACCACGAACACCCGCACGACAGGTGCACCGAAGACCTCTGCAACAGGTTGGGCAACCAGCGCGCCACGATCATTGAGGCCGATGACGCAGGCGTCCTGCAGGTCGGGGAGCGCAAGGAGTGCCGGCACGAGCAAGCGGCCTGCCTCCGCGAAGCTCGAAAACCTGGTCATGCCGGAACGGGCGGCACAACCGCTGCCGATGCCTGGCCCAGGCTGATGCTGTCGGCGTCGGCTGCTCGCCCCGCTGATGCGTCAGTGGCAAAGCCGTCACTGACCACATGCACCGCCTCGAACGCCGAGGACTCGTCGATCGCCGTCGACAGCAGGGGCACGGCCGACACCTTCACCTCGAATCGCGATAGCGCCCGGCGGTACGAGCCAACACCCGTCCAGCGTGTGGTGATCACCCGCAGGTCGGTCTCATCGGTTGACTGGCCGATGAGACCGTCGACGAACCCGTCGCTCTGCGCCAGGGTGGCCAGGGCCAAGCGGGCGGCCTCGGCGAATCCGACTGCTGCATCGAGTGGCACCCGAAAGCGATTGATGACCACCACAATGGGCGCACTAGAGTCCGTCCACAGTTCATTCACGTGCCGAAGGTAGTGGCACGAGGTATCGGAGGAATCATGGCCAAGGCCTCAGGCGGCCTCCCCGAAGGCGTGCGCGGTCCCGGTGGTCCTGGCCGCAAGGCCGTCGAGCGTCGATCGATGCCCCTGCTCCTGACCTTGAATCGCCTGCCGCGGTGGCTTGTCGTGGTTGCGATGGGAGGACTGCTCTTCCTCGGCCTCATCCAGACCGGCGATCTGGCGTGGGTCGGCGGCATCTGCCTGCTGGTCGTGACTGCCTTCCTGGGCTGGCTGCTCGTGCTCGCCTGGCCCGTTCTGCCCACTCAGGCCAGGGCGGTCCGCACCGTGGTCGTGCTCGCTGCCCTCGGCATCACGGCGCTGAAGTTCCTGGGACGCTTCTAGACCTAACGAAATTGACAATCATTTTCATCTACCTTAGTCTCGACCCATGCGCTTGCACCTGGCCTCAGCCATCCTCTCGCTCGCCGCAGGAACCCTTGCTCTGACTGCCTGCAGCCCCAGCGCACCCTCGGCGCAATCCAAGACCACCGTGGTCGCCGCGTTCTACCCGCTGCAATATGCCGCAGAGCAGATCGGTGGCACGGGCGTCAACGTCACCAACCTCACCCAGCCTGGCGTTGAGCCCCATGACCTCGAGCTGAGTGCCGCTCAGGTGGCGGATATCGCGAATGCCGATCTTGTCCTCTATATCCGAGGCTTCCAACCCGCGGTCGACGAGGCCGTCGACCAGCAGGCCGCCGATCATGCAATCGACGTCGCCCAGGGACTGTCGCGACTCGATGGTCCCGAGGGCTCAGATCCACATGTGTGGCTGGACCCGGCCAATATGTCGCAGATCGGGGCCGTGACCGCTGCACGCCTGGCAGCCATCGACCCCGACAAGGCCAAGGTGTTCTCGCAGAACGCGAGCGCGCTGTCCGCTTCCATGACTGCCCTCAGCGCAGACTTCGCCAAGGCCTTGGCACACTGCCCAACGACCACCATTGTCGTGAGTCACCAGGCCTTCGGATACCTGGCACATGCGCTCGGCTTCACTCAGGTCGGAATCTCCGGACTCAACCCTGAGGCCGAGCCCAGCCCAGCGCGCATGCGCGAGGTCGCAGACGTGATTCGAAGGAACGGCGTCACGACGATCTACTATGAAAGCCTCGTGGACCCGAAGGTCGCGCAGACCATCGCCGAGGAGACAGGCGCAAAGCCCGTGATGCTCGACCCTCTCGAAGGACTCCGACCCGGCTCAAAGGGTGACTATGTCAGCGTCATGCTCGACAACCTCAAGACACTGAAGACCGGGCAGATGTGCTCATGAGCGAAACCGTCATCGGCATCGAGCGGCTATGCGTCGAGTTCGACGGCGAGCACGTGCTCGAGGATGTCACCATCGACATTCATGCTGGTGATTTCATCGCGCTCCTGGGCCCGAATGGCAGTGGAAAGACCACCCTGATTCGCGCAATCCTTGACCTGCAGCCTCTGGGCCACGGAAGGATCTCGCTCTTCGGCGTGCCGCAGAAGCGGTTCAAGCGCTGGGATCGAATTGCCTTGGTGCCGCAACGACTGCCCGGTGCCAGCAGCATTCCGGTGTCCGTCTGGGAGACCGTCATGTCGGGCAGCATCACCCCGCAGACCCGGTGGCGCCCATTCTCACGCAGCGAGAAGCGGGCGGCGACCAAGGCCTTGCATGACGTGGACCTCTGGGACCGTCGTCGTGACCGTCTTGACGCCCTCTCCGGCGGACAGCAGCGTCGCGTGCTGGTTGCCCGGGCACTGGCCAGCAACGCCGATGTCCTGGTGATGGACGAGCCAACTGCCGGACTCGACGCGGCGAACGTCGCTGCACTCTCCCGCCTCCTTGCAGAGCTCAAGCAGGCGGGCAAGACCGTGCTGGTCGTGACGCACGAGCTCGATGACATTGAGCATCTGGTCACGCGAGCCATCGTGCTGGGCACGAGCAAGGATCGATCGATCGGCTACGACGGGCCACCACCGGTCCCGAATCATCTCGCGCATGACCATCACCATCATCACGATGCCATCATTGATCAGGCTCCCCCTGTGGTCGGGATGCAGCCATGATGTCGATCCTGGATTTCGACTTCATGCGCCGAGCATTGGTCGCAGCGGCGATGATCGGCCTGATCGCCCCTCTCATCGGGGTGTTCCTGGTGCAGCGACGGCTGGCGCTGCTGGGGGATGGCATGGGGCATGTCGCTCTCATGGGCGTTGGCCTCGCCTTCCTGCTCGGCACCGCGCCGATTCCAACCGCCATGGTCACGGCGGTGATCGGCGCCTTCCTCATCGAATTCATCCGCCATCGCAGCAGGACAGCCGGCGACGTCGCACTCGCGCTGCTGTTCTACGGCGGCATCGCAGGAGGTGTGCTGTTCGCATCGCTCGCTCCAGGCCGGGCTTCCTCGTCGTTGAATTCCTATCTCTTCGGCTCCCTGTCCACCGTTGCCGCCAGCGATCTCTGGGCCCTTGGCGCACTTGCCATCTGCGTGCTCGCGATTCTGGCGGTCTTCGGCCGTGAGCTCTTTGCCGTGAGCCTGGATCCCGATGTCGCGCGGGTGCAAGGGATCAGGGTGCAGGCCATGAGCACGCTCCTCGCGATACTGGCCGCCATCGTCGTGGTCGTCGGCATGCGCGTGGTCGGCTTGCTCCTTGTCAGCGCCATCATGATCGTTCCTGTCGCCGCGGCCCAGCAGATCAGCAGATCGTTTCGCTCGACGGCAGCCATCGCCGTGGTCATCGGACTCATCGCGAGCCTCGCCGGGCTCACCGGTTCCTTCTATGTCGAGGTTCCGCCAGGGCCCGCCATCGTGATCCTGGCACTGGCCTGCTTCGCCGTACTCGCACTCGTTGCCGTGCCCGTAAGGCGACGGCGTCTGGACATCGCATGACAACCGCCCCGCAACGCCAGACCCGACAGCGGTCGGCTGTCGCCTCGGCCCTGCAGGGGATCGATGACTTTCGTTCAAGTCAGCAGCTGCATGAGTACCTGCGCGAGCACGGCGAGAGCGTAGGCCTGACGACGGTCTATCGCACGCTGCGTGCGATGGCTGACGCGGGCGAGGTCGATGTCATCGTGCGCGAGGATGGTGAATCGGTGTATCGGCAGTGCAGCAATTCACATCATCATCATCTGGTCTGCCGCAACTGCGGTGCCACGGTCGAGATCGAGGGACCGACGGTTGAGCGCTGGGCCGATGCCATGGCAGCCGAGCACGGCTTCACCCAGGTGAGTCACACGATGGAGCTCTTCGGATTGTGCGCTCACTGCGGCACTTGATTGGGCACCGCACCGCCATAGCGTCGATCGCGCGAGGCGAAGATCTCGCAGGCATGCCACAGGTGCCGACGATCGAAATCTGGCCAGAGGGTGTCAAGGAACACCATCTCGGCATATGCCGACTGCCACAGCAGGAAATTGCTCGTGCGCTGCTCGCCTGAGGATCGAATGAACAGGTCGACATCAGGCATGTCGGGCTCATCGAGATAGCGATGGAACATGCGCTCATCGATGCGCTCGGGCGACAGCCGCCCCGCTTGCACATCGCGAGCCATCGCGGCTGCAGCATCAGCGATCTCTGCGCGCCCGCCATAGTTCACGCACATGGTCAGCGTGAGCTTCTTGTTCCTGGCAGTCAGGGCTTCAGCCTCCTCGAGCTCCTTGATCACGCTGCGCCACAGCTTCGGTCGTCGACCCGCCCATCGGATGCGCACTCCCATCTCGTTCATCTCATCGCGGCGACGCCGGATCACATCGCGATTGAACCCCATGAGGAATCGCACCTCTTCGGGTGAGCGCTTCCAGTTCTCGGTGGAGAAGGCGTAGGCGGAGATCGACCCGATGCCGAGCTCAAGGGCACCGTGAACGCAGTCGAGCAGCGCCGCCTCTCCACGCTCATGGCCTGCAGTGCGCGGCAGGCCTCGCTCCTTGGCCCAGCGGCCATTGCCGTCCATGACGATGGCAACATGCTTGGGTATCAGCTCTGATTGAATCCTTGGCGGGTTGGCGCCACTGGGATGCGCGGGCGGAGTGCGCAGCTTCTTCTTCATGAACCAAGCTTTCGATCGTCACGGTCGACAAGGGGCAAGGATCGCAGTCCTCGCTCAAGATGCCACTGGAGGAAGGCTGCCACAAGTCCGCTGGCCTCGCGACGCTCACGCACCTCACTCGCATCCGCTGTCGGCCAGTCGCCGCTGAGCAGGGCCGCGAGCAACGCCACTGCCGCAGGCGATGGTGCAGCGGCACCCGGTAGTCGGCAGTCGCTGCACACCATTCCGCCACCAGAAACCGAGAACGCCCGATGCGGTCCGGCAGATCCGCACTTGGCGCACTCATCGAATGAAGGCGACCAGCCAGCGATCGAGAGTGAGCGCAGCAGATAGGCGTCGAGGATGAGTGGGCCGTCATGGGCTCCGGATACCAGGGAGCGCAGCGCCGTCAGCAGCAGGACGTACTGCTGCACTGCGGGCTCACGCTCGACCGGGGTGAGTCGTTCGGCAGTCTCGACCATCGCCATCGCGGTGGTCCAACGACCGTAGTCACGCGAGAGGGATGCACCGTGAGGATCGATCGTCTCGACCTGGGCGATATTGTCGAGATTGCGGCCTTCGTAGAACTGGATGTCGACGTGGCTGAACGGCTCCAGCCGCGCGCCTATGCGGCTCGAGGTCTTGCGCACGCCACGGGCCACTGCACGTACTCGTCCATGGTGCCGAGTCAGGAGCGTGACGATGCGGTCGGCCTCGCCCAGTTTGTGGGCGCGCAGCACGACTGCTTCGTCACGATAAAGCGGCACAGGACATTGTGTTCTGTCGCCTAGTGCTGATGCGACTGCCACGCCTGAGGATCAACTAGAAGCCCAGTCGGCGGAGCAGCTTGGGATCCTTCTGCCAGTCCTTGGCCACCTTGACCCTGATGTCCAGATACACAGGCGTGCCGACGAGGTGCTCGATGCCCTGGCGCGCCTTGGTGCCGACATGCTTCAGCCGGGAGCCGCCCTTGCCGATGATGATCGACTTCTGGCTGTCGCGCTCGACGAACAGGTTCGCATGGATGTCCATGAGCGGACGATCAGCGGAGCGGCCCTCGCGCATGCCCATCTCCTCGATCGTCACCGCGATCGAGTGCGGGAGCTCATCCTGGACGCCCTCAAGGGCTGCCTCGCGGATGAGCTCGGCCACCGCGATTTCCATCGGCTCATCGGTGACTTCACCGTCGAGGTACAGCTTCTGGCCCTCGGGCAGCAGCTTGGTGAACTCAGCCGTCAGTACCTCGATGTTCTCGCCGCTGTTCGCCGACACGGGGATGATGGCTGCCCAGTTGGTCTCGAGCTGGACCGCCAGCAGCTGGGCGTCGAGCAGCCGTTCAGCCAAGGTCTCGCGACTGACCTTGTCGGCCTTGGTCACGATGATGATGATCGGCGTGCGACCCAGCTCGACGATCTGACCGGCGATATAGCGGTCTCCCGGGCCGATCAGCTCGTCCGCGGGCAGGCACAGGCCAATGGCATCGACCGTGGACCAGGTCTCGCGCACCTGGTCGTTGAGACGCTCACCCAGCAGGGTGCGTGGCCGGTGCAGACCAGGGGTGTCGACGAGCACGAGCTGGGCATCGTCGGTGGTCAGGATCCCGCGGATGAGGCGACGGGTGGTCTGCGGACGCGACGACATGATCGCGATCTTCTGCCCGACCAGGCGATTGGTCAGCGTCGACTTGCCGACATTCGGACGTCCCACGATTGAGACGAAGCCACTGCGAAACACCATCAGGATTCCAGCCGAGAGGTCACGGTGCCATCTGGGGCGCACACCAGGACCGGCACGCCACTGCCACCGAGATCTCGCACGCAGTCGAACACGACAGCACTTGCACCAACCACGACAGCACACTCGATTCCGGTTGCACCTGCCGCGACGGCTTGAGCGACTGCAAGCTCAAGAGCCGTCAGGCGCAGGTGTGGTCGTTCCACTGTCGCACCCGAGTAGGTGCGACCCATGTCATCGCGCACA
The DNA here is from genome assembly GCA_041675125.1 of Candidatus Nanopelagicales bacterium. Lineage (GTDB taxonomy): Bacteria > Actinomycetota > Actinomycetes > S36-B12 > S36-B12 > UBA11398. The sequence continues at coordinate 8,225 of JBAYUM010000016.1, forward strand.
GCCGCGCCCTCCAGGGCGCCGATGCGCCCACGGGCTCCGCGTGCCAGTGTCACGAGCTTGGCATCCTCGTCAGTGAGCTCACTCATGTGGCTTCTCGCCTACGGTCTCGGGAACCGCAACTGGTTCGATGAGTATCGCGCTGACACGATTGCGACGGCCACCAGTGGTCTCAGCCGTCAGTAGGTACCCATCCTCGGTGAACGAGGCACCCGGGATCGGCACGCGACCAAGGCGCTTGGCCATGAGTCCAAGAACCGTGTCGATGCCCTCTTCATCCGCATCGATCTCGATCTCGAGCAATTCGGCCACGTCCTCGACGTGCATGCGCGAGCTGATGCGGTAGGCGCCCTCACCGAGGTCGGTCACCTCAGGCATCTCCGTGTCGTACTCGTCGGCGATCTCACCGACGATCTCCTCGAGGATGTCCTCGATGGTGACCAGTCCAGCGGTTCCACCGTATTCATCGACCACTATTGCCAGGTGCACGCGGGCGGCCTGCATGTCCTTCAGCAGTTCGTCAACGGCCTTGCTGTCGGGCACGAAGAAGGTCTTGCGCATGATCGACTCAACTCGCTCGTCATCCTCGGCCGCCCGGTGATCGAAGCTGCGACGCACGAGATCCTTGAGATAGACGACGCCCACGATGTCATCGGCGCTCTCTCCGATGACGGGGATGCGGCTGAACCCCGAGCGCAGTGCCAGCGACAGCGCCTGGCGCAGCGACTTGGTGCGCTCGATCACGATCATCTCGGTTCGCGGCACCATCACCTCGCGGGCATAGGTATCACCGAGTTCGAAGACGGAATGGATCATCTGCCGTTCGTCGTCCTCGATGAGACTGTCGGCTTCAGCCAAGTCGACCAGTTCGCGCAATTCGGCCTGGGATGCGAAGGGTCCCTCGCGATAGCCCTTGCCCGGCGTCAATGCATTGCCAAGGACGATAAGCAGCACGGTGATCGGCCCAAGGATCGTGGCGAGAGTGCGCACGATTCCTGCGGAGGCCATGGCGATGCGGTCTGCATGCTGACGGCCCAGCGTGCGCGGAGCGACTCCCAGGGCGACATAGGAGACGACGACCATGACGCCAACAGCAACAAGGAGTGCGGCGCCAACGGACCAGTCGTGCCCTCCGGCCAGCGTGTCGACGAAGACGTAGCTCACGATGACGGTTGCGCCCACCGTCGCCAGGGTCGACAGGAACAGCAGCACATTGACATAGCGCGCGCGATCCTCGAGGAGCAGGAGCAGGCGATCGGCCGACTTGGCCTTCTCGCGGCGAAGCTCCTCGATGCGCGAGCGCGACACTCGGCCGATTGCGGTCTCGGCGCTGACCAGCAGGCCGGCCAGGACCACGAGCACGATCGCCAGTGCAATGAGCCATGCGCTAGCCATGACCACGCTCCCCCATCGGCCTCACTCGGTGCCATTCCTCAAGCAATAGGTCCTGCCGTGCCCACATCTGGTCGTATTCAGCCTGCGTGGCATGGTCGTATCCAATGAGGTGCAGCATTCCATGAACGAGGAGAAACTCAAGTCGGTCCGGCAAGGCCATCCCGTGCCCTTGATCATCGGCCTCGACGAAAGCCGGGCACATCACGATGTCGCCGAGCATGCCCGGCTCGGGGTCGACAGCGGGCCGCAACTCATCCATCGGAAACGAGAGGATGTCCGTCGCACCGGGCTCATCCATCCACTCGATGTGCAGGGCCTCCATCACATCCTCATTGACCAACGTGATCGATAGGTCGACCGCAGGGTGCAACTGCAGGGAATCGAGCAGGAACACTGCCTGCTGCTCAAGTCGATCCAGGTCGACGGCATATGCCGTCTCATTCGCGCATGTCAGGGTCATTGGTCGCGTTGCGAATCGAATCGGTCATAGGCCTCGACAATGCGCCCGACCAGCTTGTGCCGAACGACGTCGCCAGAGGTAAGGCGGCAGAACGAGACATCATCAATGCCCTCGAGGATCTGGCTCACGATGCGCAGCCCGCTGGTAGTGCCACCGGGCAGGTCGACCTGCGTGACGTCACCGGTGATCACCATGGTCGAGCCGAAGCCAAGGCGGGTGAGGAACATCTTCATCTGCTCGGCGGAGGTGTTCTGCGCCTCATCGAGAATGATGAAGGCATCGTTGAGCGTGCGTCCACGCATGTAGGCCAGTGGTGCGACCTCGATCGTCCCGGACGTGATGAGCCGTGGGATCGAGTCAGGATCGATCATGTCGTGCAGAGCGTCATAGAGCGGACGCAGATACGGATCGATCTTCTCCGAGAGCGTGCCCGGCAGGAAACCAAGGCGCTCTCCGGCCTCGACGGCAGGTCGCGTGAGGATGATGCGCGTGACCTTCTTGGCCTGCAGGGCCTGCACCGCCTTCGCCATCGCCAGATAGGTCTTGCCGGTGCCCGCAGGACCGATGCCGAAGACGATGGTGTTGCTGTCGATCGCATCGACATAGCGCTTCTGGTTCAGGGTCTTGGCACGAATCGTGCGACCGCGATTGCTCAGGATGTTCTGGGTCAGCACCTCGGTCGGTCGCGTGCCACTGCGCAGCAAGGTGATGCTGCGATCGACTGATTCAGGCGTGAGCGCCTGTCCGGTTCGCAGCACCGCGAGCATCTCGCCGATCAGCGTCTCGGCGACACCGACCTCGGCCGGCTCACCCGTCAGCGTGATCTCATTGCCGCGAACGAGGATGTCGACCTCCGGAAATCCGGCCTCGATCTGACGGATGAGCACATCGCCGGAGCCGAGCAGCCCGACCATGGGTTGCGAGCTGGGAATGCTGATGCGTGCCTCGGCACGCGGAGTCGAGATCGGCGTGGTCGCATCTACCCCGGTGGCCATGTGAAGTCCCTTCCGCCCAGCACATGCCCATGCACGTGGAAGACCGACTGTCCGACCTCGGCTCCGGTGTTGAACACCAGCCGGAACTGGTCACCGAGTCCTTCTTGAGCTGCAACCTGGGCCGCGGCATCGAGCACCTTCGCCGTGAGCTCGGGTGCGTCGACCGACAATGCGCCGATATTGGCGTGGTGGGCGATAGGGACCACGAGCACGTGAACTGGCGCCTGGGGGTTGATGTCACGGAAGACGACGACATCATCGGTGCGCAGCACGACATCAGCCGGAATCTCACCAGCCGCGATGCGGCAGAACAGGCAGTCAGTCATCGCATCATCATCCCATGCTCGGCGAACCGGGTTCAGCCCAACGCAGACGAGTGCTGAGCACGCTCACCCCGATCGCTCCGGCCAATGAGGCCCGCAGCACCTGCGCGCCAACGGTCACGGGCGCAGCGCCCCCACTCAGGCACAACTCGATCTCCTGGGCCGAGATTCCGCCTTCAGGACCAACGATCAGGCAGAACCGCCCTTGAGTCGGCAGCGGCACTGCCGCAAGGGAGGCCACTGCCTCCTCATGAAGGATGAACGCAGCGTCAAAGCCTGGGATCAGGTGAACAAGCTCGCCGGTACTGATCGCTTCGTCGATCTTGGGCACCCAGGCCCGGCGGGACTGCTTGGCCGCTGCCCTTGCAGTATTGCGCCACTTCAGCAGTGACTTGTCGGCTCGCTCGCCCTTCCATTGCACGATGGACCGCTGAGAGGCCCAAGGTATGACGCGATCCACTCCCACCTGGGTCATCAGGTCGATCGCCAGCTCACCGTGCTCGCCCTTGGCCAAGGCCTGCACCACCGTGAAGTGCGCAGCGGGCTGGGGCACGAACTCGATTGCGTCCACGTCGACTGCAACGCAGTTGCCCTGGACATCGGCCCGGCCGAGCACGCGGTGGCCCCTGCCATCGGCGACCAGCACTGCCTCGCCGGTCTTCATGCGCAAGGAGGCTGCGGCATGCCGAGCCTCCTCGGCAGGCAGGTCGATCACATCGCCGACGACGACCTGCGCCAGGTCATCGACAAAGAGCAGCGGCGGCGTCACTTCTGGTTGAACGCATCCTTGAGGCGAGAGAACAGGCCGCCACCATGCTCGGAGTCAGCGCCGCCGATGTGCACGGCTTCCTCCGAGCGAAGTTCTGCGAGCCTGGTGAGCAATTCGATCTGCTCTGGATCAAGATCGGTTGGAACACGCACATCGAGATGCACGTGCAGGTCACCTCGCTGCCCACTGCGAAGTCGCGCAGCACCCCTGCCTCGCAGGATCAGCTGCTCACCCGACTGGGTGCCCGGACGAACATCGAGATGCTCGGTGCCATCAAGGGTGTCGAGCGAGATCGAGGCGCCCAGGGCTGCTGATGTCATCGGCACGGTCACGCTGCAGTGCAGCTCGTCACCATGACGCTCGAACACCGGATGGGCAGCCTGGACGATCTCGACATAGAGGTCACCGGCAGCGCCGCCGTTGGGACCGACCTCGCCCTCGCCCGTGAGCTGGATGCGGGTGCCGGTGTCGACTCCCGGTGGGATCTGGATCGTCATGGTTCGACGAGTGCGAACGCGCCCGTCGCCCGAGCACTCATGGCACGGATGCGGAATCGTGGTGCCAAAGCCCTGGCACTGCGGGCAAGGTCGCGAGGTCATGACATTGCCGAGGAATGAGCGTTGCATCTGCTGCAGCTCACCCCGGCCCTTGCACATCGCGCAGACGACAGGCTGGCTGTCCTCGGCCAGGCCGGTGCCCTCACAGGTGCCGCATCGAGTCGCAGTGTCGACGGTGATGTCGCGAGTGTCGCCGAACACTGCGGTGCGCAGATCGATCTGCAGCCGGATCAATGCGTCCTGACCACGACGAGCGCGGGTGCGCGGGCCACGCTGCTGGCCTCCGCCGTTGAAGAAGGCGTCCATGATGTCGCCGAAGTCGAAACCGCCCTGGAAACCACCGAACCCGCCCTGGCGCGGGTCACCGCCGAGGTCGTACATCTGGCGCTTCTCAGGATCGCTCAGCACCTCATAGGCTGCAGTGACGGTCTTGAACTTCTCCTGGGCTGCAGGGTCCGGATTCACGTCGGGATGCAGTTCACGGGCCAGCTTGCGGTATGCCTTCTTCACCTCGTCGGGCGTTGCTTCCTTGCCGACGCCCAGAAGTGCGTAGTAGTCAGTACTCACGTCAGGCTCACTGCTCCTCAAGGATTCGGGTGACATATTGCGCTACGGCCTGCACCGAACTGATCGCGTTCTGATAGTCCATGTGTGTCGGGCCGACAATGCCAAGTGAGGCAAGCTCCTGGCCATGGCGCCCGTAGCGCGTGGTGACCACTGAGGTTGACGACAGGCCTTCGACCTCGGTCTCCTGGCCGATGCGAACGGTGACTCCACCCATCGTGGACTCGCCCATCAGGCGCATGAGCACGACCTGCTCCTCCAGTGCCTCGAGAACAGGTTGAATCGCAATGGGAAACTCCTCGCCATAGCGAGCCAGATGAGCAGTGCCGCCGATGACGATGCGCTCATCGAGATGCTCGGTTGCCGCATCGAGCAGTGTTGCCACCACCGCGACTGCAGCAGGTCGGATCTGCGGGTCGCACTGCTCCGTGAAGTTCTCCATGATGCCGGGCAGGCTCGAGAAGGCCTGGCCGACGACCTCGCCGAGCAGCCGAGCGCGCATGTCGCTGACGCTCTGGTCGGAGATCGGCTGGTTGATGTCGATATTGCGCTGCTCGAGGCGACCGGAGTCGGCGATGAGGATCAGCAGCAATCGCGTGGTGCTCACCGCGATGAGCTCAACATGACGAACCGAGCTGCGCGTGAGCGAGGGGTACTGCACGAGCGCGATCTGCCGCGTGACCTGCGCGAGCAGTCGCACGGTGCGCACCATGACGTCATCGAGATCGACCGAGCCCGACAGGAACCTCTCGATCGCCCGGCGCTCGCCCGCGGCCAATGGCTTGACTCCTGAGAGACGGTCGACGAAGTGCCGATAGCCCAGGTCAGTGGGGATGCGCCCGGCGCTGGTGTGCGGCTGGGCGATGTACCCCTCTTCTTCGAGGGCGGCCATGTCATTGCGGATGGTGGCCGGGGAGACCCCGAGACTGTGACGCTCGACCAGCGCCTTGGAGCCCACCGGCTCATGCGTGGTGACGTAGTCCTCGACGATGGCACGCAGGACGGCAAGACGGCGGTCCTCCAGCATGCTCACCTCCAGGTATTAGCACTCGCAATTCTTGAGTGCCAAGTGTACGCGCGTTGAGGCCATGGGGAGGATGGTCCATCTGGGGCCGGCTAGCCGACCAGCAGATCACGAATCACGGCATCGGCAAGCAGGCGACCGGCCAGGGTCAGTTGCACCCGTCCGTCGCACGGCGCCGGCTGCTCGATGAGCCCGCGAGCCACCAGGCCTGCAATCGCGGCCTCGTCGACCACCGACACCGGCAGCCCCTCGGCAAGACGAACCCCCAGCATGACCTGCTCAACCCGAAGGTCGTCGATGGTGAGCAGTTCATGTCCGCCGCTGGCCGACTCGCTGGCCCTGATGCGCTCGGCATACGGGGCCGGATGCTTGATGTTCCACCAGCGCGTGCCATCGATGTGACTGTGCGCGCCCGGGCCAATGCCCCACCAGTCCTGGCTGCGCCAGTACGCGAGGTTGTGCTGGCACTGGCCACCTGGTCGAGCCCAGTTGGACACCTCATACCAAGGCATGCCTGCGGCGCTCATCAGCTGATCGATGAGCTCATATCGATCAGCGCACACATCGTCATCGGGTGCAGGAATCTGGCCTCGCGCAATGCGCCGGCTCAACGCCGTGCCCTCCTCGACGATGAGCGCATACGCCGAAAGGTGGTCGATGCCCGTGGACACGGCGATGTCGACGGACGCCTTCAGATCGTCATCGGACTCCCCCGGCGTTCCGTAGATCAGGTCGAGATTGACATGCTCGAAGCCGACCTCGCGGGCCCACTTCGCCGCCTGCACGCTGGCACCTGGGGTGTGCGTGCGCTCAAGGACCTGCAGCACCCTGGGTGCGGCGCTCTGCATGCCGAACGACATGCGGGTGAACCCGCCAGCACGCAGCTCCTCGAGCATGGTCTGGTCGACCGAGTCGGGATTGGCCTCAGTCGTGACCTCTGCGCCATCGACGAGTCCGAAGCTCGACCTGATCTCGCCAAGGACGAAGTTCAGTCCACTTGAGCCGAGCAGGGTGGGAGTGCCCCCGCCGATGAACACGGTGCTGACCTGCTGGCTCGTGCCGAGCTGCTCTGCTGCCAGCCGAACCTCCGCAGCAAGCACCTCGTGAAAGGTGTCACGGCGCACCTCGCCGCCGAGCTCGGTTGCCGTATAGGTGTTGAAGTCGCAGTAGCCGCACCGGCTCGAGCAGAACGGCACGTGCACATACAGCGAAAGCGTGCTGGGCTCGCGCGCAGACACTACTTCTTCGAGGTCTCGTCGCCGGTCGAGAGCGCGGCGATGAAGGCCTCCTGCGGCACTTCGACCCGGCCCACCATCTTCATGCGCTTCTTGCCCTCCTTCTGCTTCTCGAGCAGCTTGCGCTTGCGGCTGATGTCGCCGCCGTAGCACTTCGCGAGAACGTCCTTGCGGATGGCACGAATGGTCTCGCGGGTGATCACGCGCGAGCCGATGGCCGCCTGGATCGGCACCTCGAACTGCTGACGCGGGATGAGCTCCTTGAGCTTGGCCGTCATCATGGTTCCGTAGGCCATCGCCTTGTCGCGATGCACGATGGAGCTGAAGGCATCGACCGCCTCGCCGTGCAGCAGGATGTCGACCTTGACCAGGTCGGCTTCCTGCTCACCGCTCAACTCATAGTCAAGCGACGCATAGCCCTTGGTCTTGGACTTCAGCGCATCGAAGAAGTCGAAGACGATCTCGGCCATGGGCAGGGTGTAGCGCAGCTCGACGCGATCCTCGGACAGGTAGTCCATGCCGAGCATCATGCCGCGACGCTGCTGGCACAGCTCCATGACCGTTCCCACGAATTCACTGGGAAGGATGACCGTCGCCTTGACGATCGGCTCGAAGATATGGGCGATCTTGTGATCGGGGAACTCACTCGGGTTGGTGACCACGTATTCGGTTCCGTCATCGCGCACGAGGCGATAGATCACATTCGGGGCGGTCGAGATCAGGTCGAGGTTCGCCTCGCGCTCAAGGCGCTCACGCACGATCTCCATGTGCAGGAGCCCGAGGAAGCCGCATCGGAAGCCGAAGCCCAGCGCCAATGAGGTCTCAGGCTCATAGACCAGTGCCGCATCGTTGAGCTTCAGCTTGTCGAGGGCATCACGCAGCAGCGGATAGTCGGATCCGTCGATCGGGTACAGGCCCGAATAGACCATGGGCTTGGGATCGCGGTAGCCGCCGAGGGATTCGGTCGCACCCTTCTGCGCCGTGGTGATGGTGTCACCGACGCGCGACTGGCGCACATCCTTGACCCCGGTGATCAGGTAGCCGACCTCGCCGACACCGAGTCCCTTGGAGACCACGGGCTCAGGACTGATGACGCCGACCTCGAGGAGCTCGTGCACAGCACCGGTCGACATCATCGCGACCTTGTCCCGGGTGCCGATGCGGCCGTCGACGACGCGCACATAGGTCACCACGCCGCGATAGGTGTCGTAGACAGAGTCGAAGATCATCGCGCGGGCAGGGCCGTCGGCGCTGCCCTGCGGTGCCGGAATCGTCTCGACCACTCGTTCGAGCACCTCGCGCACCCCGAGCCCGGTCTTGGCCGAAGTGAGCAGCACCTCTGCGGGATCGCAGCCGATGATCCGGGCAAGCTCGGCCGCGTACTTCTCCGGCTGGGCTGCCGGCAGGTCGATCTTGTTCAGCACCGGCACGATGACCAGGTCGTTCTCGAGTGCCAGATAGAGGTTGGCCAGGGTCTGGGCCTCAATGCCCTGGGCCGCGTCGACGAGCAGGATCGCTCCCTCGCAGGCCGCAAGCGACCGCGAGACCTCATAGGTGAAGTCGACGTGACCTGGGGTGTCGATCATGTTCAGGACGTACTCGACCCCGTCATCGGCCTTGAAGGGCAGGCGCACGGCCTGCGACTTGATCGTGATGCCGCGCTCGCGCTCGATGTCCATCCGGTCCAGGTACTGCGCCCGCATGGATCGGTCGTCGACCACCCCGGTGACCTGCAGCATGCGGTCGGCCAGGGTCGACTTTCCGTGGTCGATATGGGCGATGATGCAGAAGTTCCGGATGACCGAGGGGTCTGTTGATCCGGGCTGCGGTCCTGGCACGTGGGTCCTTCGGGCTGGTGTAAGTGGGGCATTTGGCGCTTTCGGCGCCTTGCAGGTAGCCTAAGGGGCTGCTTCACCCTTGGATGACCGCCTCCTGCGGATTCGAGGTCTCCATCACGAACGAGTAAAGGTTGACCCGTGGCGAATATCAAGTCGCAGATCAAGCGTAACCGGACCAATGAATTGGCCCGTCAGCGCAACAAGGCTGTGAAGAGCGGTCTGAAGACGTCCATTCGCAAGTTCCAGAAGGCAGCCGAAGCCGGCAGCCCGGAAGCCGTTGAGCTCGCACGCGCCGCAAGCCGCGCTCTCGACCAGGCCGCCAGCAAGGGCGTCATCCATGCCAACCAGGCTGCCAACCGCAAGTCAGCGATCGCAACCCGCGCTGCTGCACTCTGATCCCCTGATGAGGTGACCGACCCCTCATCGTGATGACCCTCGTGTTCCCCTCGGTGAACGCGAGGGTCTCTTCATTTCCCGGCCCAGAAGGCAGGAGGCCTCCCGTGAGTGAGCGACTCGAAGGCCGATCCGAGGAGTGGCGCGAAGGCGTCACCATGGCGATCTACGTCAACCTCTCACTGCTGGCCGTGCTGCTCGTCATTCCCGAGGACGAGGAACAGTCGCATGCGGGCCTGGCACTGATGGTGGTCTCCACCGCCATCAGCCTGCTCATCGCCCATCACCTGGCCTTCCGGATATCCAGCCGCTTCGTGCACAACGGCCAGGTCCAGCACAGCACCAAGCGCCTCTTGCTCGCCCAGGCCATGGGCGGGGCCACTGCCGCAGCCCTCGCGGCAGTCCCGGTGCTGCTCTTCGGGGCCGACGGCATCTGGATCTCGGATCTACTGCTGCTTGCGTTCGTCTGCACGATCGGATTCATCGCCTCCAGGTCCGGTGGCGCCTCGATCCTGCGTGCCCTCGGCTACGTCGCCCTGCTGATCGTGCTGGTCACCGGTGTGATCATCCTGAAGAACCTGACGACGCACTAACTGGCAGCGAAGCCGCCGTTGACCACCACCGTCTGGGCAGTCACCCACGACGCTTCCTCGGACACCAGCCAGAGCACCGCGGGCGCAATGTCCTTGGGCTCCCCCAGGCGCTTGGTCGCATATCCACGGGCCATGCGCAGGGTCCGCTCATCGTCCGCCGGCATCTGGGCCGTTCGCATGGAGCTGATGGACACGCAGTTGCAGGTGACACCAGAGGTACCGACCTCCAGTGCGAGTGAGCGCATGAAACCAGGCCCCATCGCCTTGGCGGCCGCATAGACGGCAACCCCTTTCGTGCCCACGCGCCCGCCATCAGAGGTGATGGTCACGACGCGGCCCCACCCGCGCTCGATCATCCCCGGCAGCACCGCGTAGGTCGCGTTGAACAGTCCGTAGCCGTTGAGCTCGACATGACGGTGCCACAGGCCGGGGTCAGACTCCACGAACGGCTCCAGGCCCATGCCCTCGGCAGGGATTCCGGCATTGTTGACCAGAATGTCGATCTGCGTGCCGAGTTCCTGTGCGGCATGCTCGACGACGACGCGCAAGGCCGGTAGATCGGTGATGTCCGCTACTGCAGATGTCGCGGATCCGCCAGCGGCCTGGATCTCCGCCACGATCGCGCTCGCTCGATCCGGATTGAGGTCGTTGACGAGCACCGAGGCGCCCTGCGCCGCCAGCACACGTGCGATCTGCGCGCCCAGTCCCTGTCCCGCACCGGTGATGAGGGCACCACGCCCAGTGAGATCGAACATCGCCACGCTCCATGAGGTTGAGGGACAGCAGTCCTGCGACCTTAGGGCGGCGTGTGTGAGCGGCGTCGCGTTTTAGCCCGAAGACTTCGACGAGGTGAGCAGGACGAGACGTTCGAGGGCCAGGAGCTTCTGCTCAGGATCCAGGGCCGACCCCTCCCCCACTCCACCCTTGGCAGCACCATCGGCATCGGCCAGTGCAACGGCTGCCGCGGCCAGTCGGCGCTGATCGCCGCTCCAGGCCGACCACTGATGACGAAGGGATCGCACCTTCCACGGTGGTACACCGGCCTCGCGCGCAGCGTCGGCATCGGACGTGCCCGGACCGGCGGCCGCGACCCGGATGATCGACCTGAGTCCTGACGCCATTGCCATCACCATCGGAACCGACAGGTCACCGGAGTCGCGCATCGCCCAGCGAAGCGCGCGCAGGGCCTCCGCCGGCCGGCGATCCCACACCGCATCGGCTACGGCAAACCCGGTCACGCCGGTCACGCCGGCGAAGTAGTCGCGCACATCGTCCAGGCCGATGGGGTTGGCCTCGACATCGGCCACGAGTTGTGACATGGCACCGGTGAGCAGGCGCAGATCCTGGCCGACAGAGTCGATCAATGCGCTGATCGCCTCATCGGTCATCGCGCGCTTGTACGAGGCCATCTCCTTGGACAGGTAGGAGCGCAGTTCCTTGCCCTTGAGCTGGGCGCAGTTGACCTGCTCTCCGCCTGACTTCTTCAGTGCATCCAGGAGGTTCTTGCCCTTGACCCCGCCCGGGTGCGTGACGATCAGCCAGGCATGGTCCGCCGGATCCTGCACGAATATGCGCAGCACCGCATCGACCTCGTCGGTCGCCTGGTCGATGCCGGTCACGACCACCGCAGTCGTATCCCCGAACAGGTTGGGCGATGAGGCCTCACGCAGTTGCGCTGCAGCATCCTCGCCATTGGCTGCAATCGTGCTGAGCTGCAGTTCACCCTGCTCTGCCTTGAGCCTGCGCAGGGTCGAGCGCACCACGCGATCGACGAGCAATGGCTCATTGCCGTAGGCAATGGTCACGCGCGGCATCAGTGCTTCTGTCTTGGCCATGGTGGATCCAGCATGCCATGGATCTTCACGAGCGCATCAGGCACAACGGCCGATGTCCGGGTACTGGCGGAATCCCGTGCGTTGCCTCAGGCGAGTCCTACGAGGAAAGGCGTCGACACTGAGGAACGCTGAGCGCATGAGGATTCCCATGCGCTCTCGAATCGCTGCTGTGGCCCTGCTTGCGTCGATGGGTGCTCTGAGTGCAGCCTCGAGCGCGTACGCGGACGCTCCCCCATACGCCCTCACCTGGGCCGGGGTGCCGGCCAAGGTGACGCACGCGCAGACGGTATGGGCACTCACGAATACCGCGGGACTTGCGATGCACTCCACGACGGGCATCGCCTCCCAGCGGTGCACCGGACAGCCGGGCTACATCGTCAGCGCCCTGTACGGACAGAAGAGCGACAATCAGATCTCCGTCAATGAGCAGCCTGTGGCAACATGCGCCGACGCCGGATACACGTTCTACGGAGTTGTCTCATCGATCAAGGTCCCCCACGCGACGATCTCCGTCGAGGCCCAGTGCGGGTTTGACGTGAAGACCAACAAGCCGGTCGCAGGCTGGACGGGGAACCAGAAGTGCAGTCCCGGCAGCGTGAAGACCACGGGAGGCTTGATCCACGTGGTCCAGACATCCAGCACCAATGCGAAGTCCAAGAGCGTCGTGTGGATCGAGACGACTGGGCTGAACTACTCGCAACTGGCCAAGATCGCATCCGGCATGAAGCCGCTCTACTGATGTTCAGCACGGACATGAACGACGTGCTCAAGTCAGGCGTCGCGAGAAGCCAGGCACCCTTGCCCTATTCGCTGCTGATCGCCTGAAGCACGTTGAGCCTTCCTGCCCGATAGGCCGGCCAGAGCGCAGCCATCACGCCGACGGCGGCCGCGACCACTAGGAATACCAGCAGGGAGACCCACGGGATATCGAGAACCTCGATGCCCTGATCCACCAGCGTCCGCTGCAGGGCGATCGCGAACCAGGTGCCGAGCACCAGCCCGATGACCGCGCCGTACACGGCTATCACCAAGGCCTCCAGGACCACCATCGACCTGATCTGTCGACGCAGCGCCCCGATGGCACGCAGCATCCCGATCTCCCGAGTGCGCTCGATCACCGACAGCACGAGCGTGTTGACGATGCCAAGGATGGCGATGAAGATCGCCAGACTGAGCAGCATGATCATCACGAGAAGGACCTGATTCACGCTCGACTTGATCTGGTCCTTGTACTCAGCCTGGCTTTGCACCTGCACCGTGGGAAATGCAGCAAGTGACTTGGTGACTGCTGCCTCCACCTCGGCCAGGTCAGCACCTGGATCCGCCTTCACATAGAGCACTGAATCGCCAACCGCCACTCCCGCCGCCGCAAGAGACGAGCTGTTCACGACGTAGCCGGAGATGGATCCGGCTGGCTCATAGACACCGACCACCCGGAAGCTCGCACTGCCAGTCGGCAGCTGCACCTTCACCTGATCGCCTACCAGGAGACTGGCATCAGCCGCAGACTGCGAGTCCACGACCACGCCGCCATTGCCAAGCGCGGCGAGAGAACCGCTGGTGAAGGACAGATCGAGCATGCTGCCGAGCGTGCCGGGATCCACCGCCACGAGTGCCGTGCCGACCCCATCGACTTGGGCAGGCACGAGTTGCACTGGTGAGACCACGCCGACTCCAGGCACCTGTGCGACCTTGACCGACACATCCGAAGGGAAGGCGCGCTGAGCCTGATTGGTGACCAGGAA
>JBAYUM010000017.1:0-19750 GCA_041675125.1 Candidatus Nanopelagicales bacterium
ATCGCCGGAGTCCTCGCCTCCATGGTGCTTCTCGCGCGAGGGCGGCACTACACGCGCCTGCCTACGGACCCTGACTGATGTGTGCACTCAAAGCGTATTGGCTGCAAGCCACCGTTCGAGTGGCAGCCACATAACTTGACGTCGTTGCGGTTCAGATGAACTGCAATTGAACTTGCGAGGTACGAATAGCCTTCACGCCGTTGAGTTGAAGGGAGGGAGAAAAAGCACTGAGGGCCCCTACAGGAGGGACCCTCAGTGAGTTGGCATTCCAACTTTCCTGTAGCGGGGACAGGATTTGAACCTGTGACCTCTGGGTTATGAGCCCAGCGAGCTACCGAGCTGCTCCACCCCGCGGTGACCTTTCGGCTTGCAAAGAATACGGGAATTCGGCCCCGGGACCAAACTGAGGTCCTCTTGGCGACTAAGCAGTCGCACCAGACGACTGCCCCGTCAGCTTCGCCTCCGCCGCTGCAGCACGCTTCAGCGCTGCAGCCAGCTGCTTCTGAGCCTGGTCATAGGCCGTGAAGTCACCTTGCGCCAATGCCGCAAGGCCTGCCTCGTAGGCCTTCTGCGCGTCGGAGATCGCCGCACTCAACTCGCCCACTGCCGATCCATTCGACGTAGCCGATGGAGTGGGTGTTGGCTTGCTCGTATCAGGCTTGACGTCACCCGCATTGGGCACCGAATCGACTCCGGAGTCAGGTGAGAGCGAGAAGACCTTGTTCAGTGCGGCAACGAGAGTGTCTTCCAGCGCCACGTTCTGGCCATAGCCGACAAGCACCTTCTGCAGCAATGGGAAGCCATCTGCTGATGCCCGCAGATAGACGGGTTCCACATACAGCAGCCCGTTGTTGAACGGCAACGACAGCAGATTGCCAAGATCGACCTCGCTGCCGCCACGGCGCAGCAATGACAGTTGCGAGCTGACGGCAGGATCGGACTCGAAGGCGTTCTGCACCTGCTGCGGTCCGGGAATCGTCGTGTTGCTCGGCAACTGGAGCACGCGGATCTTGCCGTAGTCATTGAGCGGATCAGAGCTCACTGACATGAATCCCGCCAGTGTCTGACGCCGAGATGGCGCAAAGGTGGAGGTGAGTGAGAACGTCGGCGCGAGCTGCCCTGGCATCTGCAAGGTCAGGTAGTACGGGGGCTGGAACACCTGCGCTGGCGACACTGTCGGATCGAACGGCACGATCCACACATCGGTGCCGTTGTAGAAGGTCGAGGCATCAGTCACGTGATAGCGGCTGAGGATGGTGCGCTGCACCTTGAACACATCCTGTGGATAGCGCACATGCGCCAGCAGCGAGGTATCCATGGCGGTGCGCGGTTCGACCGTGCCCGGGAAGGCCTTCATCCAAGTCTGCAGCACGGGATCAGTCGGATCCCATGCATACAGCGTGACGGTTCCGTCATAGGCATCGACAACGGCCTTCACCGAGTTGCGCATGTAGTTGATCTGATCGAGTGGCGTGATGCCATTGCCGATCGTGCGCGTGGTGAGCGAGTCACTCGTCGCATCCGACAGTGAGACGCGACTCGAGTACGGGTAGTTGTTGGAAGTCGTGTAGCCATCGACGATCCACTTGACACGACCATCGGCAACTGCGGGATAGGGATCCTGATCGAGAGTGAGCCAAGGGGCGACCTTGCTCACGCGGGTCAACGGGTCACGGTCGTACAGGATGCGCGAATCGGTGTTGACCAGATCGGACAGCAGGATGTTGGAATCCTGGAACTTGGTGGCGAAGAGCAGGCGATTGACGAACGAGCCCATCGGGACGCCGCCGGAGCCCTGGTAGGTGTAGTTCTTCTGGCCTGTCGGGCTCGCATCATCGGGATAGTCGAGCTCGACTGGTGCAGAGCCCGCCGGAGCGCCGACGATGCTGTAGATCGGCGAGTTCTCGCCGAAGTAGATGCGGGGCTGCTCTGCCTGCAGTGCGCCGGTCGGCGGGATGTTGCTGGCGAAGAAGTCGGGCTGCCCTGAGTTCTGCACGGTGTTGTCATATGCCGCGACGAAACCGTAGCCGTGGGTGTACACGGCCTTGTCGTTGGTCCAGTTGCGCTGGCCCTCGGAGATGCCGTTGAGGTTGACCTCACGTACGGCGACCACTGCGCCACGCGTCTTCTTGTTCAAGTCGTAGCGATCGATGTCGAGCTTCTCGTTGAACGAGTAGTAGCCGCGGATCTGCTGCAGCTGGTTGTACGTCGGCGAGACGATCGCTGGGTCGAGCAGGCGGATATTGCTGAGCGTTCCCTGGCTGGCCGCAAGCACCTTGGTCGTTGGAGGCGCGACAGTGCCCGGGTAGTCAGAGACCTCTGAATTCGCAACATCGTAGGCATCTCGAGTGGCCGTGATATTGCGGTCGATGTAGGGCTGCTCCTTGACGAGCTCGCTGGGTCGCACCTGGAACTGCTGCACGAACAGCGGGTAGAGCACCCCTACGACAAGGGCCGTGAGGACCATGAGACCCAGCCCGATGACGGGGATTACCCAGGCACGGCGGAGGGCGTTGACCAGGAAGAGGAGCCCAACGATCAGCGCCACGAATGTGAGGATGTTGAGCGAGGGCAGCACTGCATGGACATCGGTGTACTTCAGGCCGGTGAAACCCGCCACCAGCGACTGGCTCTGGGTCAGCAGTCCGAAGCGATCGAACCAGTACGAGACTGCCTTGAGCAGCAGAATCGCCGCGATGATCAGCGACAACTGCGTCTGGACCGCCTGGGTTGCTCGATCACCCTTGGGCTGCAGGCGCAATCCGCCGTACAGATACTGCACCACGACTGCGGCGATGAAGCTGAGGATCAGGACTGCGAATCCGAAGCCGAGCAGGTACTCGATGAACGGCAGTGTGAAGGTGTAGAAGCCGAGGTCGAGCCCGAACTGTGGATCCACAGTGCCGAAGTCGGTGGCATTGCGCCATTGCAGGAACGTGTCCCACTCCCCCGATGCCGCAACGCCAGCGAACAGGCCCATGATCACTGACAGGCCGATGGCAAGACGGCCGCGATAGGGGTCGATGGCCTCTCGATAGCGCTCCAAGCTTGCCTGCTCCGGAGTCATCCCTCGGAATTCGGGACGTGATCGGTATGCCCACCACATGACCAGGAACAGGACTGTCGACATAAGCGCGCCGAAGACCAGGAACAGGCCGATGCGCGTGATCAGGGTCGTGGTGAATACCTCGGCCTTGTCTACCGAGTCGAACCAAAGCCAGTCGGTGTAGAACCCGGTGAACATGACAAAGCCGACGACGATGACGCCGAGAATGATGATGGTCGGAAGGAGAACGCCGCCGCGCCGCCGCTCATTGCCTTCAGAAGGCGTTGAGCGATCACGAGCACCTGGAAAGTTAAAGGCCACGTGAGGAATCTATGTCAGAGAGCTACGGCTGCACAGGGCAGGCCGGTATCGAGGTGCCAGCCGTCCATGCCTCGATGGCATGCACCGCTTCCGCGAGGGTCTGCACGGGAGTCACAGTGAGGCCAGCGGGCACATGCCCCGCCGCCTCCTTGCAGTGGGAGGCGGGCATCAGGAAGAGCTCGGCACCAGTGGCGCTGGCCCCTGCCAGCTTCTGCCGGATGCCCCCGATCGGCCCGACCGTTCCATCCGGCTTGATCGTGCCGGTGCCAGCGATGGACCTGCCTGCAGCCAGGTCCCCAGGCGTCAACTTGTCGATCAGGCCGACGGTGAGCATCAGGCCCGCACTGGGACCGCCTACGCCGTCGACGTTGAAGTCGACGTCGAATCCGGCAGGAGTGGAGATCGTTCCGATGCTGATGCCGATGTACGGCACCTGCGGCTCCACGGGATTGGCTGCCGATGTCACTTGGACATCCTGTTGCCTGCCGTCACGGTCAACGGTGAACGTGAATGTGGTGCCGACCGGCTGCTGACGGATGAGGGAGGTCACGGCTGCCGCATCGCCAGCGGGCTTGCCATCGACGGCAATGATGATGTCGCCGGCCTGGAGCCTGCCTGATGCAGGAGCATTGGCACTCACGACCGAGACGACGAGCTGGTTGGTGACGGACACGTCCAGATAGCCCATTGCAGCTGCGATTGCATCTGATTCGGATGAACTGAACATGGCAGCCTGTTCGGACTGCACTGCGTCGCCTGTGATGTCATCGGGATAGATGAGCTCACGCGGCACCACCGCGTCGGTTGCGTTGAACCAGGACGCGAGCGCGCCGATGAACGTCAGCCCGCCTCGTGGCCCTCCGGACTCGAGCACAGTGGTCATCTGAAGTTCACCGGTCGTGGGAAAGGTCTGCGTCCCCGAGATGCCGATGATGGGCTTGCCATCGAGGTCACCGATGACATTGAAGGTCGGGCCGGGCGCCATCCGAACGAATGGAACCGGCAGCAGCAATGCGACGAGCAGGAGCACCACGAGACTGACGGCACTGGACAGAAGCACTCGTGCCCGCTTGGACAGGTGCTGACGCACGCGCCGACCATGGTCGGACGAGGCCGCAGGCAGGTCTTCGGGAGCAGTCGGTCCATCGGGCAGCGATGACATCACGAACGCGGCTCGTTCTGGTCGAAGGGCTGCTCAGTTCGCGGCTTGGGCACCACCGGAGCGGTATTGGGCGAGTACCCGCTGGAGTCGAAGGGATCGTCGTGCAGGTCGGGCCCTGGGGCAGGTGTCTCGACCGGGGGCAGCGGACGGTTCATCGCATCCTGGAATGCCCGGAGGGTCTGCATGCCCTCGGCCCCCTCCATGGGGCGCTCTGGTCGGCCGCGGTAGACCGCATACCCAACCGCCAGCAGCGTGGCTCCCACAGGGATGAGCCACCACATCAACGCCGACATGTGGTCAGGGTACCCAAGCGGCCTGTGCGGCCGAACAATGCAGAGACCCTCAAGGTCTCGCAGCGCACAATGCGCCTTCCCCTTGCGCACCGTGGCTCGTTATCCCTGAGGGTCGGCGCAAACCTATGGACGGCCTCGGCAGGAGTCAATGAATCCCGAAGATTCGAGCCCCGCCCCTGTGGACGGACCTGGGGATGCACCGTTGATAACCGGCCAATACCTGTGGAGTGGGGGTGTATAACCCTGTGGACGAAACTGAGGACACCCCAGAAAAAGGGTCGCTGACCGCGGGAAACGACCTCCACGGGGTGTGGAAGAAAAATAGTTAGTCCATTGGCTCGTCTTTCGACCGCTCGATGAATCCGAGTGGATCAGTCAGGTCCTGCGCATCGGGAAGCAGGTCCGGATGACCCCACAGCGCATCGCGGGCCTGGATACCGCCATTGCTGCGCACCGCTGCGAACAGGGTGGCCGCCTCGCGCAGTGAGCGCGGGCGCAACTCGAGGTCGACAAGTGAGCTGAAGGCCTTCTCCGCAGGGCCGCCCGCTGCCCGGCGCCGGCGCATGGTCTCGCGCAGTGCCCCAGCGGCCGGCAGCCGCTCCTTGGTCGCCTCGGAGACCACGTCGTCAACCCAGCCTTCGACCACGGCGAGCAAGGTCTCAAGACGAGCAAGCGCTGCGCGTTGCTCCTCGGTGTCCTCGGGCGTCATGAGCCCCGAGGTCATCAGCTCCTGCAGTGCTTCCGGGTTGGACATGTCAATGCCCTGCATCATGTCCTGCAGTCGATCCTGGTCGACATGCAAGCCTGCGACATAGGCCTCGATCGCACCGATGGCCCGAGCCCGCAGCCACGGCACGTGGGCGAACAGTCGCTGGTGGGCACACTCACGCAAGGCCAGGTAGAGCCGCACGTCATCGGCCGAGACCTCGAGTCCCTCCCCGAACTGCGCTCCATTGCTGGGCACCAGCGCAATCACCGCCTGCTCGGTCAGCGGGATGCCGATATCGGAGGCACTGACCACCTCGCGGGCGAGGGCGGCCAACGAGGTGCCCAGCTGGTTGCTGAAGGCCACGGCGCTGAGCTGCTTCATCATGCCCATCATCGGACCGAGCATCGAGGACATCTCCTCGGGAAGGCCCGTCGGCACTGCTCCCTGCATCTGCAGTGCAATCGGCTCGACGATGCGCTTCCACACCGGCAGGGTCGACTCGAACCACTGAGCACGGCTCCAGGCCTGGGGCGCAACCGTGAGCTCGGGGAAAGTGCAGGCCTCATCGAGCCAGTGATTGGCAAGCTGCACGGCTGCGACCACCGCGCGCAACTCGGCATCGGCGACGACCGGATCGCCCGTGCTCTGCAGTGACGCCCGTGCCACCTCCTGGACCATAGGCCAGGCAACCGGGCCTGAGTCGGCAGGCGCATTGGAGAGCATCTGCCCGAACTGCTGCAGGGCCTGCCCTAGCGCCTGCATGTCGAAGGGTTGATCGGAGTCACCCACGCCAAAGCCAAACGGCATATTGCTGCTCATGGGAGAAACGGTAACCCCGAATAGCAAAGGGCGGGACATCCGAGGATGTCCCGCCCTTTGGAAGTTCGGCTATGCCTTGCCCAGAATACGGGTGACCTTGGTTCCGCAGGTAGGGCAGATGCCCTTGGCGAAACGACGACCATTGGTTTCCTCAACGTGGCCGGTGAACTCGCGCTTTGCCTTGCACTTCACGCAGTACGCCTCGCCGGTGTAGCTTTCCTCGGCCATGTGGCCCTCCTGTTTCATAGACCCTCTTGGGGTGCTGTCGTGATGCCGCTACGTCACGGCTGCCCGCTAGGCAGGCGTTCATCAGCCTAGAGCACATCGACTTCCCTGCCCCGTGCCCACGCCTGACAGGCACCGGGTTTCCATAAATTTTCGCCATATATCAGTACATATCGGACACCATCCCTCATGCATATCGCATCAGGGTTGTGCATCTCACCTGGCTGTCCACAGGCCGACTGACCGAGGCTGCGAGCGTGACTCTCCCCTATGAGGCCCTGATCCGCCCCAGGTACCGGCCCGAATGCCCACTGTTGTGGCGCTCACCTGGCCTGGCCCAGCTCGGGGAGGGCGGGCGGCATGTCCTTCGCCCCATGAGCCCGGACCTCGCTCAATGGCTGATGAGCCTGGACGGCCTGAGGTCGATGGCAACCGTCCTGCACGAGCTGGCGGCCAGCGACCTGGAGGCCGATGAGGCGCTGCGCACCCTGTCAGCGGCGATCGAGGCCGGGGCCATCGACGACGCAGCGGCGATGCCCGACTCCTGGCGGCTCCTGGACCAGGCTCAACGCCTCGCCGCCATGCCCGACCACTCGGCTGCCATGCTGACCTATGGCGACATCGCACTGGCGAATCGACTCATCGAGGCTCGACAACGCACCCTGGTCTGCATCGCTCCGGTCGCCTCATGCCTCACTGAGACCACGCTGCAGCCCGCAGTCAGTGCGGCCATGACCGCCGCCGGCCTCACCGTCACCTCGAGGACCGCAGACGCTGACCTCACCGTGTTCATCGGCATCCACCCGGTCATCGGTGCCGAGGTCGCCGCCATCGAGTTCGAGCAGCCCAAGGCCGCCCATCTGTTCGTCGCCGCCTACGGCGATCGCGCCATCGCCGGGCCCCTCGTGGTTCCGGGCCGCACGAGTTGCCTGCGCTGCGCCTATCTGCACACACGGGATGCCGATCCGCACTGGACTGGGGTCTCCATGCAGTTGCACACCGCCGTCACGCGACTGCCTCAGGCCCCAGTCGATCGCCTGCTCGCCCTGCTGACCGCAGCTCAGGCCGCACGATTGGCACGCAGGTGGGTCGATCATCCGAATGTCGTCAATCGATGGCGCGACCTGGCCTACGAGCTGCGACTTCCAGACGCGCACGTCACCCTCGAGGCGCGACCCCCACACCCGTTGTGCAATTGCCGGTGGCTCAGCGAGGGTGGTCCGAGCGCATGAGGCAACAGGGGTGACAATGAACTCATGGTGGATCTGCCCAAGGGCGCTATTCGTCGCACGGTGAAGATCGCTTCACTTCCTGCGTCGTATGCCGGGCGCACTGCCCTTGGCCTGGGCAAGCGGGTCGGCGGCAGGAGCGCCGAGGCCGTGTCAGCAGAGCTCCAGCAGCGCACGGCCGAGCAGCTCTTCAAGGTGCTCGGTGAGCTCAAGGGCGGAGCCATGAAGTTCGGGCAGGCGCTGTCGATCTTCGAGGCGGCCATGCCTGAGGAGTTCGCCGGCCCGTACCGCGCCACTCTGACGAAGCTGCAGGACTCGGCACCTCCGATGGATGCCAAGCGCATGCATGAGATCCTCGCAGAGGAGCTCGGCAGCGATTGGCGCAAGCGGTTCAAAAAGTTCGATGACACTCCTGCTGCAGCCGCATCTATCGGTCAGGTGCACAAGGCGATCTGGCATGACGGCCGCGTAGTCGCCGTGAAGGTGCAGTACCCGGGGGCCGACAAGGCACTCACGGCCGATCTGAACCAGATGGCCCGGTTGGGCCGGATGACGGCATCGTGGATTCCCGGCATGGATATCAAGCCATTGATCGAGGAGCTCAAGGCTCGCATGCTCGAAGAGCTCGACTACCTGACTGAGGCGGACAACCAGCGTGCCTTCGCCAACGAGTACGAAGGCGACCCCTCTGTGGTGGTACCGCATGTCGTGGTCTGCTCACCGCATGTGCTGGTCAGCGAATGGGTTGACGGCGTTCCGCTCTCGAAGATCATTGCCGAGGGCACACAGGAGGAACGTGATTTCGCCGGCACGCAGTACATCCGCTTCCTGCTGTCGGGTCCCGAGCGCGTCGGGCTGCTGCATGCCGATCCCCATCCTGGCAATTACCGAGTCACCCCGGAAGGACGCTTCTGCGCCCTCGACTTCGGAGCAGTGGCGCAACTGCCCGACGGCCTGCCGCGTCCGATGGGCACGCTGCTGCGCGTTGCTCAGTCAGGCGACGCCGAGACGGTGGTCGAAGGCCTGCGGCAAGAGGGGTTCATCAAGGCGAACATCAGCCTTGATCCCGAGCAGTTGCTGAGCTATCTCAGTCCATTCGTCGAGCCGAGCACCCATGAGGAGTTCACCTTCAACCGCGAGTGGATGCGCAGCCAGTTCAATCGCATCAATGACTACCGCGATCCTGACTTCACCATCGGGCTGAAGTTGAACCTGCCGCCCGAATATGCCCTGATCCACCGCGTATGGCTCGGCGGCATCGGGGTGCTGTGCCAGCTGGGGGCGACAGTGCCGATGCGGGCAGAGATCGAGCGCTGGGTTCCGGGCTACCTGCCGGAGTAGGCCTGCGCTCAGGCCTGCTGTCTCAGGACGTCGAGCAGCTCGTCGCCGAACTCGGCGAGCTTGGCCGGGCCGATCCCCGGAATCATCGCGAGCGCATCGAGTGAGTCGGGCTTCTGCTCGGCAATGGCCAGCAGGGTGGCATCGGTGCAGATGACGAAGGCGGGCACCTCACGTTCGCGCGAGAGCTGCAGTCGCCATTGACGCAGCATGCCGAAGGTGTGCTCATCGCGATCGACAGGGCAGGCATGGCAATGGCCGAGCGTGCGCTCCTGCGCGGTGACCAGGGCCTTGGCGCACACCCTGCAGCGCGCTGGGCCCTTGCGGACGCGCTCACTGCGCTGCTTGCCCGAACCCAGCTGCACTCGGGCGCGACCACCACCAGTTGCGGCATCGGAACCGAAGGCGGCCAGGAAGCGACTGGGCTGACGCGATGCACGACCACCTGGCTGTCTCGACTTCGCCCAGGAGCAGTGCAGGGCATCCTTGGCTCGCGTGACTCCGACATAGAACAGTCGGCGTTCCTCCTCGACGGCATCATCGGTCTCGGCGTACTGCAGCGGCAGCAGTCCCTCACTGCATCCGATGATGAAGACCGTGCTCCATTCCAGGCCCTTGGCAGAGTGCAGGGAGGCAAGCGTGACGGCGTCTGCCACTGGCGCATGCTGAGTGTCCGCTCGCCTGTCGAGCTCGGCGATGAAACCCGGCAGGTCAAGTCCGACATGCTCATCGGCCAAGGCCACGAGCGCAGACAAAGACTCCCATCGCCCGCGCACTGCCCCGCCACCACGCGGCGCCTGCTCGGTCCAGCCTGCTGCACCAAGGACTGCCCGTACCTCGGAGCCCAGGTCACCAGAGCTCTCGCCCCCGCGCGCTGCTCCACGCAACCGCGTGACTCCTTCGCGCACCTCACCGCGATCGAAGAAGCGCTCCACACCGCGCATCATGATCGGCACCCCGCGCTCGGTGAGGGCCGACTCGAGCTCGGCTGACTGCGAATTGACGCGAAAGAGAATCGCAATGTCGCGCGCCGACGTGCCCTTGGCGATGAGATCAGCGATGGTGCCTGCAATCGAGGTCGCCTCGTCGACATCATCGTCGAACACCTGAACTGTTGGCTTGTGCCCACCAGCGCGAACTGCCCGCAACTGCAGTGAGGCCGGTGTCGGTGCCTGCGCGATCACCGCATTTGCGGTGGCCACGATCGGCTCGCTGCATCGATAGCAGTTGACCAGTTCGATCTGCGAGGCGTCACTGAACTCCTTGCGGAAGTTGACCAGGAAGTCAGGTGAGGCACCCGTGAATGAGTAGATGGTCTGGCTCACGTCGCCGACCACGCACAGATCGTCTCGATCTCCTCGCCAGAGTCCGAGGAGACGATGCTGCACGGGATTGATGTCCTGGTACTCATCGACGGTGAACCAGCGATAGTTCTTGTGCACCTCGTCGAGGATGTCCGGGCGCGAGCGCAAGGCTCCGACGGTGACGAGCAGGACATCCTCGAAGTCCAGGTGTCCACGTCGGGACTTCAGGTCGTCATAGGCCGAGTAGGCGCGGGAGACATCGCCGACATCCAGGCTCCAGGTGCGCGTGAGCGAGCGCGGATCGCGACCGAGATCGGAGGCCTCGAGCTCATGCACCTTCGCCCACTCGATGTCGGCTGCCAGATCGCGCACCACTGCCTGGTCGGTCGGCAGTCCGCATGATGCCGCTGCCTCTGCCACGAGCCGCGCCTTGGAGGCCAGCACCTGCGGGAACTCCTGACCGGACAGCCGTGGCCAGAAGTACCTCAGCTGGCGCAGGGCCGCGGCATGGAAGGTGCGGATGCCCACGCCTTGCACGCCCAGGCCTTGCAGCCGGGAGCGCATCTCGCCGGCAGCCCTGGTCGTGAACGTGACCGCAAGCGTGCGACGAGGCTCATGAGCCCCCGTGGCCGCGGCATAGGCGATGCGATGGGTGATGGCCCGCGTCTTGCCCGTGCCGGCTCCGGCAAGCACGACGACTGGTCCATGCACGCTCGTGGCGACCGCGCGCTGCTCGTCGTCGAGCTGCTCGAGGATGGACTCCGGGGTCATTCCCTGCACGGTAGTCCCTTCCTCCGACACCACCACGAGGGGTTACCGTGTTGTCCATGAAGATGTACAGCACCCCTTGGTGTGGATACTGCCAGCGGCTCAAGGCCCAGCTCGGTCGCGAGGGCATCGCCATCGAGGAGATCAACATCGAGCTCGATCCCGAGGCGGCCGCTTTTGTCGAGAGCGTCAATGGGGGCAACCAGACCGTGCCGACGATCGTCTTCGACGATGGCACCGCAATGACCAATCCGCCGCTGAAGGCCGTCAAGGAGAAGCTGGGACTCTCCTAGCCCCCATGAGCTCAGCGCGACCAGTCACCGGGCAGGGCCTCTCCGTACCAGCGCTCGATGAGCTGTCGGGAGATCGACGTATTGGGCGGCAGCCGCAGTTCGCCGCTCTCGCATGCCGCTCGCATCTCCTCGCGACTGAACCACACGGCTTCGGCGATCTCATCATGATCGACATTGATGGTCGTATCCTGCGCCAGCGCGTGGTAGCCCATCATCAGCGAGGCAGGGAACGGCCAGGGCTGACTGCCGAGATAGGTCAGCGCATCAGCGTCAGGACCGATGACCACACCGGTCTCCTCGAACACCTCGCGACGCACCGCCGCCTCGGCCGATTCGCCCGGCTCGACGAATCCGGCGATCGTCGACATCCATCCGCCACGCCAGTTGGCGTGCCGACCGAGCAGCGCCCGATCCTCGACATCGCGAACCAGCACGATGATCGCAGGATCGGTGCGCGGGAAGTGATCGAGCTCGTCAGTGGCGCAGCGCAGGGTCCACCCGGCGGAGGTCACCACGAGCACCTCGCCGCACACCGTGCAGCGCTGGTGCTTGCGGCGCCAGTTGTCGATGCCAACGGCGCTGACGAAGGCCGCCGCCTGGACATCGGGCAGATCGCGAGCCGCATCGCGAAGCCCCATCCAGAACTGCTCACCTGGCACGATCGAGCGGTCATCGATATGGAGGGCGACGTAGGACGTGCCTTCCGGGTCAAGGCCGAGGAAGGTCAGTCCGGAGCGATCGTCCCCGATCACCTCTGCGGCCTGCGTTCCCGAGATCAACAGCAACGAGGTGCCCTCGGCATCTGCATCGATTGGGGCCTGGCCCTCGTGCACCCACATCACCCGCGTGCGGTCACTGAGCAGCGATCCAAGGAATGCCTCGTCGGTGCGCAGGTGTCCGGCGCGATCAAGTCCGGGGCGGGTGAACAGCAGGTCGTCAAACAACAGGGTGTCCGTCACACTGGCGAGCCTATTGCCGTGCCACGATCAGGACTTGAGAACGCGACAGGAGTGTGAGTGAACGTCTTCATCCGCCAGCTGACCGGCGTGCGCTTCGTCGCCGCAGCCTGGGTACTGCTGTACCACCTGCAGATTCCGCTCAGCACCCTTGGCGTCCTGGGCATCCCAGTGCTCGCAGACTTCCTGCGCGTCGGTCGGCTCGGCGTCGACCTGTTCTTCGCACTGTCCGGATTCATCCTCGCTCATACCTACCTGGAGCGCCTGGGCCCGAAGCTAAAGGGCAAGGCAACGGGGTTCTTCCTGTGGCTGCGACTGGCACGCATCTATCCCGTGCACATCGTCATGCTGGTCGTGGCCGGGCTGGCCGTCGTGGCTCAGGCGAAGGTCAATGGCGATGCCTTGAACCGCGACTGGCTGAACCCCTGGGACTTCCTGAAGAACCTGCTGCTGGTCCAGGAGTGGGGCCCGGCACCCCAACGAGGCTGGAACTTCGTCTCATGGTCATTGTCGATGGAATGGCTGGCGTACCTGGTCTTCCCGTTCATCGTGCTGGTGCTCTGGCGCCTGCGTCGATCGGTCCCCACCTGGGGCATTGCTGTGGCCTGGGTCGCTGTCCTTGTCCCGCTGGTGATCTACGGCTTGAGCACCACGGATTCGTACTACACCGACAACTGGGGCTCGACGATTCGCGTGCTGACCGAATTCACGGCCGGCGGACTCACCTACCTGATCGTCACGCGCGCGCATCCGGGACTGCAGGGAGATCCCTCCCACAAGGTCGAGCGCATCGCGACCATGCTGACCATCCTGCTGCCGATCCTGGTGATCATCGGCTCGGTGATCCTGGCGAATATGCCTGCAGCACAGCCGCCGCAGGTCACCATCGGTGATGACAGCGAGCCCATTCCGCCCTATTTCCATCTGCTGCTGGTGCCACTGCTCATCGCCTGGATCGGCGCCCTCGCGCTGTCGCGTCGCGGCATCACGCGCACCCTGGCAACTCAGACGCTCGTGCTCGGTGGCTTCATCTCGTACTCCCTCTACATGACCCACCTGGTCTGGTTCGGCCTGTGGCGCGCAGGCATGAAGGGCGCACACATCACCGGCGGCGCGCTGTATGCCCTCGGGGTGATCGGGCTTGTCGTCGGGGCATTGCTGATCGCCTGGCTGATGTGGAAGTACGTCGAGGAGCCTGCGCGCGAGTGGATGCGTCGACTCATCGGAACACGGCCCACGCCGACGGAGGAGGCGGGTGCGGCGATCGCCGCTGCGTCACCGCATGAGGATGCGGCCGAGCCGATCGTGGTCGGCGAGGAACCGAAGGCTAGTCGGTAAGACTGGCAAGATCGGGAAGCGCCGGACGGATCAGCTCACCTGTGCGAACCATGAGGAAGCCGGCATCGATCTGGTCGATGGGCACATCGGCCATGCGGGACCAGGCAAGTCGGTACAACGAGAGTTGCAGCGCGTCGGCGGGCTGAGCGCTGCCGGTCTTCCAGTCAATGACGTCATAGCGACCATTGGCCGAGAACACCGCGTCAATGCGACCGCGCACCACCCGACCGCCGATGACCATGGCGAACGCCTGCTCGATGGCAACCGGAGTGCGGCCGGCGAATGCACTACGGCGAAAGGCTTCCTTGAGCTGCGCCAATGCCTCGTCAGTGCCGATGTCGTGGTCGCTTGCGCCAGGCAGGTCATCGGGATCGAGCAATGACTGCTGGCCGTACTGCGTCTCGACCCAGGCATGGAAGGCCGTTCCGCGCGTGGATGCGGCATTGGTCGGCATTGGCATGGGACGAGCCAGGTCCCGAGCCAGTTGATCGGGCTCATGCATCGCCCGCATCAGGATGCTCGCAGAGACCGAACTCGGCAGCTGCACCTGTCGGACCGGGTCTCGCTGCTTGCGGGCCTCGTCGAGAAGCGCCCGCGTATCGTCGTCCCAGCGCGCCACCACCGCGATCTCATCGGAAGTGAGTGCGGCGCGCTGCAGGCCATCTGCGTGCTCGACTCGTGCATGCAGGTCTCGAATGGCATCAACGGACGCCAACTGCGCAGGCCAGACCACGCCCACCCCATCGTCGAGGAAGGGGTTGTCCTTCAACTCGGCATCAGGCTCGGGATGCCAATGCGCGATGAGTCCTGTTCCGTCGCTGCAGCATGCGCGCACCCGCTCCAGATAGATGCCCGGTTGGCGTCGCTTCTTCTGGGTCGGACCCCACCAGTGCCCAGTGACGATCAGCGTGGACTTCGCTCGCGTCAGCGCAACGTAGGCAAGGCGCTGATTGTCGGTCTGCTGCAAGGCTTGCAGCACCTCGTGATACTCGTCGGACTCCTTCGACTTCGGACTGCGATCAAGCACCGGATAGCTGCGCAATTCATCGGTCGCATCCTGGCGGACATGCCAGGGAACGGCGCTGGCGCTCCCGGTCCACTGACCGCGAGCCGATCCGCCGGGGAAGGCACCCTCGACGAATCCTGGAACGATCACATGAGCGAACTCCAGGCCCTTGGCCTTGTGCACGGTCATCAGCTGCACCGCATCGCTGCGCTGGACGACATCCATGCTCAGATCCACGTCGAAGCGCTCGGCATCGCGCAGCCGTCGCAGGAAGGCACCCAGAGACGATCGCCCATCAAGGTCGCTGAACTCGGCAGCGAACTCCACGAAGGTCATCCACGCCAGCTGCTGCTGCGCAGGCAAGAGGGCGAGTTCGACATCCAGACCGGTCACTCGCAGTACGCGTGCAAGGAATTCGACCAAGGGCTCGCTTGCGTGCTGGCGCAACTGGCGAAGTTCCTTGCCGAACATCGCCAGTCGTGCCAGTGCCTCGGCTGAGAATCGACCAGCCGGGCCAAGGTCGAGCGTGGCATCGCTGAGCGAGGTCATCTCCACGGGATCGGCACCGGCCACTGCCTCGTCGAGCGCCTCTTCAACCGACTGCGGATCGGGTCGTCGAGCAGTGCCTGCCAGTTCGGCCGCTCGCTCGCCCAGGCCGGCCAGATCGCGCGCGCCGATTGCCCAGCGGGGACCGGCAAGGATGCGCACGAGCGCTGGATTGGCAACGGGATCGACGACGACCTCCAGGACACTGCGCACATCCACCACGATCGGTTGACTGAGCAGGCCTGCGGCTCCGTGCAGCTGCGTTGGCACTCCGGCCGCCTGCAGCCCCGCATCGAACTGGGCCAGTTCCCTGCCAGTGGTGGCGAGGATCGCGATGTCGCCCCAGGCACAGCGCGGATGAGCCCCGAGCTGCTGGATGCGCTCGACGATCCAGTCGCGCTCCTGGGCGATGTGCTCGAACATTCCGAGCACGACCTGGCCAGCTCCCTTGCCGGTGTCAGCCCAGTCGAGCTCGCGAATGCCGTTGTGCAACTGGCGCAGTTCATAGGAGAGCTCATTGGCGACCTTGAGTATGTTGAAGCCAGAACGCCGATTGGCGCTCAAGGGATAGCGGGCTGCGGGGCGCCATTCGCCGGATCGCAGCACGGGAAAGTGCAGGGGGAACTGCTCGATGTTGTCGACGCTGGCCCCGCGCCATCCATAGATGGCCTGGCATGGATCACCGACTGCGGTGACCGCGTGACCACCACCGAAGAGCTCCTGCAGCAGGAGACGCTGAGCGATCGAGGTGTCCTGATACTCGTCGAGGAGCACCGCAGTGAACTGATCGCGGATGCCCAGGGCGACGTCCGGGAATCGTCGCACGAGCTCGAGCGCAAGTCGGGTCTGATCGGTGTAGTCCAGGACGTCATGGCCGGTCTTGGTCTCGCGCCACTGCGTGACCAGTCGCGCGAGGATGCGCCGCTTCTGCGCAGTCGCACGCACTCGTTGGCCATTGTTCTGCAGCCGCTCACGCAATGCGATGGCGTTCAGGGAATGGATGAGTGCGGTGTCCCAGTCGATGAGCGCAGCCGGCTCGATGCCGAGCTCGCTGCACTGGTCATCGAGATCCAGGAGATCCCTGGTGATCGCGTCCGGGCCCTTCTCGAGCTCGTCCAGGTTCAACGTGCTGGCGCACACCACGCGGTAGGCCAATTGCTGACGAGCGCCATCGGTGAGGATGCGCGCACCCGGTTCACGGCCCAGGCGAATGCCGTGCTCACTGAGAATGCGCGCCGCAAAGGCGTTGTAGGTCTGCACCTGGGGCTCGGCGTTGACCTCATCCCCGTGCTCGTCGTCAGAGGACGTCGGTGGCAGCATGCCCTGATCGGCGAGTGCGCTAAGGCTCATGCGCATGGATGCGCCCAAGGACGCAGCAGCCTTGCTGGTGAAGGTGAGCCCAAGGACACGATCAGCGCTCACCAGACCGCTGCCGACGATCCAGGCAACCCGGGCTGCCATCGAGGTGGTCTTGCCAGACCCTGCGCCGGCAACGACGACAGCTGGCTCGAGCGGCGAGCCGACGACATCCCACTGCTCATCGCTGAGCTCGAAGCCCAGCACGCGATCGACCTGCGACCTGGTGAGCTCGGTCGTCATGACAGCACCTGCCTGCCCTGGTTGCGCGTCGGGCAGACCGATTGATATGCGCAGAACTTGCAGAAGCTGTTCGTGCGAGCCTGGAACTGCTCGGTGCGCAGGAGTTCGGCAGCCTCGCCGAGCTGCACCTCGATCCAGGTGGGCGAGGCAGTCTCGAGCGGCTCCTGGAACTGGATGACCGGATCGTCGGGACTCTTGGCCTCACCCTTGCGCAGTTGCACCAGTGCAGCGCCCCCGACCTCAGCGCCGGTCGCGCGCAGCAGCAATTGGTAGACGCCGAGCTGAGGGTGCGTGGGAATCTCGGTGCCAGGCGGTGGGTTCTTCATGTTCTTCAGGTCGATGGCGACCTCACGCCCAGCATCGTCGACCTCGATGCGATCCAGCTTGCCGGTGAGGCGCACCGTCTCGTGGCCACCCGAGGGGGTTGGCACATCGACGTTGACCGTGAGCATCTCCTCGGTGGACTTCAATGCGCGTTCACCGGCCTGGTGGTAGCGCAGGAATCGTGAAAGTGCCTCACGTGCGAGTGCCCGCTCACTGGCACCCTGCCACGATGCCTCGAACCTCAGATCGCTCCAGACGCGATTGATCCACGCATCGGCTTCGTCGAGGTCATCCGCGACCTCGCCCTTGGCCACGAATTCGGCAATGGAGTGCACCACGCTGCCGAACTTGGTCGCCTCACCCCGCGAGACATCGGCGTGGACATCGCGTTCAAGGAATCGTCGCAGCGGACAGGTGATGATGCTCTCGACCGAACTGCCGGACAGGCTGATGGGCTGGTCATCGGGACGCACCGGCTGGTCGCGCACCGAAGGCTGAGCCAGCCCCCACCATCGGTGCGGCTGCAGGGCCGGCACCAGCAGATCGCCTGCCTCATCGCGTTCGTGGGCCAGACCTGCGAGTCGATTGACGGCTGCCTCTCGCAGCGCATCGGATGCCGCCGGATCGACCGCGATGCTGCGCAACTGGGCGACCAGTGCCGGCAGCGAGGTGACGGCACTCGTCCTGGCATCGGCGCCGTACGCCGGTACCTCGAGTTCACTGAGAAAACGGCTGGGCTGCGGACCGGCCTCGTCGGCGGTCTGCACCGTGGCCAGCACGCACCGTCGTCGGGCCCGCGTGATGGCGACATAGAGCAGGCGTCGTTCCTCGGCCAGCAGCGCCGCCGCGGTGACTCCTGGTCCAACACCGGTGGGGATCAGGCGCTCGGCCTCAAGGACGCTGCCGCGCGGTCGCAGATCGGGCCACATGCCCTCCTGCAGGCCGATGATCCAGACGGCATCCCACTCCTGGCCCTTGGCCCGATGGGCGGTGAGCACCTGGACGACATCGCCGCTGACTCCACGCGCGGCAACCGGCTCGGCCGGAATCTGCTGCGCCTGCAGGGTGAGGAGGAAATTGCGGACGCCCATGACACCCCGGTAGCGCCGCTGGGACCGCTGGGCCGTGTCGAACAGCGCCATGACGGCATCGAGATCGTGATCTGCGGAGCGCGAGCCGTCGAGCGCCGCCCGGCGAAGGCGATCGGACCAGCCGTGGGCGCGACCCTGACCAGGCAACTCCCCCGACCACAGGGTCCACAGCACCTCGGCAGGGACGCCAGCCTGCTCGATCTGCTCATGCGCCCGACCCAGCAGGGCTCGGAGTCGGTCAAGGGATGTCCGCACGTCATCGAGTCGCTCACCTGCCGGACAGGGTAGGAAACCGCGCAGCACATCGCGAATGAGCTGATCGGCCGGAGGTGGGGTCACCGCAGGGTCATCGATGCGTGCCTGGTGACGCAGGGCGCGACCCAGCGTGCGCAGGTGCGATGCATCCAGGCCACACATCGGCCCAGTGAGCAGTTCGAGGGCCTGATCGGTGCTGATCTGGGCTGGGCTGGTCGCTGCGCCGAGGGCAAGGAGCAGCGAGGCGATTGCCTGCTCCTGCCGCAAAGGGATCTCATCGGCCGCGACGGCAGCAGGGATGCCGGCCTGGAGCAGCGCACGCTCAACACCTGGGAGGTCCTGGCTGCTGCGCACCAGCACGGCCATCTGTGACCAGGGCACCTGCTCATGCAGGTGCAGGGCGCGTATCTCCTGGCCGATGCCCGCAGCCCGAGTGAGCGCGCTGTCATACGCCTGGATGCGAATGGGCTCTGCGTCATCACTGTTGATGCATGCAGGATTGCGGTGCGCGGCGACGACCTCGGGCGGCAGCTGCGGGAGACGGACCCGTTGAATGATGCACGCGGCAGCATCGCGGATCGCCGGACCGAATCGTCTGGTCTGCTGCAGCACCACGATGGGCGCAGGCCGCCCAGGCGAGCCGAAGGCTCGCGGGAAGTCGAGCAGGCCCTGGACATCGGCCCCACGGAATCCGTAGATGGCCTGATCAGGATCACCGACTGCGATCACCGTGGTGCGCGGGCCGACAAGTGCCTGCAGCAGTTCGACCTGCAGGCGATCAGTGTCCTGGTACTCATCGACTGCGATGAACCTGTACTGCTGCTGCAACGACGCAGCTATACGGGGGTTGCGCGCACGTGCCACAGCGGCACCGAGGAGCTCGACATAGTCGAGGACGTTCTCGAAGCCCTGCACCGCGCTCGCCTGGTCTGCCAGCCGGCCGACGGCCGCCCAGGCGGGGCGACCCGAGACCCGTCCGATCGAGATGAGCTCCTTGTCATCGATGCCCAGCACCTTGGCCCGGGCCAGGACCGCTCGGATCTCATTGGCAAGCCCCAGCGTGCCGACAGCGTCCGCCAGGTCCTGCGGCCAGTCGATCGTGCCATCGTCAAGCGCGCCCAGCAGCAG
>JBAYUM010000018.1:0-18711 GCA_041675125.1 Candidatus Nanopelagicales bacterium
CATTCGACAGCGAGCATCCGCTGTTCATCCTGTACACCTCGGGAACCACCGGCAAGCCGAAGGGCATCCTGCACACCACCGGTGGATATCTCGTGCAGACCTCGTACACCCATCGCGTGATCTTCGATCTCAAGCCCGACACCGATGTCTACTGGTGCACCGCGGATATCGGCTGGGTCACCGGCCACTCCTATGTCACCTACGGCCCCCTGGCCAATCGGGTGACCCAGGTGCTCTACGAAGGCACCCCGGACTCTCCGGACAGGTCGCGCTGGTGGGACATCATCGAGCGCCATCGCGTCTCGATTCTCTACACCGCCCCAACGGCAATTCGCACTTGCATGAAGTGGGGTGACGACCTGCCCAATGGCAAGGACCTGTCCTCACTTCGAGTGCTGGGATCGGTAGGCGAACCCATCAATCCCGAGGCGTGGATGTGGTACCGCGAGGTGATCGGCAAGAACAACTGCCCGATCGTCGACACCTGGTGGCAGACCGAGACGGGCGGCATCATGATCTCTCCGTTGCCGGGCATCACCGCCTGCAAGCCCGGATCGGCCATGCGTCCCATCCCTGGCATCAGCGCAGCAGTGGTCGATGATGAGGGCAATCCCGTCGCGCCTGGATCCGGCGGCTACCTCGTGATCACCGAACCCTGGCCCGCGATGCTGCGCGGCATCTGGGGTGACAACCAGCGCTATGTCGAGACCTACTGGTCGCGCTGGCCACATCTGTACTTCGCAGGGGATGGATCCAAGCTCGACACGGACAATGCCATCTGGGTGCTCGGTCGAGTCGACGATGTCATGAACATCTCCGGCCACCGCATCTCCACTACTGAGGTCGAATCGGCACTCGTGTCCCACCCGAAGGTTGCCGAGGCGGCAGTCGTCGGTGCCAGCGACGAGCGCACCGGCCAGGGCATCGTCGCCTTCGTGATCCTGCGCTCGGGATCCGAGGACGGTCCCGGGCTCGTGCAGGAGCTGCGCGATCACGTCGCGCATGAGATCGGCCCGATCGCCAAGCCTCGACAGATCCTCGTCGTCGCCGAGCTGCCGAAGACGCGGTCGGGCAAGATCATGCGCCGACTGCTGCGCGATGTCGCCGACAACCGCGCTATCGGCGATGCCACGACCCTTGCCGATCCGATGGTCATGAACCTCATCGCCACCGGCCTGGCTGCAGGAAAGAGCGAGGATTGAGGCTCGCCCCAGTCGAGTTCCTGAGTCGGCTGTCGCTGCCTGAACGCGGCTACATCCGCGAGCGGCTGCGCGATGAGACCTTCGGCGGCATCCTCCTGCTCGCAGCGGCGGCCATCGCCCTCATCTGGGTGAACTCGCCCTTGGGTGACTCCTACACCTCGTTCATCGATTTCGAGTTCGGGCCTGAAGCCCTGCACCTGCATCTGTCCGTCAGTGCTTGGGCTACTGACGGCCTCCTTGCCATCTTCTTCTTCGTCATCGGGCTCGAACTCAAGCACGAACTCGTCATCGGCTCACTGTCGAATGCTCGTAAAGCCGCCGTACCGATTGCAGCAGCCATCGGCGGCATGGCAGTACCCGCATTGATCTTCGCCGGCATCAATATCGCGGCTCCCGAAGGCATGCCGTCAGGCTGGGGCATCCCCATGGCCACCGACATTGCCTTCGCACTTGCGGTGCTGGCTGTCGTCGGGAAGAAGCTGCCCATCGCCCTGCGCGCCTTCCTGCTCACGCTTGCCGTTGTCGATGACCTCGGCGCGATCCTGGTGATTGCGATCTTCTACACCGATCACATTGCCTATGGCTGGCTCGCGTTGTCTGCCGCCTGCTGCATCGCCTACTCCTGGGCTCAGCGTCGACGCGTGCGCACAGCCTGGCTGTACGTGCCGCTCGGACTTCTCGCCTGGCTGTTCATGCTTGACAGCGGCATCCATGCCACCGTGGCCGGAGTCGTGCTCGGACTGCTGACTCGCGTCAAGGTCGATCCCGGTGAAGACCGTTCGCCCGCCGATCTCCTCGCGCATCGACTCCATCCGCTGAGCGCAGGGGTGTGCGTTCCGCTCTTCGCTCTCGTGGCAGCGGGGGTCGACCTACGCTCAATCGGCATCTCGACCGCTCTCACGTCGCCCATCGCGCTGGGCGTGATCGCCGGGTTGGTGCTCGGAAAGCCACTGGGCATCTTCGTGACCTCCTGGTGCGTTGCTCGATTCACCAAGGCGTCGCTGGTGTCGACCATAAGGTGGCTCGATATCGCAGCGATCGGGGTCCTGGGTGGAATCGGCTTCACCGTTGCTCTCCTGATCGCCGAACTGAGCTACGACGCCTACCCCCTCGACTCGGCCAAGCTCGCGGTGCTCATTGCGTCAGTGCTGTCGGCTGCCCTTGCCGGGATCTTCCTTCGCGTCCGCGCACGTGCCTATACCGCCCTGGCCGCTGAGGATCCCGACGACTTGTAGCGTTCGTCGCTCCCGGGGATGCCCGAATGGCCAGCAGAGCGCTAACCTCTCCGTATGCCCGAGAGCCAGCAGCCCAGTATCAAGGAGCTCATCGCTAAGACGGTGAGCGACGGCAAGCGACTTGCCAAGGCTCAACTCGCCCTTGCCCAGGCTGAGATGAAGGCATCGCGCGACGCCATCACCACTGCCGCAGCCTTCGGCATGCTGGCCCTGATCCTGACACCGCTGGCACTGCTGTTCATCCTGTTCACGCTGGCCTACGGACTCGCGCAGCTCGGACTGCAGACCTGGGCAGCCTTCGGCATCGTTGCCCTGCTGCTCCTCGTGCTCACCGCTGCGGCTGCGCTCATCGCAAAGTCGCAGGCCTCGAAGATCAAGGGCCCCGAACTGGCATTGCGCGAATTGACCAAGACCCAAGAGGCCTTTGCCCCAGAGGCGTTCGGCCAAACCGACGCTGCTTCGTAACGGTGTCGCTCGCTGAGCGTGTCATCCATGCGCCTGGGCCCTGGAAGCATCGAGATGTCTCAGCCAATGGCTCACGCTTTCATGTCGTAGAGATCGGGCAGGGCCCAACGGTCGTCCTGCTCCACGGATTTCCGACCTTCTGGTGGACCTGGCGTCAGCAACTGACAGCACTCGCTGATGCTGGCTTTCGAGCCGTAGCCATCGACCTGCGCGGCTACGGCGGATCCGATCACACCCCACACGGCTATGACCCCATCACCCTGGCAGCCGATATCGCAGGGGTCATCCGCAGCATGGGTGCCGAAAGCGCCGTCATCGTGGGCCTGGGCTGGGGCGGGCTGATTGCCTGGACGATGTCCGTGCAGCATCCCGAGGTCGTTGAGGCGATCGTTCCGGTCTCCATGCCGCATCCGAAGGCCTTGCATGCCAATGCTCGAAAGCACGGACAGTGGCGGCGCTGGATGTACGCAGTGGGCTTCCAACTTCCGTTCTTTCCCGAGCGGAGCCTGAGCCGGCGCGACGGCACACGAGTCGAGCACCTCCTGCGCAGCTGGTCTGCGGATGACTCATGGGTCGACGGGCAGGGTGAGATCTACCGGGCGGCATTCAGCCGCTGGCCCACCCCGCATACCTCGATCGAGTCACATCGCTGGGCCCTGCGATCGATTCCGCGGGCCGACGGTCGGCGCTTCTTCACGCTGATGGACCAGCCGACCACGTGTCCGGTCCTGCACATCCAAGGAAGCAGCGACCCCATGTGCCTGGCGTCGAGCCTTGAGGGCAGCCAGCAGCACTGCACCGACGGCTATCAGCGGCATGACCTGCCGACCGGCCACTTTCCGCATGAGGAGTCGCCAGCTGAATTCAATCGCGTGCTCATCGACTGGCTGAACACCCTGCGGCAGGCCGAAACTCCGTAGCGCGCTATTCGCGAACGACGCATGATCCAGTGCTCACGGATGCTGCGCTGCTCTTTGCAGCATCGATCGCCGACTGCAGTTCGCTCGAGGCAATCGCATATCCAGTGGAATTGCTGGTGATGCCAGCACCGAACACCATGCCGGTCACCTCCCCCGACATTGACAGCAACGGTCCACCGGAGTCGCCACGCTCCACATTGCCGCGGAAGGAGACGACCCGCCTGGCCACGCCGCTACGGCCATAGATGTCGTCACCGCGCGCATCGATCAGCGCGCGAATCCGGACGGCTGTCACCTCGAGGGCGCGACCACCCGGGTAGCCGGCAATGGCTGCATCGGAGCCCGACAGCGGTGCCGCGGTCTGCAGGCTCAATGGCGCGATGGGTGCTGAATCAACGCGCAGGGCCGCGATATCGACACGGGGGTCGAAGTAGACGACAGAGGCAGGAAGGTGAATGCCGCCGATCTCGACATCCGGCGAGTCAACTCCGGCGACCACATGCGCGTTGGTCAGCACGATGCCGCTGCCCACGAAGAAGCCTGTCCCCGTCAAGGTCACCTTGCAGGCACTTGCCGTGCCGAAGATGCGGGCAACAGAGTCAGCCGCTCGCTGGATCGGCGCACTCTCGACAATCCCGCTGTCGGGCGCATCGACTTCAGGCCCGACGACTTCAGAGATAGTGGAGAAGACGCGAGGCAGTGAACTCTGGCCGACCGCATCACGAAGGTGGATGAAGACATCGCGCACCTGGTTGGGAACCAGGAGATCCAGGGTCGACACGACCTTGGACTGCTGGATGAGCAATGTGGCCTGTGTTGTCGGCAGCATGGCAATTGCACTGGCCAGGATCCAGATGATGACCGCGAGCGCGAGCACATTGAGACCAGCGCCTGCGGTCTTGTCCACGTACTTGGCTGGCGACCACGTGATCGCAGCCCGCAAGGTGCGTCCCAGGATCGAGGCAAGCACCTGCCCCAGCAATGCCGCGCACAGCACCGCACCAACGAGCAGCAATGCCCGACCAAGGCCTTCGCCCATGAATGACGCGATCACCTCGGGAAGGAAATAGGCCGCTGCAAGACCACCGCCCAGGAATCCCGCGAACGACAGCAGGCCGACGACAAATCCCTGTCGCCATCCTGCCCAGGCGAATGCGATCACCGCACCGACGAGGACCCAGTCAACGATGGTCATGAGTCGATCACGCGCGTCCCGAGGTGCGTACGAGCTTCTCTGCCACCACAGGATCGGTCGGACCCTCGCCGAACGACGGGCACCAGCGGGCGATCGTGCAGGCACCGCACGCGGGCTTTTGCGCATGACAGCGACGACGACCGTGCCAGATGATCAGCTGCGAGGCCTTGGTCCAGTCCTTCCTGGGCCACAGGGCGGCGAGGTCACGCTCCACCTTCACCGGATCCGTCTCAGCTGTCCAGCCCAGGCGTCGCGCCAATCGGCCCAGGTGCGTGTCGACGGTGATGCCCGGCAGCCCGAAGGCCTCGCCCAGCACCACATTGGCGGTCTTGCGTCCCACTCCCGGCAGGGTCACCAACTCCTCGATCGTCAGCGGCACCTCGCCACCGAAGCGCTCGCACAGCTGCTGGCCGATCCCCTGGATCGTTGCCGCCTTGGCCCGGAAGAAGCCCGCGGGATGGATGATCCGCTCCAGGTCCTCCCGCTCGGCTGCCGCATAGTCCGCCGCCGACTGGTATCTCTCGAACAGCTCGGGGGTGATCTTGTTGACGCGGACATCCGTGCTCTGCGCACTGAGCACCGTTGCCACCAGCAGTTCCAAGGGGCTGGTGAAATCCAGTTCGCACTTCACATCGGGGTACTGGACTTCAAGGGCCTTGAAAATCGAGCGAAATCGTCGCTTTTCCGCTGCTACGTTCGCCATTGGCACAGCGTAAGCGTCCGATACGTGGCAAGCCGTGTGCCGGGTCCGAGGGTTATGGGCCAGAATGAGCACGTGGAAGACAACACCGTGATGAATGCCCCGCTGTTTGCAGCCCTTGATGTTGAAGGTGCCACGGCGCTGCGCGCATCCCTGGTCGAGCGAACGGTGGTCAAGGGCGAGGTCCTCTTTGCCGAGGGCGAACCCGGTGACCGCATGTACGTCATCGTCGACGGCAAGGTCAAGCTCGGCCAGACCTCCGTCGATGGTCGCGAGTCGCTGCTGGCAGTGCTCGGACCCGGCGAGATGTTCGGTGAACTCAGTCTCTTCGATCCGGGCATGCGCACATCGACTGCCACCGCCTTGACCGACGCCATCGTCCTGGGCCTGGGCAATGACCAGTTGCGCCCCTGGCTTGCCGGTCGCCCAGAGGTCGCAGCAGCACTGCTGCAGGCCCTGGCCCGGCGCCTGCGCCGTACCAACGAGGCCATGGCCGACCTGGTCTTCTCCGATGTTCCCGGACGCGTGGCAAAGGCGCTCATGGACCTCGGCGAGAAGTTCGGAGCCATCACCCCAGAGGGCCTGATGGTCACCCATGACATGACTCAGGAAGAACTGGCCCAGCTGGTCGGCGCATCGCGTGAGACGGTCAACAAGGCGCTTGCCGATTTCGCGCAGCGCGGCTGGATTCGCCTCGAATCACGTCAGGTGCTCATCCTCGACGTCGAGCGGCTCGGCAAGCGGGCTCGCTAGTCCTGCTCGGGCTTGTCTGGCACCTTCATCAGATCCTCATCGGTCGTGAACTCGCCGAGCTTCTGCAGATAGGCCAGTTGCGCCTTCACTGAGAACGAAGCGGCGGTGCGCAGGTTCTCGGGCGTGTCGGCGTAGACCACGTCGAGTACCTCTGTCGAAGTCGTGCAACCGGACTTCACTGCCTCGCGCACTTCTGCCAACCGGGCGATGCGGTGCTCCACGTAGGCATCGAGGATGTCTCCGGCTCCTGTGAGCGCTGGCCCGTGTCCGGGCAGCAGCCATGAAACCCCTTGTTCCGCAACGAGTTCTCGCAGTCGATCGAGGCTGTCGAGATAGGCGCCCAGGTCGCCGTCAGGAATGCTGATCAATGACGTGCCCCTGCCCAGGACGCTGTCGCCAGTGAGCAGCGTGCCGTCGTACGGCAGCAGGAAGCCGACGCTGTCGAAGGAATGCCCGGGAGCCAGGATCACGCGCAACTCGGTCTGTCCCACGGTGATCACATCACCATCGGTGAGGCCCTCGTCGCCCAGTCGGAGCTTCGGGTCAACAGCCCGCACCGTCGTCCTGGTCATCTCGGCAAAGGCCTTGGCTCCTGCGGAGTGATCGGAATGCCCATGGGTCAGCAGCACAGCACCCACTGCGCAGTCGCGCAGTCGGGCGGCCGCGAGGATGTCCAGGAAGTGGCTGTTCTCATCGGGGCCGGGGTCGATCACGATGCACTTGTCGGTTTCCGGGACCTGCAGGAGCCAGGTGTTGGTGCCGTCAAGGGTCAATGCCCCAGGGTTGTGCGCCAGGACGCAGACCGTGCTGTCAGTGACCGAGCCGCCCTCCCAGTCCTCGCGGGATCCGATGAACGGCAACGGACGCCCGCTCATGGCGTGGGGCTCGACTCCTGTGGTGGTACTGGGCGTCCTGGCGTGAGGATCTCGCCAGTGCGGTCATGCACGATCGCCCAACTCTCGACACCCTGCTCATCGACATGCAGGCGGTCCATGCGCGGCACGATCTCCCGGGCATCTGCTGCCGCAATCAATGCAGCGATATCCGAGTGCTCCAGGAGATGCTCGAGGGCGGCCCGGGTCGGTGCCATCAGCAGCATCCGACCTTGATCGGCCTCGGCGATGGCATCCTCCGGTGCGATCCAGCGGGCTTCGACAGCCTCGGTGCCACGGGGTTCGGCTATCTGATCGGCGGGCATATGCGCCAGGAAGAAGCGCACGTCGTAGCGCAGGTTCTCCCATTCAGGCGTGACCCAGTGGTCAATGAGCACCAGTGACTGGGGGCCGATGATCACCCCCGCCTCCTCCTCGAGCTCACGCACTGCGCAGATGAGCAGGCCACGGGCCTCCACCTCATCAGTGCTCATGCGAAGCGAGAGCGCGGATATGCCATGCGCAGCGCCATCGAGCTCGGCCCCATGCTCGATGTCCGCAGGATCCAGGCGCCCGCCGGGAAACACGTAGGCGCTCGCGGCGAATGCCATCGTGCTTGCACGGCACATCATGTAGGTCTCAAGGCCCGCATCCGCCTGCCGCAGCAGCATGACGGTCGCTGCCGACCGTGGAACAACTGGTTTCCAATCAGCTTGGCCTGAGGCGAGCTCACGAGCACGCCCGAGGGCGTATTCGGGAAGCTCGCTCACTAGTCCGCGACCTCGACGATGAGCTCGACCTCAACGGGTGCATCAAGCGGCAGCACTGCAACGCCGAGGGATGACCTGGCATGCACTCCCTTGTCGCCGAAAGCCTGTCCCAGCACTCCGCTTGCGCCATTCACGACAATCGGCTGAGAACTGAAGGAGGGGTCACTGGCGACGTAGCCGGTGACCTTCACGATGCGCACGACCTTCTCGAGATCGCCGATGACTCCCTTGACTGCAGCAATGGCATTCAGGGCGCAGATCTTCGCGAGTTCGGCGCCTTCCTCAGGAGTGACCTCCGCGCCGACCTTGCCGGTCATCGCCAATTCGCCATTGACCATCGGCAACTGGCCCGAGGTGTGGATGACATTGCCCGTACGCACTGCGGGGACATAGGCCGCAACCGGGGCTGCGATCTCGGGAATGGTCAGGCCGATCTCCGCAAGTCGACTTTCAACGCTCATGATCTGCTCCTAGCTGGCGAGGGGACGCTTGAGATACGCAACGAGCTGCTCTGAATTTGGACCGGGGACAACCTGTACGAGCTCCCAGCCGTCAAGGCCCCAGTTGTCGAGGATCTGCTTGGTGGCGTGGACGAGCAACGGAACCGTGACGTACTCCCATTTGGTCATGCTTCAGACCCTAGCGATAGCGGCCAGGGCGTGTGCGGCCTGTCGGATTACGCTGGTGAGGTGGTCAATTGGGCGGGAACCCACCTGCATGTCGTCTCCGGCAAGGGCGGGGCAGGCAAGACCACAGTTGCGGCGGCGCTCGCAATCAACCTGGCCCGCAACGGCAGGCGCACCCTGCTCATGGAGGTCGAAGGTCGCCAGGGCATAGCCCAGTTGTTCGACACCCCTCCCCTGCCCTATGAGGAGCGCCGCATCGCGATCGCACCCGGCGATGGCGAGGTCTGGGCCCTCGCCGTCGACGCTGACGAGGCGCTGGTCGACTACCTGGCCACGTTCTACAACCTCGGCCGCGCCGGATCCGCCATGCGCAGGATGGGGGCCATCGACTTCGCCACCACGCTTGCGCCTGGGCTGCGCGATGTCCTGCTCACCGGAAAGGCCTGCGAGGTCGTGCGGCGCAAGATCAAGCGCACCGAGAACGCCTACGACGCAGTCGTCATCGATGCTCCACCCACTGGGCGCATCGCGCAGTTCCTCAATGTGACCGCGCAGGTGTCGGCGCTTGCCAGGACCGGTCCCATCCACCGTCATGCCGAGATGGTCATGGGGGTCATCGGCTCACCGCAGACTGCAGTGCACCTCGTGACACTGCTCGAGGAGATGCCGGTGCAGGAGACCCTGGATGGCATAGCCGAGCTCAAGAAAGCCGACCTGCCGGTGGGGGCCGTATTCGTCAATATGACGCGAGCGCCGATCTTCGACGACAAGCAGCGGGCGCGGATTCGCAAGGGCACGCTGCCGAAGCACAAGATCGGGGAGACAGCCCACGCCGCAGGGATCCGCCAGCCCGCTGGAGTCATCGCATCCAGCCTCATCCAAGAGGCGCAGGATCATGTGCAGCGCACCGATCTTGAGGCACGTGAACTCGAACGCATCGCTGCCCTTGAGCTGCCGACATTCACATTGCCGTATCTCATGCGCGGCATTGATCTCGGCGGCCTCTATGCACTTGCCGATGCACTTCACGCAGAAGGAATCCAGT
Source organism: Candidatus Nanopelagicales bacterium (assembly GCA_041675125.1). Classification (GTDB taxonomy): domain Bacteria; phylum Actinomycetota; class Actinomycetes; order S36-B12; family S36-B12; genus UBA11398. The sequence continues at coordinate 9,784 of JBAYUM010000018.1, forward strand.
GATGGCCTTCGCGATGACGGCACCGGCACTCGATATCGACGCGCTTGTCCTCGACCCCAGCATTCACATCATCGTGTGCACTGGTGCTGGAGGAGTCGGCAAGACCACTACTGCCGCAGCAATGGCATTGCGTGCTGCCGAGCACGGCCGCCGGGTCTGCGTGCTGACCATCGACCCGGCTCGGCGCCTGGCGCAGGCTATGGGCATCGAGCACCTCGACAACACGCCGCGCAGCGTCGCGGGCATCGAGCACGCCATCGGACATGGCTCCCTGGACGCGATGATGCTCGACATGAAGCGCACCTTCGACGAGGTGGTCGAGAGTCACTCCGATCCGGAGCGCGCACAGGCAATCCTCGAAAACCCTTTCTACCAAACCCTTTCCTCCTCATTTGCCGGCACGCAGGAGTACATGGCGATGGAGAAGCTCGGTCAGCTCCACGCTCAGGCGCGGGTCGACGACACCTGGGATCTCATCGTCATCGACACGCCTCCTTCTCGCAGTGCGCTCGACTTCCTTGACGCCCCCGCGCGACTTGGTTCATTCCTTGATGGCAAGTTCATCCGTATCCTCGCCGCACCCGCACGTGGCGCAGGCCGAGGGCTCGGCAAGATCGCCGCAGTCGGTTTCGGTTTCTTCACCAGCGCACTGTCGAAGATCCTCGGATCGCAGGTGCTCACCGATGTCGGCGCCTTCGTTGCCGCTATCGACACCACCTTCGGCGGGTTTCGCGAGCGCGCCGACGCTACCTATGAGTTGCTGAAGGACCCCAGCACGTCATTCGTGGTGGTTGCGGCACCCGAATCCGATGCGCTGCGTGAGGCCTCGTACTTCGTCGAGCGACTGCACGCAGATGGGATGCCCCTGGCTGGCCTGGTGCTGAATCGGGTGCAGGAGGTGACCCTGCCGGAGGTCTCGCGCGAGCAGGCTATGGCCGCTGCAGAGATGCTCGAGGATGGTGACGCCACCAGTCGGCTGACAGCCGCGCTTCTTGGCCTGCATGCCGAGCGCCAGGCGCTGCTGGAACGTCAGCAACTTGTTGCTGCACGATTCACCTCGGCGCATCCGGCTGTTCCGGTGACCACGGTTGCGGCCCTGGCCGAGGATGTGCACGACCTCGCAGGGCTGCGACAGATCGGTGCGCTGCTCGCCGGCGGCCAGGACTAGGAGACGCGAGCGGCCAACGGCGACTGACGTGCGAAATCCTCACTGGCGTTCTGCAGCAGCATGCTCCAGGACGACACATTCGGACGGCGGCGCAGGAGCGCACGACGCTCACGCTCGGTCATTCCGCCCCACACACCGAATTCAACTCGGTTGTCGAGGGCGTCTGCGAGGCATTCAGTGCGAACGATGCAGCCGGAGCAAATTGCCTTCGCCCGATTCTGTGCGGCACCCTGCACGAACAATGTGTCTGGATCTGCTGTCCGGCATGCTGCTTGTGCTGCCCAGTCGGTATCGAAGGTCATGCTTGCGATCCCCTTTTGCTCAGTGATCAACCCATTTGCGGTGATCTCGCCCACATCTACGGCTTGCGAACCTACGCACATGACGCGAGTCACAATAGGTTCAGAAGAACTATTTATGAATAGTTCTTTAGAACTACACTGTGAACAAGGGTTCACCCGATGCCGAGGGCCGATTTCACCATCGCAGCCACGAATCCGCCGTCGGCGCGGCCTTTCACCTGCGGCTGAACCAGTTTCATCACTGCCCCCATGGCAGAACCGCCTTCGAGGCCATCAGCCTTCACCTGCAGCACAGCCGACTCGATCATCGCGCGAACCGCATCCTCACTCAGGGCTTCGGGCAGATAGGCCTCGAGGACCCCGAGCTCCTCGAGTTCCTTTGCCGCAAGCTCTGGACGGCCCGCCTCCTCATAGGCCTGCGCAGCCTCGCGTCGCTTCTTGGCCTCACGTCCCAGCACCGTCAGCACCTCGTCGTCTGACAGCTCACGCGCCTGCTTGCCCGAGACCTCCTCATTGGTGATGGCGGTCAAGGCCATACGCAGCGTGGAGGCCGACAGCGCATCGCGGGCCTTCATGGCCGTGGTCAGGTCTGCCCGCATTTGAGCCTTGAGCTGTGTCATCCCTGCATTGTGGCCTAACCCGAACTTGGTGGGAACGCCTTGGGGATGTCACCATCACTGCATGGGATTGGGCAAGGCACTGGCAGGAACGGCCGCCGTGGGCGCTGCCGGACTGGCCTATGCCTACTGGGAGGCCCAGCAGTTCACCCTGCGGCGCACAGAGGTGACCGTGCTGCCCCTTGGCCAGTCAGACCTGCGCATCCTGCATCTCTCCGATCTGCACCTCATCCCAGGACAGGACAGGAAGCAGGCCTGGTTGGGCTCGCTGAGCGAGTTGGACCCTGACCTGGTTGTGGTGACCGGCGACTTCCTTGCCCACCAGGACGCTATTCCGCATGTGCTCGACAGCCTCGATCCACTGTTCGACGTTCCGGGCGTCTTCGTGCTGGGCAGCAATGACTACTTCGCTCCCACGCCGATCAATCCCGCGAAGTACCTGCGTGGGCCCTCGCAGGTACAGCCGCAGCGACCCATGCTGCCCTGGCAGGACCTGGTCGACGGGCTGACCGATATGGGATGGCTCGACCTGACGAACACCTCGGCCACGGTGAAGGCCGACGGCCGCCTCCTGGATCTTCGTGGCGTCGATGATCCGCACATCAGTCGCGATCGATACGAGAAGGTGGCCGGGCCCTTCGATCCCAATGCCGATCTGGCCATCGGTGTCGTGCACGCTCCCTATCTGCGCGTGCTCGATGGCTTCGTCGGCGATGGCGCCGATCTCGTCCTCGCCGGGCACACCCATGGTGGCCAGCTGCGCCTTCCCGGCTACGGCGCAGTCGTGACCAATTGCGATCTTGACCGCCGCAAGGCGCGCGGTCTGTCGGATTACTCGATGACCGATTCCGCGGGGATCGCTCAATCAGCGCCTCTGCATGTTTCGGCCGGGTGCGGCACCTCGCCATACGTGCCATTCAGATTCGCCTGCCGTCCCGAGGCCACCCTGCTCACCCTCACGGCTCCACTGTCGGCATCACTCCGTTAGACTTCAGCGGTTCTTCGGGGTGTAGCGCAGCTTGGTAGCGCGCTTCGTTCGGGACGAAGAGGTCGTGGGTTCGAATCCCGCCACCCCGACGGAAGGTCGGAGGCCGACGAGCTCGGCCTCCGACCACCAAGAACCAAGAGAGGAAACGCATGGATCGCCGTCCTGCACCTCGTGAACTCGGCAAGGTCACCGGTCGGTACGTGCAGGCCATGGGCTGGCGCTCGGTCAACAATCACATGCATATCTCGCTGGTCAACAAGTACGTCTACTTCGAGGTGCCCAAGGCCGGCTGCGGCACCATGAAGTCCACCCTCGGCGGCCTGGAAGCGGCGCGATTCAACGAATCCCTGGTTGAACTCGTGCAGGACAACCCGCATCAGCGCAAGAATGCAACGCCCTTCATCAAGCCCTATCAGCTTCCCAATGATCAGCTCGAGGACATCCTGACGAGCAAGAGGATCCAGCGCTTTGCCGTCGTCCGTGAGCCAGCGGCGCGGCTGCTCTCGGGCTGGCTGGAGAAGATCACCCAGGGCTTGCAGCAGAGCGAGCCGATCTTCGCCATCCTCCAGGAGCAGGGCCGCGCGCCCCAGAGTTCGAAGGACATCAGCTTCGCCGACTTCATCGACGTGGTGTGCGCGCTGCCGTCTCGCCAGCAGGACCCGCACTGGCGGCGCCAGACCGACCAGATCGGCTTCGACTTCATCAAGTTCAATGCACTGATCCATCTCGAGGATCTCGAGCAGTCCTGGGACCTGCTCGGCCAGCTCACCGGCGCGCCTGGTTTGAAGGAGGACTTCTTCTGCCGCAAGGCGACCCATGCCGGATCGCATATGAACGAGCACTACACGCCGGAACTGCTCGAGAAGGTCGCAAAGGCCTATGCCCGCGACTACGAGGCCTTCGGCTATGCCGTACCGCGCCTGGATTGATGCCGCGAGACAGGCCTATGCGCCGCTCGCCAATCCCGAATATGCCGTGAACATGGCTGCGTATATGAAGCGCATCGCCCCCTATCTCGGGATCCAGACCCAAGCGCGGCGTGCAGCCCTCAAGGCAGCCTGGAAGCCGCTCGCGCAACTTGATCAGCCCGATCTCGCCCAACTCGTGCAGAAGCTCTGGCGCCTTCCGGAACGCGAATACCACTACGCGGCCTGCGATGCGCTGGATTGGTACCGGGGTGCGATCTCGGCTGACTTCCTCGACGATCCGGTGCGCGAGCTCGTCACCACGAAGTCCTGGTGGGATTCCGTCGACTCGCTTGGCACCGTGATCATCACGCCGCTCGTGAACACCTACCCCGAGCTCATCGACACGATGTGGGATTGGAATCGCGACGAGAACATCTGGCTGGTGCGCGCCTCGATCCAGCATCAACGCGGCAACCGCGATGAGACCGACCTGGCACTGCTCCTTGCCATGTGCGAGCCGCATATTGCCAACAAGGAGTTCTTCATCGCCAAGGCCATCGGCTGGGCCCTGCGGGATGCCAGCGCCTACTGGCCGAACGAGGTGCAGGAGTTCATCGACCGATATCCGGGCATCAGCAGTGTCGCCCGGCGCGAGGGTCAGCGCGGTGTCGACAGGGCGCTTCGGAACTGACTGGCCCAAGTGCAATAGACGTCCTTGCCATGGCCCAGGCGCGCGTCACTGACTGGCTTGCATGGCATTGCAGATCTCCTTGGCCCAGTCAGCTGCACGATCGAGCTCTCCGTCGAGCAATGGGCCCTCATAACCGTGCACCCGGAAGGACTTCTGCTTGCCGACGATGTCGAACCCGAGGCTTTGCAGTTCCTGCTTCGCGGCGCGTGCCGCGGACCCTGGCAGTCGGGGGCGGTCCACGCGGGTGTCAAAGGTTATGGCGCGGGTCCCGCGAGGCGGTCGCTGGAGTTCGGCGAGCCACTCTCGAATGCCACGTGTCGGTGCCTTGGGGGCGGCGTGCTGCGAGACCGCGCTCGCCCGAGTACTCGAACGGGTCATCGAGAATGCGTGAGTCGGGCCACCGACCACCAACAAGTCGATCCCATCGAACTGCGTGGGCGCTGCCTCGGAATCCACGACTTCCACTGTCATCACGGTCGCCAGTTGCGCCGCGATCGCGCGAGCGACTTGCTCGGTATTGCCCCAAAGGGACTCATAGATCACCAATGCATGCACAGTTCCTCCAAGTCCCAACTCTCATCAAGGCTACGCCGGGCGATACGCGCAGGGAAGCGGTTGCAGACGCGGGATGCTCACCCGAACTGAGCAGCACTCGCGGTGGGTCCCGTCACCCACATGGACGCTCGACCTGATGTATCACTCGTGAGAAACTCGTCGCATGACTGAGGTGACCATGCGTGACCTGCGCAACCACGGAGGGTCCATCCTCGCAGACGTGGAGCGGGGAATGACCGTTGTCGTAACCAAGTCCGGTAAACCGGTCGCTGAACTCCGGCCCATCGTGAGCACTGGAACGCCTGCGGCGCTCTTGATCGGACGATGGAAGCGCGTACCGAGCATCGACCTAGACGCATTGCGGCGCGACATCGATGCGGTTGTCGATCCCACGCTATGACAGACCCACGAGTCAGCCTGCTTGATACCAGTGTCGTCATCTCACTTCGTGAACTCGACGATTTCGCGGGCATCGATGATTTGAACGTCGTGCAAGTCCCCTGAATGATTCGCGGGCGCCCTCGCCTACCTGCCCGCAGCGACCAACTCGGCAATCTGAACAGCATTCAGGGCAGCGCCCTTGCGCAGGTTGTCATTGCTGACGAACAGCACCAGGCCGTGATCATCGGCAACCGACTGGTCCTGGCGAATGCGACCGACGAATGACGGATCGGCACCTGCCGCCTGCAGCGGAGTCGGAACCTCGGCAAGCTCGACACCAGGGGCTGCTGCAAGCAGGGCTGTCGCCTCGCTGACCGTGATCGGCCTGTCGAATTCCGCGTTGATCGAGAGCGAGTGCCCGCTGAAGACGGGAACCCGCACGCAGGTGCCAGAGACGAGAAGATCAGGAATACCAAGGATCTTGCGACTCTCATTGCGCAGTTTCTGCTCCTCGTCAGTCTCGAGCGAGCCATCGGAAGCCAGGCTGCCGGCGAAGGGGATGACATCGAAGGCGATCGGCGCGACGTACTTGCTCGGTGCCGGGAAGGTGACTGCAGAGCCATCGTGAGTCAGGCCCTCGAAGTCCTGATCGACCACCGCACGCACCTGCGAGGCGAGCTCCTCGACGCCAGCAAGGCCGCTGCCGGATACCGCCTGGAAGGTGCTGATCACGAGACGTCGCAGACCGGCAGCCTTGTGCAGCGGCTGCAGCACCGGCATCGCTGCCATGGTGGTGCAGTTCGGATTGGCGACGATGCCCTTGCGCATGTCGGCGATCGCCTGCGGGTTGACCTCACTGACGACCAGAGGGACATCAGGGTCCATGCGCCATGCCGAAGAGTTGTCGATGACCACTGCGCCTGCGGCAGCGAACCTCGGCGCGAGCACCTTCGAGGTGGCGCCACCAGCGGAGAACAGCGCGATATCGATGCCGGTGAGATCTGCGGTCTCAGCGTCCTCGACGACGACATCGAGGCCCTTGAAGGCAAGGGTGGTACCCGCAGAGCGTGCCGATGCCATGAACCGGATGCGCTCGATCGGGAAGTCCCGCTCCTCGAGCAGGCGCCGCATGACCGCGCCAACCTGACCAGTTGCACCTACGACGGCAACATGCATTCCCCTGCTCATCGCCCTGTCCCTCCGTACACGACGGCCTGCCCATCGACATCGAGGCCGAAGGCGGTGTGCAGCGCCTGCACTGCACGCTTGGCATCGTCGACCCGGGTCACGACAGAGATGCGAATCTCAGAGGTCGAGATCATCTCGACGTTGATCAAGGCATCGGCCAACGCCGTGAAGAAGTCAGCCGAGACTCCTGGATGCGAGCGCATGCCTGCACCGACGAGAGACACCTTGGCGACCTGATCGTCGATGGCCAGGCTCTCGAAGCCGATGGTTGCACGCTTGGCCTCGAGTGCTGCCAATGCCTTCTTCGAAGTGCCAACCGGGCAGGTGAACGAGACATCGGTGCGCCCTGTGGCAGCAGCGGAGATGTTCTGCACGATCATGTCGATATTGATCGACGCATCGGCCAGCGCGCGAAAGATCGCCGCTGCCTCGCCTGGCTTGTCCGGAACGCCGATCACCGTGATCTTGGCATCGTTCACATCGGCTGCGACTCCGGAGATGATCGGTTGCTCCATGGCTTTTCCTTCTGCGATAGCGGTAGCAATGGCTTCTGGTGACATCACGAAGGTGCCATCAAGTTGTGAGAACGACGAGCGGACGTGGATCGGCACATCGAATCGGCGTGCGTATTCGACACATCGCAGGTGCAGCACCTTTGCTCCGACTGCCGCCAGTTCGAGCATCTCCTCATAGGTGATGAACGGCACCTTGCGCGCAGCCGGAACAACCCGAGGGTCGGCACTGAAGACACCATCGACATCGGTGTAGATCTCGCAGACAGAGGCGTTCAACGCCGCCGCGAGTGCAACAGCGGTGGTGTCAGAGCCGCCACGTCCGAGGGTGGTGATGTCCTTGGTGTCATGGGCAACACCCTGGAATCCGGCGACGATGGGGATCGCACCGGCCTTGAGGGCCTCCTGGATACGACCAGGGGTGACGTCGATGATCTTCGCGGCCCCGTGGGCAGCATCGGTGATCAGGCCTGCCTGCGATCCCGTGTACGAGCGGGCATCGGCACCGAGGTCGGCTATTGCCATGGCCAGGACAGCCATGGAGATCCGCTCCCCCGAGGTCAGCAGCATGTCCAGTTCGCGCGCAGGAGGATTGGGTGAGACCTGCTCGGCCAGCTCGAGGAGCTCATCGGTGGTGTCGCCCATGGCCGAGACGACGACCACGACATCGTGCCCGGCCTGCTTGGTATCGACGATCCGTCGGGCCACGCGCTTGACGCTCGCGGCGTCAGCGACGCTCGAACCTCCGAATTTCTGAACAATCAGGGACACGACGCACAATCGTACCCGTTGGCAGCAGAGCGATTTGCCGGGCCGAATCAGGCAGAACGGATCAACCTCACCAGGTAGACGACCCCTCCGACCAGGGTGGACACCACCGCGAGCTCATAGGCGATCAGCAGCGCGAGAAGCGGCCAGGGCATCGAGATGCCCTGGCCCGTCGCACGTTCAGCTGGCGACCACAGCGTCACTGCCCATGCGATCGCGACCACGCCGAAGACGATTGCCGCTGTCCACGAGGCCCATTCCAATCGGGGAATCCCGATCTTCGACAGCCACCACGTCGCAGCGACGAGCCCCGCTGCGACCAAGAGCGCGATTCCGCCCTCCAACGGGTCGATGAGGCCGAACATCAGTACGGGAAGGGTCAGTGCCGCAAGGACGATCGCACTGAACCTGCGAAGCCTCACTGGGTCGCTGGCCACCTCAGCAGTATAGGAACGGACTAGACCCTGCGACGGCCTTCGAAGGCGCGCCCGAGGGTGACCTCGTCGGCGTACTCCAGGTCGCCGCCCACCGGCAGGCCGCTTGCCAGTCGGGACACAGCGATGCCGATCGGTGAGATGAGTCGTGCCAGATAGGTGGCTGTTGCCTCTCCCTCGAGATTCGGATCGGTGGCAAGGATGACCTCGACGATGCTGTCGTCGGCCAGGCGCACCATCAGCTCGCGAATGCGCAGGTCATCGGGACCAATGCCCTCGATCGGGCTGATCGCCCCGCCAAGCACGTGGTAGCGACCCTTGAACTCGCGTGTCTTCTCGATCGCGACGACATCCTTGGGCTCCTCAACGACACACAGCACTGTGTGATCACGACGCGGATCTCGGCAGATGCGGCA
>JBAYUM010000019.1:0-18265 GCA_041675125.1 Candidatus Nanopelagicales bacterium
ATCGCCGACCGGCTCGAAGAAGCTGTCGTGCTTCTCAGCGGTGAATCCGGTGAGGGGGTAGAAGACGTGGGCGTAGTGGGTCGCGGCCTTCTCCAGGGCCCAGTCCTTCATGGCCGATGCGACCGCGTCAGCGATCGTTGGATCCAGGGTCGCGCCATTCTCAATGGTGTTCGTGACCGACTTGAACACGGCCTTGGGCAGTCGCTTCTGCATCACCGACTTGCTGAACACATTGAGCCCGTAGATCTCGCCTGGGGCCTCGGAGTCGATGTAGCTCACCGCTGGCGGCACATAGGCCTCGACGTCCTTGATGGCTTGCAGGCGTACAGCATTCCCACTCATGAGGGTTCCCTTTCAGGCATGGCGCACCGCAGATGTCGCGGAACTGGAGTGTGCGGAGCCTATGCAATGAAATTGCATGATTTATTACGCGCACGTGACAATCGTGGTCGCGAGGTCATGGCAGGTCCAAAGCCAGCCCGGCACCCTTCAGATCGCGGGGGCGCAGGTGCCCTCGCCCAGGCGATTCAGGCCGGTGAGATCGCCTGCCTGAAGCCTGGCGACTCCCGTGTTGGGCGAGTCCATCACCTGGTCCAGGGCTCGGGTGTGGCCAAGCCCGACCAGATGACCGAATTCGTGACGCAGCACCTGATCGACCAAAGGGGTGCCATCGGGCAGCGTGTCGGTGAAGGCCGCTTCGAAGACCGCGATCTGACCTGTGACGTAATGGGGGGCGGGGTCAGCCTGATTGCTCACCCGTACGAGCGAGGTCAGTCCGGCCGTGCTCGCAGGAACGCTGGCGGCGAAGGTCGTCGAGGCACCCACCAGCACAGGTGCCCATCGAGAGCCGTAGCGATCCGGCTGGTAGTCCTTGCGATCACTTGCGACGGTCTCGCTGGTGGTTCCGTCATAGACGAACTTCAGGCCGGTTGCGCGCGCGAATTCGTCAACGACGCCCAGAACCTTCGGCGCGAATGTGGTCGGCGTGCCGCTGGCATTGATCACGAAGTGAATGGGACGGCAGGGCGACCACGTCACCGGGTCGCCAGCGGTAGACGAGGCATTCTGGAAGACATAGCTGCTGCTGATCGATGTCAGTGGTGCTGGGCTTCCCAGGTGAGTCGCCGATTCGCCCACTCCGGGTGGAGGGAAGGCCGTGGCGCCCTCGATGACCGGCTCGGCCGATGCCAGGAGCGAGCCGGACTTCGCAGCAGTCACGGAATCGAACGGGGCCAGCGCGATGATCCCGCCCCGGGGATGCGTCTGCGGACTGTGGATGCCCTTGGGGCCAAGCGGTGCTCGCGTGAGGTGAACGGTCTCCTCACGGAAGATCAGGGGAGCAGACTGGTCGGGTGCTGCAGGAGCCGGGGTGACAGCGGGGGCGCCGAAGGCGTGAGCACTGGTCATGATCCCTGCGACCAGGGCGAATGCGATCGCTCCGCGTGCACCACGCGAAGTCGTTCTCGAGCCGCAGGCAGCGGTCATAAGACCGGACAATAGCCGATCTTAGTGACGAATCGCACTGCTATGGCGAGTGAAGGATTGCAACCCGGTATCGAGCAGGGAGGTGCTCTCCGATGCCTTCGTGCCCCCTTCAACCTGCTGCTGCTCGCACTCGCCGCCAATTCCGGGAAAGCCGGACATGTGCGGCGGCGGCACAGTAACTTGCCAGTCGATCATCGATCCGAATCGTGGAGGCAGCAATGAGCGAGGTATTACTCACCGAGAAGCGCGGTGGCGTATTCATCATGACGATGAACCGTCCAGAGGCGCGCAATGCGCTCAGCCGGGAACTCATGTACGAAATGGCAGAGGCGCTGCATGAGTTCGACACCTCGAATGACCTGACCGTTGCGGTGCTGACAGGTGCCGGCGGCAACTTCTGCTCGGGCATGGACCTGCGTGAGTTCGCCGCGGGCTCGACCTTCGACAAGGTCAGCGAGCATCCTGGGCTGAACCAGCAGCCCCCCGCCAAGCCGATCATCGCCGCCGTCGAGGGCTATGCCCTTGCGGGTGGCTGCGAGACGGCACTGTGCACCGACATCATCGTCGCCTCCCGCGATGCCAAGTTCGGGATTCCTGAGGTCAAGCGTGGACTCGTCGCCGCAGGCGGCGGGCTGTATCGCCTGCCACGAGTGATGAGCTACCCAGCTGCATCGATGCTTGCGCTGACCGGCGACATCATCGATGCCGAGCAGGCCAATGCATGGGGTCTGGTGTCGGTGCTGGCTGAGCCCGGTGGGGCACTCGCTGCAGCACTCGATATCGCCGAGCGCATTGCAGCCAATGGCCCATTGGCCGTCAAGGCAACCAAGGCAGTGCTGGCAAAGGCAGCAACCTGGACTGATCCGGACTTCATGGCCTGGCAGCAGACCGTCGTCGGTCCGGTGTTCGCATCCAATGACGCAAAGGAAGGTGCGACCGCCTTCGGCGAGAAGCGCGCACCGAAGTGGACCTCAACCTGAGTCGATCCTCTACTGCTGGCTGCGTAGCAGGACCAATCGCTTTCGCTCCTGCGTGTAGTCCCACCAAGGACGAGCTTCCTGGCCTGCCATGAAACGCGTCACCGAGATGAACACGTCCAGGACGCACGGGTCCTGGCGCGATGCAGTCCTTTCGCAGAGCATCTCGTACATCTCGAAGGGGTCCTTGCCCACGAGTTGGGAAGGCTCGTCGATACCCAGGAGCCGTAGATCCCCTGCGCTCGCCTTGCCGATATTCGGAAGATCCGTGAGCTTCACGACACGAGCGCGATCAACCTTGTTCGGATGCACGCGCGCAAGAATAGTGAGGCCGAGCGCTTGATCGTGCTTCATGAGACGTAGGAGGCCCAGTCTCAGCCTTGGATCGATTCGGCCTCCGTTTCAGTTCGGTGCGTCCTTGAGCGACCACGCTCCTGGCATGGCATGGCTCATGCCTTGCAGGCCAGTGAGCAGTGCCTGCTGCTCCTGGTCGTCGAGGACGCCAAAAGCGCGCTGCACGATGCGATCAGTGATCGCCTCGGCCTCGAGCTTGAGTCCGCGATCGCCTTCGGTGGGGGCTGGTCCATCGTCGAGGGTCCAGCCGTGGAACTTCCAGCTGACCTCGGACGCCAGCGCATCGGCGATACGTGGCTCGAGCCCGACGGCGATGAGCGCCACCAGGTGCGCCGAGCCCCGGTGCTCGCGCAGGAGTGTCGTGAGCTGGGCTGCTCGCCCGGGCAGGTCTTCGGCGAGAGGCTCGGCACTGTGGGCGGCGAAGAGCGTGAGGCCCGCTGGGTCAACGGCAGCGACGATCTTCTCGGCAGCAGCGCAGTACTCGGCCAGCCCCTCGACCTCGGTGAAGTTCTCCCGACCGAAATCGCGCGCGCATTCGACATAGGCATGACCTGCTGTGCGCGGCTCGATCGTCTGCCGGGCCGAGTCCCAGAACTTCTCGACCATGCGGGGAGCGAAGAAGCCGAAGGCGCTGACGACCACCGGCCACTCGGTATCTCCGAGCACTCCGCCCCGGCCGATGTAGTAGAAGCGCATGCCGTCAAGGCCCAGTTCCTTGCCGCGAGCCACAGTGCTGTCGGTGAAGAAGTAGGTGCCGCCAACGAGACCGATGATGGGTGAGGCTTCCTTGACGAGCTGCGCTGTCTGCATCCCGGAAGGCTATTGGGTGCCGTTGGCGGCCATGAGTGCTTTGTCGACAGACGTGTGACTACTCGGCCACCGCGGCGGCGTCAAGATCCTGCAGAGTCTTCAGGAACGCATCGCGCTCGACGTCTGTGAGCACTGCGTACGGCTTGGCGACGAGTTGATCGGTGAGCTCATCGGCCTTGACCATGAGGGCCCGGTCGGCGTCGGTCGGTACCGGCATCTCCTCGGGCTCGTAGCCGTGCAGCTTGTGGTTGTCCGCGCTGCGCACCGCATCTGCCAGGTGGGCCGTCAGGCCGACTCCGACGATTGCGAGCAGATGCACTGACCCACGATGCTCGCGCAGGACTGCCAGCAGCTGTTGCGCACGACCAGGGAGATCATCGGGGAGCGGCTCACTGCTCAGGCCTGCGAACAGCGCTAGGCCTTCGATGTCGACGGCTGCGATCACGCGTTCGGCGGCACTGCAGAACGTGGAGAGGCCTTCGACATCCGCATAGTGCTTGCGACCGAAGTCGCGGCAGCACTCCAGGTAGAGGCGTCCGCCTTCGCGTGGCGCGAGAACGGCCCTGGCCGAATTCCAGAACTTGTTGACCATGCGCAGTGAGAAGTAGCCGAAGGCGCTGGCGATGACCGGCCACTCGGCATCTCCGAGCACTCCGCCGCGGCCGATGTAGTACCACTGCAGCCCGTTGAGGCCCAGTTCCCTGCCACGCCCGAGCGTCTCAGGAGTGAAATAGAAGGCGCCACCGAGGCGACCGATGACGGGCGAGGCTTCATTGATGAACGGCTCCAGTTGCATTCGGGCAGGCTAGCCGGAATGTTGTCGTTCCGCGGGGCTTTGATCCGGCGTTCCTGACAGACTGCGCCGGTGGCGAAACTCAGTATCGACCTGACCTCTATCCGGGTCTCACGCGATTTCCGCTTCCTGTTCTTCAGTGGCTTGATCACCTACTTCGGCAACATGATCACCTATGTCGCCCTGCCCTTCCAGATGGCGCAGTTGACGAACTCCTTCGCAGCGGTGGGTGCGATCGGCGTCGTAGAGCTCGTGCCCCTGGTGGTCTTCGGCCTCTACGGCGGAACGCTGGCTGACACGGTCGACCGTCGCAAGCTGGTGCTGCTCACCGAGTGCGGAGCCTTGGTGTTCGTGCTGGTGCTGTGTGCGAACTCGCTGATTGCCAGTCCGCAGATCTGGTTGCTGTATGTCATGGCCTTCCTGCTCTCGGCCATGGACGGGCTGCAGGGACCGTCGCTCAATGCGATCCTGCCGCGGGTGGTGTCGCATGACCAGCTCGCTGCGGCCGGTGCCCTTCGAAGTGTGCGCTACACCCTCGGTGCCATCCTCGGTCCGGCCATCGCCGGGCTGCTGGTCGCCTTCGGCGGTGCGTCATTCGCCTATGGGGTCGATGCCCTCACCTTTGCGGTCTCAGTGCTGTTCCTCCTGCGCCTGCGGCCCCTGCCTCCGCTGAATGAGATCGTCGAGCGAGCCGGTGTCGGGCACATCCTCGAAGGCGTGCGCTATGCGCTGAGTCGGCGCGATCTCCTGGGCACCTACCTCATCGACCTGGCGGCCATGATCTTTGCCTTCCCGGTCGCGCTGTTTCCCTTCGTCGCCAAGGAGTTCGATGCACCGTGGTCACTCGGACTGCTGTATGCGTCCACAGCCGTCGGAGCCTTCCTTGTGACAGTCACCAGTGGCTGGATCTCCCGGGTGCATCGTCACGGACGGCTCGTGGCGGTCTCTGCAGTCCTGTGGGGCCTGTGCATCGGGCTGGTCAGCATCGCCCCAGGCATCTGGTGGGTGCTGATCTTCCTGATGCTCGCCGGTGCGGCAGACATGGTCAGTGGCCTGTTCCGCGGCCTGATCTGGAATCAGACCATTCCCGATGAGGTGCGCGGACGCATGGGTTCGATCGAGATGCTGAGTTACTCAGTGGGCCCACTGCTGGGACAGGTTCGCAGCAGCACAGCGGCGTCGTTGACGTCGTTGCGGATGTCCTTCGCCACCGGCGGCATCCTGTGCGTCATCGGCGTTGTGGCAGCTGTTGCCTTCGTTCCTGCGATCTGGGCCTACGACGTTCGCACGAACGAGCATGCTGAGCGCGAACGTCAAGTGCGCGGACAACGGGAGTGATCGGCGCAATGGTCGGACGCTCCCGCTCCGAAGTCGGTATCAGTCGGTGGGGTAGACCAAGCCCGGCAGCGCAGCCTGCAATCGACGAGTCGCTGCCCGCGTCCAACCAGGAGTGTTCAAGGTGAGAGCGACGGCTGGGCCGATATTGGCGCTGTAGTTGTGCCCGACCTCGGGCGGCTCTCCACCGCCGATGAGATCGAAGCCCACAGCGAGGTAGGTGATGGCGTACAGGTATCTCAGGTGCGGATCGACCCCGGGTCCGAGCGGATCTGCGATCCAGTCGGGATGGTGCAGGAACAGCGAAGGGCTCCAGTACACGACCGGGTCGTTCGCGTGCGCGGTGTAGGTGATCGCAGGTCCCGTCATCGGCTGGGCGATCGAGAGCTCCTCGGGAGTGACGAACACATGAGTGATCCGGCCGTCTCCGATCACTGGCTGCCACGCCGGGCCACCAGTGCGACCCGCCTGCCAGCGCTCCCACAGGGGTGATTGCGCAGGTGGCCCCACCCAGATGACCTTGGGAATATCGGCGACCACATCCTGGGGGGTTGCGTCCTGTGGCCAGGCCGCCTGGGAGCCGAAGGCCCCGAGCGATTGCCCGAACAGGATCAGCTCGGGGCGCGTGGCGGCTGGCTGTCGCCTCCACGCGTCGACGATGGTGCGCACCTGGCTGGCGCCCTGCTGCATCGCCGTATCCGGATCGATCACGAATCCGATCCAGCTCGGCACGGCGGAGTATTGGACCGCCACCGTCGCGATGTCACCGCCGGTCACGGCCTCCAGGCTGTTGATGCCATTCGGGTCTACCCAGCCCGTGCCGGTGACCACGAAGATGGCCAGGTACTTGCGATGCCATGCACCCGAGCGATCGATCTCCCGCACCGCCAGGTCACTGCGTTCCTGGGCAGTGCCACCCTGCTGCATGCCCACGTACAGTCGCAGCGGATCGACCGCCGGCTGGTGGCTGATCTGGCTGATCTGCGCCGCAGTCATGGGATTGTCGACGAATGAACGTCCCTGGCGGCCCAGTGTCTCCCATGAGACGAGGCTGCCCCGACCTCCGCTGTTGGTCCCGATCAATGCCTTGCTCTGGCCGCTCATGTCCGCATTCACCGTGTCATAGGAGGCGACCAATCGCTGGAACCCTGCAGTGAGCAGCGAGCTGAGGATTGCGATGAGGACGATGGTCACCAACAGTCTCAGCCCAGCGATTGCACGCCGCCGCCTGGCCGGAAGCGCGCGCGAGATGCGCCGGTGCAAGGGTGGGATCGCCGCGATCGCCTTGGCAAGGTTCGCGGTCATCAGGCGTACTGAGCGTCCCAGGAGAAGGAGGACCGCGGACGCGAGGAGCACGGCGACGAGCAGGATGAGGGTTCCTGGCAGGGTGCTGGGCATATCGAGCTGCGACTGCTGCTCCGACTGCCAGGTGACGGCAATCGGCGTGAAGACCAGGCTGGGGATCCAGACGAGGCCCACGAGGGCGATCCCGATGCGGCGCCCTGGCCGATGCCGCCTGATCCACATGGACTTGTTGATCGCCCAACTGACGGTGCTGCCCAAGGCGTAGCCACCGATCGTGCCCAGCGCCGTGAGGAAGACCAAGAAGGTCAGTGCGCGCGGAAGCAGCGATGGCATGAGCGCAGCTGCATAGGTTGCGGATGCGACGGCAAGACCGATGAGGCTGAGCGGGCGGCGAACGAATCGCTGCTTCATGATCGAATCGTCGCGTGCGTCGGTCATGAATCCTCATCCTTCTTGAGTGCACGGGTTGCTGCGTCAGCGCCTTGCGCAAGCCTAGTGATGCGAGCGTTGAAGGTGACGGCACTCACATCGCGATGAGGCGAGGCAATTAGGTTCTGCAGCCCACTCATGTCACCATGGACGTGCAACAGACAGGTGGGTGCACTTCGGCAACAGGCCGAGACCGACACAACGAGGTTCTCAGAATCTCGGGCAGCCCATGATCTGCGTGCGTAACCCGGCAGCACTCTTGTCTGCCAGAGGAGTTCTTCAATAATGACCCGCCCACAAGGCACATCACGTACTTCCACGCGCTCAGCTGGGCGCCCCACCTCACGTCCACGTCCCAAGCCACGCACTGATGCAGGTGCGCCGACGAATGCGAAGCCCAAGGAATTGGTTCGCCCGGTTCTCGGCGAGATCGCGTCCGACAATGCCTTCGTCGCCCTTGGAGTGCCCGCGATCTTCGCCCAGGTGCTCGCAGGCCAGGGCATCACCGAGCCCTTCCCGATCCAGGAGGCCACCCTTGGTGACTCCCTCGCTGGGCGAGATGTGCTCGGGCAGGGCCGCACGGGCTCGGGCAAGACCCTTGCCTTCGCGATGCCGCTGGTCGCTCGCCTCTCGGAGACATCCGTCAAGCCGATGCCAGGCCACCCTCGCGCACTCGTCGTCGTTCCGACGCGTGAACTTGCGACCCAGGTCGCCGCAGTCATCGAGCCGCTCGCGGCAGCAGTCGGCATGCGCGTTACCACCATCTTCGGTGGGGTGAGCCATGGACCGCAGCGCACTGCACTGCGACAGGGAGTCGAGATCGTCGTCGCCTGCCCAGGTCGTCTCCTCGATCACATGAAGGAGAAGGACATCTCACTCGATCGAGTCCAGGTAACGGTGCTCGATGAGGCCGATCACATGGCCGATCAGGGATTCCTGCCGATGGTCAAGCGCATTCTTGACGCCACGGATGCCAAGGGGCAGCGCATGCTGTTCTCGGCGACCCTGGCAGGCGGCGTGGACACCATCGTCAAGCGCTACTTGGACAATCCGGTGTCCCATGCTGCTGCCATCGAGGCACCTGTGCTGCTCGATCATCATGTGCATGTCGTCTCCGACGCCGATCGCCAGGCCGCGATCTACGAGTTGGCCCAACGCGGTCGCGTCGTGATGTTCACGCGCACCAAGAGTCGTGCCAAGCAATTGACGCGCAAGCTCGAGACTGCAGGTCTTGCGGCAGTCGAGATGCATGGCAATCTCTCGCAGAACGCCCGCGAGCGAAACCTCGCCGCATTCAGCGACGGGTCGGCCAAGGTGCTGGTTGCGACTGACATTGCAGCCCGAGGCATTCACGTCGATGACGTACCCCTCGTGGTCCATGCCGATCCGCCGATCGAGCACAAGGCCTACACCCATCGCTCGGGCAGGACCGCACGCGCAGGTAGCGCCGGCCAGGTCTTCACGATTGCCACACCGGATCAGGTGGCGGAGGTGCGCATGCTCCTCAAGAAGGCAGGCGTCACCGCCAAGTGGAGCGGCATCGCAGTGTCCGAGCATGCAGCAGCACGTCCCGCTGTACCGCGTCGCTCGCACAACCGCAATCCGCACGCCTCGCGTCGCTGAGGTTTGCTGTCCGGCTGCTCGCAGGAGGTCGACAACTGGCGTCAAAGGTGATGGGCTTGCCCCATGGCTATTGAATCGATGATGTCGACGACCTTTGATCTTCCCGGGTACAAGGTCGATGAGACCTTGGGCATGTGCTGGGGGGTCCTGGTGCGAAGCGTTGGCTTCGCCAAGGGATTCACCGGTGGCATTCGTGCGCTGGCTGCAGGTGAGGTGCCTCAGTACACCGATGTGGTGAACAAGGCTCGTGAAACCGCAGTCGAGCGACTGATGACCCATGCGCAGGAGCTCGGCGCGAATGCCGTCCTCGGTGTGCGCTTCGACTCCTCGGATGTCGGCAACGGGCTCAGCGAGATCCTGGCCTATGGCACTGCGGTGAAGGTCTCCAAGCTCTGATCGCGATCGGACTGGCGAAGATGCATCGGGCGGATGCTCGGGTGTCTTCGCCAGTCTCCTATATTCAGTCGGCGTTCAACTGGGGCTGCATCTGCGCAGCGCCGCGCTTGCTAGCTCCTGGGAGTCGTTGATGGGAATCACTCGTGGCACCGGCAGTCGTCGATCCGTGCTTGCGGTCCCTGGCTCCAGCACCAAGATGCTGGACAAGGCGCGAGGCCTCGCGGCGGACGCACTGTTCATGGATCTCGAGGATGCCGTCGCCCCCGTGGCCAAGCCCCAGGCTCGGATCAATGTGGTCGCTGCGCTCAATGAGGGAGGGTATGGCGACAAGATCCTGACCGTTCGCGTGAATGACTGGACCACTCCGTGGACCTATCTCGACGTGATCGAGGTGGTCGGAGGTGCCGGCGACAAGCTCGACTGCGTCATGCTGCCCAAGGTGCAGACTGCGGAGCAGGTGATCGCCCTGGACATGCTGCTGACGCAGCTCGAGACAGTGCATGGGCTGGGAGCGGGCAGCATCGGCATCGAGGCGCAGATCGAGAATGCACTGGGCCTGGTCAACGTCAACGCGATAGCCGCAGCCAGTCCTCGCCTGGAGACCATCATCTTCGGGCCGGCTGACTTCATGGCGAGCATCAACATGAAGTCGCTCGTGGTGGGGGAGCAGCCGCAGGGCTACGACGTGGGCGATGCCTATCACCACATCCTGATGAGCATCCTGATGGCCGCTCGGGCCCACGACAGGCTGGCGATCGACGGCCCGTACCTGGCCATTCGTGATGCCGAGGGATTCAGACGCGTTGCTGCCAGGTCAGCGGCCCTTGGGTTCGATGGCAAGTGGGTGCTGCATCCCGATCAGATCGAGGAGGCGAATGCGGTGTTCGCTCCCCGCCAGGAGGACTACGACCACGCCGAGCTGATCCTCGATGCCTACGACTACTACACCTCGAGCGCTGGTGGTGCTCGAGGTGCGGTGATGCTGGGTGAGGAGATGATCGACGAGGCGTCGCGGAAGATGGCTCTGGTGATCTCGGCCAAGGGCAGGGCAGCAGGGCTCGCCCGGACCTCGAGTTTCGTCATTCCCGAGCTGTAGGGGTCAGGCGCGGGGTGAGTCTCGCTCCGCCCACAGGTAGAGCAGTCCGCCGAGCGGGATCGTGATGCAGATGATGAGGGCCCAGGTCCAGACGGGCAGGTAACGCACGTCACGGTGCGCCAGGTCCTTGAGGCAGTAGACCGCAAAGGGCAGGCAGACTGCCAGGAACAGCACGGCGAAGAGCGCGGGAGCCCCTGGGTGGAGGCTATTCATGGCACATCAACTCAGCCGCAACGGCGTCAATTCGCGCAGAGCGTTCCCTCGACCAGGCGCCTGCCGAGGCCAAGCGGCGACAGGTTCGTACCTGCCCATTGGTAGCGCGAATATTGGTAGGCGTAGGCGTTGATGGCCATCGGATTCGATGCCTTGCGAAGGTCGGTGCAGACTGCGCGAGTGATCGCCGGCTCGGTGGCATTCGCGCGCAACGCCATGATCATGGGCGTCGCGGCGGTCAATTTCGTCTGCACCGCGATGTTGGGCATGCCATTGGGGCATAGGACTGGCCCGTACGTGCCGTCCTGATACGCCATGACCTTGGCGCAGCCGGTCACCGCTTGGGCCGCGGGCGCCATGGCCACGGCACTGCTGATGAGTGCGGCGACTGCAAGACCGGACGAAAGGCGACGCAACGCAGAACGCTCCACAAGTGACTCCCAGGTGATGGTGTTCCTTCACGGTACGTCACCGGCTGCCGCTCAGGCAATCCACCTGCTTGGCCATGTCGGACACAACCCAAGGGCAGTATCGCTATCGTGAGGTTAGCCAACCCTTGGTTGAGTCGACACCGAGGTGAGCACTGCAAGCGAGCCCAAGTCAGGAGGAAAGAGCGATGGCACGGCCACACCTGACCTTGTCCCAGCGATATTTCGACGCTGTCGCCTATGCCTCCGAGGCTCATGCCTGGCAGGCACGCAAGGGGGGCAATATCGCCTACATGTCGCACCTGCTGGGTGTCTCGTCACTCATCATCGAGGCCGGTGGCGATGAGGACCAGGCCATCGCCGGGCTGTTGCACGACGTCGTGGAGGACCAGGGCGGTCTGCAGCGGCTGGCCGATGTGCGGCGCAGGTTCGGCGATCGAGTGGCAGGGTTCGTCCTGGGTTGCAGCGATTCGCTCGATGGGGATGACGGCTACTGGATGGACTACTGGGAGCGCAAGCAGACCTATCTTGATCGGCTCGAGACCGAACCGCCCGAACTCGTGATGGTGTCGATCGCCGACAAGGTGCACAACGCTCGAGCATTGGTCACTGACCTTGAGTACTCGGGAGTGACCGTGTTCAACAAATTCCACGGCTCTGCGCGCGAGATCATCCATTACTACAAGGAATGCCTGAGGATCGGGCGCGCTGCCTCCGTCAGCCATGTGCTGACCTCACCGTTGGAGGTCGCCGTCCGCGATATCGAGCTCATGGTCTACGGGTAGTCAGTACCTGTCTGCTGCCAGTCTCGGGTGATGCGTGAATTGTTATCCACGAAACAGTTGCATTTGCTCCTAGGTGACCTAGCCTGAAGGAACGTGCTCGGTTTCCTGCCGGGTCTTGAATCGTCGATGCGGGGTCTTGTCATGAAACGTCTCGTCACTGCCCTTGCCGCCCTCGCGGTCATCGGTGCTGGAGTGGGCCTGGCCTCACCGGCATCTGCGGCCGCGGTTGTGAACCTCTCAGTGAAGAACGGCACGGTCGGCGTCACGCAGACCATTGATGCCCAGGTGCAGACCTCGGGCATTGGCGGCGAGGGCACGGTGACCTTCACTGTCGCAGGCACCACGATCGGCACCGACACCGTCGGACCGACCCAGGGCTATGACGCGGAGGTCTATTGGACTCCATCGGCTGCAGGGCGGCCCAACCTGACGGCTACATTCAGTGGGGGCGGATCCGATTCGACCTCGGTGTCCATCGCCAAGGTAGGCACGACGACATCCGTCACCTCGCCCGGTTCAGCCGCCGCAGGGGCGACCATCGGCCTGACCGCGCAGGTGCGCGCCAAGGTCGGCTCCTATGTGCCAACCGGCAATGTCACGTTCTACCTGACATCGGGCAAGAGCCTGGGAACATCGAATGTGAACGGTCAGGCGATCGCGTCATTGAACTACGAGCTCCCTTCATCCACCGGCAATGCCTCGTTCTACGCGGTGTACAACGGTGACAGCAACGCAGACAAGTCGAACCCGAGCGCGACCACCACGACCCGGGTCTCTTCTCAGGGCTCGTCCGTCGCACTGGTCGTCCCGCAGACCAATTACGTGAACTCCTCAGTGACCTTGACTGCGAATATCACGCCGAACACGGGCACCGGAACAGTCACCTTCACCGTAGACAAGCGCACGGTTGGCACTGCAGGCGTGAACAAGGGCTCGGCTTCAGTCATCTGGGTTCCGACTTCCCTGGGGAATCCGCGCGTGACTGCCACCTATTCGGGCGGCAACAACGTAACGGGCTCGTCCGACTCGAAGAATGTCGCGGTGGTGCAGCCATTGAAGGCCGATGTCATCACCATCGATCCAGTCGGAGCCCAAGGTCCGATCCTGAACAATGCGGTCTACGTCCTGGCCAACGGTGCATCGATCCAGGCGAGCATCTCGGCGATCTCAGGGTTGCCCGTGACCATCGCAGTCGTTGGTCCCTGCGCATGGAACGGATCAGCATTCTCGGTGCAGGGCGTGGGCGGCAACTGCACCGTGACAGCAACGACCTCGGGTGGCAACGGATACGCGCCCAGCAAGCTCGTCTTCTCGATCTCGACATCGGTCGGAGCACAGACGGCAAATGTGTCAGCCCCGAAGTCCGGCGCCTACAAGAGGGGCAAGACACTGACCCTCGCCAAGGCTGGAACGGTGACCAACTTGAACAAGCCGATCGCATGGAGGGTCACCAAGGGCGGTTCGTACTGCAAGATCTCCAAGAGCAAGGGTGCTGTCTTCCTGAAGCTCGTGAAGAAGGGCAAGTGCTCCGTGAACGGCTCTGCGCCCGCGGTGCCCGGCCAATGGAGCGCCTATTCGACCGCACGCAACTACACGGTCAGGTAGCCCTGAGAACGCGAGTGGGGCTCGAGGGATTCCTCGAGCCCCACTACCTTTGCGCCTGAGACTATTTGACGATGATCGTGTAGGTGCCGACTACCTTGACGCCGTGCTTGACGGTGACCTTGGCCGTTCCTGAGCCGGTGGCGTGCCCGCCGGCATTCGCCGTGAGACGACCGACCGTGCCCTTGGCATTCGATGTCACGAAGACCTTGGTGTCGCTCGACGTGAACTTCGCGCGGGGGATGTAGCCCTTGAAGATGACTGCCTGATCCTTGACCAACGAGATGGTCTTGCCGGACTGCTTCTTGGTGACCGTGACCGGGGTCCAGGTTCCTGGATTGCTGCCGATGAGCGGGGTGGCACTCGTACTGGCCTTCGGCGTCGGTGCGGCAGTCGCCTTGGTCGTGGAGGAGGCTGATGGTGAGGGGGTTGCGGTGGCGGCCGAAGCGGTGCCGGCGACAGCGCCGAGGAGTGCCAGGGTCGCGACGGTTATGGCGGTGTTGCGATTGATTGTGCGCATATGGGTTCCTTCATCGGGTGGTCTTGATTGCTGAGACGACGATAGGCACCGCGGGGTTCCCTGCGTGGAAGGGCGCGCGGGTCTTGGCCGTCCGTGTTGTCACAATTTGGCAACGGCTGCGGGTTAGTGTGCTCACATGATCGAGGTGCACAACCTGACGAAGCAGTACGGCCAGGTGACGGCTGTCGACGATATCTCGTTCACCGTGGAACCTGGGCTGGTCACCGGATTCCTCGGACCCAATGGCGCTGGAAAGTCGACCACGATGCGCATGATCCTGGGGCTGGATCGTCCGACTGCTGGCTCGGTCCTGGTGAACGGCTCGCCCTATCGGTCGATGCCCTCTCCGGTGACACAGATCGGCGCGCTGCTCGAGGCCAAGGGCTTTGACAAGGCCCGGTCAGCCCGAAACCACCTGCTCGCGCTGGCGGCCACATCGGGGATCAGTGCAATACGTGTCGACGCCGTGCTGGAGCTCGTCGGCCTTGCCGAGGTGGCTCGTCAGAAGGCAGGCGGATTCTCCCTGGGCATGGGGCAGCGCCTGGGGATTGCAGTCGCACTGCTGGGAGATCCGGCGATCGTGATGCTCGACGAGCCCGTGAACGGGCTTGATCCCGACGGCGTCCTGTGGATTCGACGACTGCTGCGACAGCTTGCCGATGAGGGGCGGACGGTGTTCCTCTCATCTCATCTGATGACGGAGATGGAGTTGATCGCCGACGAGCTGATCATCATCGGCCGGGGGCGCATCCTGGCCGACACATCGATGACTGACTTCATCGATTCATGGTCCACGACACGCGTGCGAGTCGTGACGCCGGATGTTGCCGCATTGCAGGGGGTGCTGGCCTCCCGGGCGTCCGACTTCGAGATCCTCGACTCGGGCGCGCTGGTGATCACCGGGGTCCAGGCTGATGAGATCGGCCAGGCGGCCTTCGGGGCCGGCATCGTGCTCCATGAACTGACCCCGTTGTCGGTATCGCTCGAGGAGGCATTCATGGAGCTCACTCGAGACTCGGTGCAATTCCACACCGGGGAGGCTGTCGCATGAGCGAGTCCATAGTGCTGTCACCGGTCAGTCGCGATGCGACCCGGTTGACGTTCATGCGCGTGGTGCGGTCAGAGTTCCTGAAGCTTCGCTCACTGCGCTCGACCTGGATCATGCTGTCGTCGATGCTGGTGCTGTTCATCGCCTTCGGGGCGATCGCCGCCCTGGCAACCACCGGCCAGATCGAAGGCACCCGTGCGGGATCGGCCCAGCCCGTGCAACTGGATCCCGTGACAACCGTCATGGCCGGGGCCGGGTTCGCCGTGCTGATCATGTCGGTCTTCGGGGTACTGTCCGGCGCACGTGAATATGGCAGCGGCATGATTCGCACGACCCTCACGTTCGTTCCCAAGCGCCTGCCGGTGCTGTGGGCAAAGGTGCTGGTCCTGATTGCCCTGGTCGTTCCCGTTGCCGTCCTTGCGTCCCTGGGCGCGTTCTACCTGGGCATGGCCGTGCTGTCAGCAGCGGGCAGCGACACGGTCTCGATCAGTGACCCTGACGCACAGCGGGTGCTCATCGGGAACTCGGTCTACATCACGGGTCTTGCAGTGATCGGACTTGGACTGGGCATGGCCATGAGGTCGATGCCCGGCGCCATCGCCACCGTCATCGGTGGCGTATTGATCCTGCCCGCATTGCTCACGGCCCTGCTGCCCGAGTCATGGCGATCCGTGCTGAAGTACCTGCCCTCGAATTCAGCCGCAGCGTTCACCGAGATGAACGTGCGTGCTGACATGCTTGGGCTCGGTGCAGGAATCGCCGTGTTCGCCGCCTGGGTGCTCCTGAGCCTGGCGGTGGCCGCAGTGCTCTTGAATCAGCGTGACGCCTAAGCCAATCGCGATCGACGGGGGAGTTCCATGCGTGCCGTGTCCAAGTACCTGCTGGCGGTCCTTGCCGTTCTTGTGCTGATACCGGGCATGGGCCTGATGGGCTCGGCCTTGCTGATCGGCAATGAGGACGCAGTCGTCGGCACCGTGGAAGTCGTGCTCAGCAATGACAATGCGCGAACGGTGATGGGCAATGCCTTTGTCGACGAGCTCTTGAAGAAGGCCAGCCTGCAGGATGTTGCAGCGTTGAAGGCCTCGCGCGCACAGTTGGGTGCGGCAGCGGCTGATGGCATAGCAGAGCAGTCGACCAACATCAGCGACGCGGTGCGCAGGGGCTACAACGCTGTCATGGACGGCACTCCAACGACGATCAGCCTGGCTCCTGAATTGATCGCGATCATGCACAAGCTGCATGCGGTCGACCCCGCTGTTCCCGATGACAAGGAATTCCTCGAGGCCCATGTCACGATCGGTGCGAACGATGTGGATGGGCCGCAGGTCATTGCGACCGTCGTCGGCGCCAGTTGGTTCGTCATCCTGATCGGGGTCCTGATGCTCGTCACTGTCGCCTTCCTCAGTGTGTTCCGCGGCTGGCGCCGTTGGCGACTGCCTGGGATCTGCCTCGCCATCGCCGGAGCGTGGTGGACGCTGTTCGCTCTCAGCCTTCCGGGCACGATGGGCAGTGCGATCACCGATGCCAATCCGTCGGCGATCGCCCAGTCAGTGGGATCGGTGATCGCTCGTGAGTTTCTGCTGGTTGGCCTAGGTGCATTGATGCTCGGCGCAGTGCTGATCGTGCTGTCAATCGTCTTTCGCAGCAGACCGGCACCTATGGCAATAGCGACCTCCTCGACCCCCGCTTTGTGATTACATAGCGATCCCCTTCTCTTGGAGCAGTCGCATGCGCTATCGCAAATTGGGAACCACCGGCATCGAAGTCAGCACTCAGTGCCTGGGCACCATGATGTACGGCTCGAATGGCAATACCGATCATGACGACTGCGTTGCGCAGATCCATCACGCTCTGGACTCCGGCATCAATTTCATCGACACCGCGGATGTCTACTCCCAGGGGGAGAGCGAGATCATCGTTGGCAAGGCTCTTGCCGGCCGTCGCGATGAAGTACTGGTTGCCACGAAGTGCTTCAACCCGATGGGCCAAGGGCTCAATCGGCGTGGATCCTCACGACGCTGGGTCATCCAGGCGTGCGAGGAGTCGCTTCGCCGACTCAATACCGACTACATCGACCTCTATCAGGTGCACCGTCTCGACTGGGACACCGATATCGAGGAGATCATGGATGGACTCTCGACCCTGGTCGATCAAGGCAAGGTCCGCTACCTGGGCTCATCGACCTATCCGGCCGAGTGGATCGTCGAAGCCCAATGGGCCTCTCGTCGTCGTAACGTCCAGCGCTTCGTGTGCGAACAGCCGCAGTACTCGATCTTCGCGCGTGAGATCGAACCGCATGTCCTGCCCACCGCGATGCGGCACAACATGGGGGTGATTCCGTGGAGCCCGCTTGCCGGCGGCTGGCTGACCGGCAAGTACCGTCGCGAGATCGGCCTGCCCAAGGACTCGCGCTATGGCGGAGGCGGAGTGTTCGCACGGATGTCGCGACTCGATGAGCAGCCTGAGGTGCTCGATGCCCGCTACGACCTCGTAGAGCAACTCGATGCCGTGGCCACGAATGCCGATCTCACCCTGACGCAGATGGCCTACGGATTCGTGGATGCCCATCCCGCAGTCACGTCGACGATCATCGGCCCGCGTACGCGTCCTCAACTGGACGATGCGCTGGCAGCAGCCGATGTCGTCCTGGACACGGCAACCCTGGATGCGATCGACCTGATCTGCCCGGTGGGCACGAATGCGCCGGGCGTGACGAGCAGTGCGCCGAACCCTGCCTATCGACGCGGCAGTCGCCGCCGCAGTTAGGCCAGGAAGGACTGCAACTGCGCGAAGCGCTCCGGGATGAGGGTGAACCAAGCCCAGCTTCCGCGTCGTTCGCGCGCGAGAAGGCCGGCATCGGTCAGCACCTTGAGGTGGTGGCTCACGGTTGGCTGACTGAGACCGAGGGCATCGGTCAGATCGCAGACGCAGGCCTCCTGATCGGCCGAGGCGCGCAGCAAGGCGATGAGCTGCAGGCGCGCTGGGTCGGCCACGGCCTTGAGGAGCAGGGCCATGCTCTCGGCAGTGGCGCGATCAATGGGGGAGTCGGCCGGGATCGCGCGATTC
>JBAYUM010000020.1:0-18079 GCA_041675125.1 Candidatus Nanopelagicales bacterium
CGCAGATCGAGGCGCGCATCCGGCGCACCAGGTCGTAGTCGGCGCGATGATCGAGAACAGCCGGAACGGTGATCGCAACCGATCCGTCTTCGATGTCGTGGTGCACCTGGCAGCCCAAGCGCCTCAGCAGTTCCGCCATGAACTCGACATCGAGGATGTCGGGCACATTGCGCAGGGTTGTCGTGCCCTCGGCCAGCAGCGCCGCCGCCATCAGTTTGAGCACCGAGTTCTTGGCACCGGTCACCTGGACCTCTCCCGAGAGCCGGCTGCCACCGATCACGCTGAGAAGTTCCACGGCTTCATCGTAGGAGTTCTCCTTCGCAGTTGGCTCCACGCAGGATCATTGACTTGAAGACATATTCAAGTGTTAAACTCTTCATAACATTGGAGTTGATGGTGACGAAACCTCTGTACGAGGCCAAGGCGGAGTTCTTCCGGACTCTTGGCCATCCAGCACGCATTCGGGTGCTGGAACTGCTCTGTGACCGCGAGCACGCAGTGCACGAGCTCCTTGAGCAGATCGACATCGGACCGAGCAATCTCTCCCACCAGCTGGCCGTGCTGCGGCGCAATGGCCTGATCGCCCAGACCCGTCGCGACGGCGAGGTGCGCTATGGCATCGCAGTTCCTGAGATCCGTGACCTGCTCATGGCGGCCAGGGCGATCCTGCTGGATGTCCTGACCGACCAGGACTCGCTGAAGCGCGAGCTGCGATCAGGCCAGCGAGCCTCGTCGTGACCCTGCGTGAGGCTCCGCACGCCGATCACGCTGAGGCTGCCCAGCCGAGCACCGCCCGCATCATCCTGGCCCGCCTGCGCGAGCTGTTGCCTGAGCGCAAGGACTACGCGGACATGCGACGCGACCCCAAGCGCGACATCGTCGCCGGAGTCACGGTCGCATTCGTTGCGCTGCCACTGGCACTGGCCTTCGGCCTGTCGTCGGGCATGGGCGCTGCAGCAGGTCTCATGACGGCAATCGTCGCCGGCATCGTGGCTGCGGTCTTCGGTGGCAGCAATCTCCAAGTGAGCGGCCCCACTGGGGCAATGACGGTGGTGCTGATCCCGATCTTCACCCAGTTCGGGGCATCCGGTGTGCTCGTCGTGGGCATGCTGGCCGGCATCTTCCTGCTCGTGCTGGCCTTCGCACGAGCCGGACGAGCGATGCAGTACATCCCGCTGCCCGTTGTCGAGGGCTTCACCCTCGGCATCGCGGTCATCATCGCCCTGCAGCAGATCCCCTCGGCCCTGGGCACCACAGGCCAGGGTGAGAAAGTCTTCATGGTCGCCATCTCGTCATTTCAGACCTGGTTCGCCAATCCGAACTGGGCTCCGGTGCTCATCACACTGGCAGTCGCAGGCACGATCCTGCTAGTGCTGCGCCTGCGGCCTGGGATCCCGTCTGCGCTGCCTGCAGTGATCGCTGCGACAGTCGTCGCAACGCTCGTGGGGCTCCCGGTCAGTGTCATCGGCGCCCTCCCGAGCACGGTGCCGATCCCGTCATTGCCCACAGTGCCGCTGAGCATGTACTCCGCCCTGCTGCTGCCTGCGATCGCAGTTGCAGCACTGGCCGCACTCGAGAGCCTGCTCTCGGCAACGGTCGCCGACGGCATGAGCGTCGACGAGCACCACAACTCCAATCGCGAGCTCTTCGGTCAGGGCATGGCCAATCTGGCTGCGCCACTCTTCGGCGGAGTCCCCGCAACGGCAGCCATCGCACGAACTGCTGTCAATGTGCGCACCGGTGCCCGGTCGCGACTGGCCGCCATCACTCAGTCCGTCGCACTGCTGGTCGTCATCCTGGTCGCCTCGCGCTGGGTGTCCATGATTCCCATGGCCGCTCTCGCCGGAGTCCTGCTTGCCACCTGTGTGCAGATGGTCGAAGTCTCGAGCCTTCGCGCCCTCGTGCGATCAACACGCGGGGATGCGGCCATCCTGATCGCCACCGCACTCGCGACGATCATCTTCGATCTCGTGACCGCCGTCATCGTCGGCATGGTCATCGCTGGCATCTACGCCCTGCGACAGGTGGCTCAATCGGCCAATGTCGATCGCACTGAGATCACCACCGATGACCACACACTGGAGGAGCGGGAGCTGCTGCGCGAGCATGTGGTTGCCTTCCGACTCGATGGACCGCTCTTCTTCGGAGCAGCCCACAAGTTCCTCCTGGAGATCTCAGAGATCAGCGACGTGCGCGTGGTCATCCTTCGGCTGTCGCGAGTCAAGACCCTTGACGCCACGGGAGCCACAGTGCTCGGCGACACCATCAAGACCCTCGAGAATCGCGGCATCACCGTACTTCTGTCGGGCATCAGCGATGATCACGACAATGTCTTTCGAGTGCTCGGAATCTATGACCACCTGGCCGATGAGCGGCATCTGTTCGCGACCACCCCAGAGGCCATCGAGCATGCCAGACGGCACATCGACAAGCACGATCGAACCGCATGAGCATGGCTCCAGCCGTGGCGTAAGGTCCAACCATGGTGAATCTCACGCGCATCTACACCCGCACTGGCGACGACGGCACGACCTCGCTCGGCGACATGAGTCGCACGGGCAAGAACGACCCGCGGCTGAAGGCCTATGCCGATGTCGACGAAGCGAACTGCGCCATCGGAGTCGTGGTCGCGATGAAGACCATGCCTGACGATGTGGCCAAGGTGCTGCTGCACATCCAGAACGACCTGTTCGATGTGGGTGCTGATCTGTGCACTCCCGTGATCGACAACCCTGCCCATGAGCCGCTTCGCGTGACCCAGCCGTACATCGACTTTCTCGAGCGATCATGTGACGAGTACAACGGTCGTCTGGAGTCCCTCCGGTCATTCGTGCTGCCGGGAGGTACTCCGGCAGCGGCACAATTGCACGTGGCTCGCACGGTCGTGCGCCGCGCCGAGCGCAGCACGTGGGGAGCGCTTGACACCTATCACGGTGGCATGAACCACATGACGGCTACGTACCTGAACCGATTGAGCGACCTGCTGTTCATCCTGTCGCGCCTGGCCAATGTCAATGAGGGTGGCGATGTGCTCTGGGAGCCTGGGGCGCACCGCGCCTGAATCACCGACCAGCACCTTGAACATGCGAATGGGCCGAAGACATCGTCTTCGGCCCATTCACTATGTGTGGTGCTTCAGCGAAGGTTTCCTGCCATTCCAGCAACGGTGATGCGCGTCTCTGCGCGACGAATCGCTGACTCGTCGGGTTCTGGCGAGGCACTCTGCGCACGTGCTAAGGCCTCCTTGGCACGCTCGATGCTGATGTCCTCAGCGAGCTCGGCGACCTCTGCGATCACCTGAACCGCATTGTCAGCAACTGAGAAGAACCCGCCATGCACGGCAACGAGCACCTTGGCTCCATCGGTCTTCTCGATGCGCAAGGGTCCTTCGACGAGGAGGGCAAGCACTGGCTCATGTCCAGCGAGGATGCCGATCTCGCCTTCAGGAGTTTTGGCAACGATCGACTTGGCTTCGCCGCTCCACAGGGAGCCCTCCACCGAGACGACGCTGACGTTGAGTTCTGCCATGACTTACTTCTTTGCCAACTCGGCAGCAGCCTTCTCAACATCCTCGATGCCGCCGGCCATGAAGAACGCCTGCTCTGGGAGGTGGTCGTAGACGCCCTCGGTCAGCGCCTTGAACGAGGCGATGGTCTGCTCGACCGGAACGAAGGAGCCTGGCTGGCCGGTGAAGGCCTCTGCCACGAACATGTTCTGCGACAGGAAGCGCTGGATACGACGTGCGCGACCAACGATGATCCTGTCCTCCTCGGAGAGCTCGTCGATGCCGAGGATGGCGATGATGTCCTGGAGGTCCTTGTACTTCTGCAGGATCTCCTTGACACGCGCTGCGACTGCGTAGTGCTCATCGCCGACGTAGCGCGGATCCAGGATGCGCGAGGTCGAGTCAAGCGGATCCACAGCTGGGTAGATGCCCAGTTCGGAGATCGGACGGCTCAGCGTGGTCGTTGCATCCAAGTGGGCGAACGTCGTTGCTGGAGCGGGGTCAGTCAAGTCGTCAGCAGGCACGTAGATGGCCTGCAGCGAGGTGATGGAGTGACCACGCGTTGATGTGATGCGCTCCTGCAACTGGCCCATCTCGTCGGCCAGGGTCGGCTGATAACCCACGGCTGATGGCATACGGCCAAGCAGCGTCGAGACCTCAGAACCAGCCTGCGTGTAGCGGAAGATGTTGTCGATGAACAGCAGCACGTCCTGCTTCTGAACATCGCGGAAGTACTCCGCCATGGTCAGCGCAGTCAGTGCCACTCGCAGGCGCGTGCCTGGTGGCTCGTCCATCTGGCCGAACACGAGTGCGGTCTTCTCGATGACGCCCGACTCCGTCATTTCGAGGAAGAGGTCGTTGCCCTCACGGGTGCGCTCGCCGACGCCGGCGAACACCGACACACCGCTGAAGTTCTCAGCCACTCGGTAGATCATCTCCTGGATGAGCACGGTCTTGCCCACGCCAGCACCGCCGAACAGGCCGATCTTGCCGCCCTTGACATAAGGCGTGAGCAGGTCGATGACCTTGATGCCGGTCCAGAAGACCTCGGTCTTGGACTCCAACTGATCGAAAGCCGGTGCGCTGCGGTGAATGCTCCACCGCTCCTTGATGTCGAGTGAGGACTCAGGAACGTCGAGCGGCACACCCAAGGTGTTCCACACGTGGCCCTTCGTGACATCGCCGACTGGCACCATGATCGCGTTGCCCGTGTCGGTCACGGCCGAACCGCGGACGACACCGTCGGTCGGCTGCATCGAGATAGTGCGGACCATGTTGTCGCCGATGTGCTGCGCGACCTCAAGAGTCAGCATGCGCTCGCCGCCGCCTTCCTCACCAGTGTCAAAGGACACGGTGACGTGCAAGGCATTGTAGAGCGCGGGCATGGCCTCGACGGGGAACTCCACGTCGACGACCGGTCCGGTGACGCGAGCAACTCGGCCCACGCCGGTGGAAGTCTGGGTCGTTTCGGTCATGACGATTCCTTCTCCTAGCTCGCAGCGAGCGCGTCTGCGCCGCCGACGATCTCGCTGATTTCTTGGGTGATCTCGGCCTGACGGGCCTGGTTTGCCTGGCGGGTGAGCGTGCGAATGAGGTCCTCGGCGTTGTCAGTTGCCGACTTCATTGCGCGACGACGTGCGGCATGCTCAGAAGCAGCCGAGTGCAGGAGTGCCGAGTAGACCGCGTGCTCCACATACGGAGGCAGCAGGCCATCGAGCACGGTCTCGGCGTCGGGTTCGAACTCGTAGAGCGGGAACGGCAGTGCCGAGTCCTTCTCGATGACCTCGTCGACGACCTCGAGGGGCAGCACTCGACGAATGCGCACCTCCTGGATGCCCATGTTCACGAAGTGCGTGTAGACGATGTGAATCTCATCGACGCCGCCTTCTTCACGCGGGGTGAGGAAGGCATTGAGCAGGTCCTCGCCGATGCGCTTGGCATCTGCATAGGTCGGCTGGTCCGTGAACCCGGTGTACTCACCGCCCATCGCACGCTCGCGAAAACGGTAGTAGGCAACGCCCTTGCGACCGACCACGAAGGGGATCGAGACAGCGACCCCGTTCTGGCGCAGGTTCGCATACAGGGCCTCGGCCTCGCGAAGCGCATTCGAGGAGTAGGCACCGGCCAGGCCGCGATCCGCCGTGACGACAAGGACGGCTGCCTTCTCCCGATTGTCGGGATTGGCCATCAATGGGTGCTTGGACACATCCGATGCACCCGTCGCTGCTGCACTGATTGCTGCAGTCAGGTGCAACAAGTACGGCAACGACGAATCAAGCCGCTGCTGCGCCTTCACGATGCGCGAGGAAGCAATGAGCTCCATCGCCTTCGTGATCTTCTTGGTCGCCTGCACGGACTTGATCCGCCGCCGGTAGACCCGCTGCTGTGCACCCATGTGAACTAGCCCCGAACGGTCCGGGTGATCTGCGTGTGATCAATGACCTCGTCAGCTACTGCCGCGACTGGCATATCGTTCACGAGCAGGTGACCGGCAGTAGTGGTGAACTGCCGCTTGAACTCCTCGATGGCGACCTCGAGCTCTGAGACTGCGTCATCAGAGAGATCGGTCGTATTGCGAATCCCGTCGAAGATGCCCGACTTGGTGCGTGCGACGAAGTCAAGGAACTCACTGTCGAAGCGACGGATGTCCTCCAATGGCACATCATCGAGCCGACCTGTGGTGCCTGACCAGATGGACACGACCTCGCGCTCCATTGACTGTGGCTGGTACTGCGGCTGCTTGAGCAACTCGACCAGACGCGACCCGCGCTCGAGCTGCGCCTTGGACGCGGCATCGAGATCTGAGCCGAAGGCCGAGAATGCCTCGAGCTCACGGAACTGGGCCAGGTCAAGGCGCAGGCGGCCCGCGACCTTGCGCATCGCCTTGGGCTGAGCAGAGCCGCCTACGCGGGAGACCGAGATACCCACGTTGATGGCTGGACGCACACCCGAGTTGAAGAGGTCGGACTCAAGGAAGCACTGCCCATCGGTGATCGAGATGACGTTGGTCGGGATGTAGGCCGACACGTCATTGGCCTTGGTCTCGATGATCGGAAGGCCGGTCATCGAACCGCCGCCGAGCTCATCGGAGAGCTTGGCGCAGCGCTCGAGGAGACGACTGTGCAAGTAGAAGACGTCGCCTGGGTATGCCTCGCGGCCCGGTGGGCGGCGCAGCAGCAGGGACACGGCGCGGTAGGCCTCAGCCTGCTTGGACAGGTCGTCGAACACGATGAGCACGTTCTTGCCCTCGTACATCCAGTGCTGGCCGATGGCCGAGCCGGTGTAAGGGGCCAGGTACTTGAAGCCTGCGGGGTCCGATGCCGGGGAAGCGACGATGGTGGTGTACTCCATCGCGCCGTACTCCTCCAGTGCGCCCTTGACTGCGGCGATGGTGGAGCCCTTCTGGCCGATGGCCACGTAGATGCAGCGAACCTGCTTCTTCGGGTCGCCCGATTCCCAGTTCTCACGCTGGTTGAGGATGGTGTCCAGGCATACAGCGGTCTTACCGGTCTGGCGGTCACCGATGATGAGCTGACGCTGACCCCGACCAATGGCCGTCATGGCGTCGATGGCCTTGATTCCGGTGAGCAAGGACTCCTTGACTGGCTGGCGCTGGACGACCGTAGGCGCCTGCACCTCAAGTGCACGGCGACCGGTTGCCGCGATCGGCCCAAGGCCGTCGATCGGCGCACCGAGTGGGTCCACAACACGACCGAGGAAGGCGTCACCGATCGGCACCGAGAGCACCTCGCCGGTGCGGCGCACTGCCTGGCCCTCTTCGATCCTGGATCCGTCGCCAAGGAGCACGACACCGATCTCGCGTACGTCGAGGTTCAGCGCAAGTCCGAGTAGACCACCTTCGAACTCCAACAGTTCATTGGTCATTGCTGAGTGGAGTCCCTCCACACGGGCAATGCCGTCACCAGTTTCGATGACGCGACCAACTTCTTCTCTGGCGGTTGCGGGCGAGTATGCCGCGACGTTCCGCTCGATCGCTTCCCGGATTTCGTCCGGTCGGATCGTCAGTTCCGTCATGGTGACCTTTCTTTCTCGCACCCACGTGAGTGGGAAGCGCCTTGGAATGCTTCTGTTGGGTCTATGAACCGAGAACGACTCGGCGAGCTTGCTCTAGCTTGGCGGCGACAGTGCCATCGATGACCTCGTCGCCAACCTTGACGTACACCCCGCCGAGGACACTCTCGTCCACGGCGACGTTGAGCCGGACAGTGCGTCCCTTGAGGCGGCTCAGGACATCGGCAAGCCGACGAGCCTGGTCGTCATCAAGTGGAC
This sequence comes from Candidatus Nanopelagicales bacterium, assembly GCA_041675125.1. GTDB lineage: Bacteria > Actinomycetota > Actinomycetes > S36-B12 > S36-B12 > UBA11398. Next base: position 7,796 of record JBAYUM010000020.1, read on the forward strand.
GAGCCACCCGGACTTCAGCGACCACGCGCTCGCGCTGGCGAGCAGCAAGGTCGCACAAGTGTTCGATAACTGCATCGATGCGACGACCATGCAGATGTCCCACGATGAAGGAGAGCACCTGCTCTGTTGCCTCGGTCGCACGACCGGCAAGCAGGTCATGGACGATCGCAGCCTTGGTTGCGGCCGAGGAGGCAGGATCGGTCAACGCCATCTGCAGGGGTGATGAGACATCGATTGCCCGCCCGAAGCGGAAGATCTCCTCTTCAGTGGCATCGAGCTGTCCATTGGCATCCGCAACTGCGAATGCGGCCTGACAGCCCAACTCCTCGATGGCCAGCACGACATCCTGGTCATTCGACCAGCGGTCGGCAATGACATCAGAGATGACATCGGTTGCCAGAGGGCTGATGCGCGACCCGATGACCTCACGCACGAGTGCCTCACGAGCCTGGGCAGGCTGACCGGAGTCAGCCAGCGCGTTGCGCAGCTGCTTCTCACGCCCAAGCAGATCGGCAACAGCGAACAACTCAGCTGCCAAGCCTGCAAAGCCATCGCTGGAGCGACGGGCCTCAAGGGCTTCTCCTTGGTGGTTCAGCGAACCCCGACTGGCGCCAAGCATCAGCGAGCCACCTGCTGCTCGAGATCGCTGATGAAGTCCTCGACAGTCTGACGCACGCGGGCATCATCCGTGAGCGAGGTGCCAACGACCTTGCCGGCCAGACCAACAGCCAGCTCACCCACCTGGCGGGTGAGCGAGGCAGTCGCCTGCGCACGATCGGCAGCAAGCTGCGCCTCGGCCGCTGCTGTGACCGCCTGCGCGGCCACACGAGCCTCATTGCGAGCCTCATCGATGATGGCACTGCGATCGGACTGCGCCTGGGTGCGGATCGAGGCAGCCTCTTCGCGAGCAGATGCGAGCTGGGCCTTGTATTCCTCAAGGACCTGCTGCGCCTCGGCTTGTGCGGCTTCAGCGCGCTCGATGCCGCCCTCAATGGTGTTCGCACGCTCGTCGAGGGTCTTCTTGATGGCCGGAAGTGCCAGCTTTGCCAGCACGCCGAACACGACGAAGAACGCGATGAGCCCGATGATCAGTTCATCGATCGGTACCGCAAGGACTGAGGGCATCTCTTCGCCTTCAGTCGCGCCAGCAGCGAGAACCGCCGCAGCCAGAATGCTTGTCACGATGTGACCCTTTCAGGTTCGGACCGGTGAATCGTGGATGCGATGACTACACGCCGAAGACGAACGGGGCGACGAAGCCGATGAGGGCCAGCGCCTCAGCCAGGGCGAAGCCCAGGATCATGTTCTGGCGGATGATGCCGTATGCCTCTGGTTGGCGAGCAATTGCCTGCACACCTTGACCGAAGATGATGCCGATGCCGATGCCGGGGCCGATGGCTGCAAGGCCGTAGCCGATCGAGCCAATGGAACCGCTAACTTCTGCGAGAAGCGACATGTCGTTTCCTTTACTTTGCCTGGCCGGCGGTCGTTCCGCCAGTCTGGGGTCTATGGGGTCGTGCTATTGATTTTTAGTGTTCCGCCTTCAATGCACCGCTGATGTACACAGCAGCCAACAGGGTGAAGATATAGGCCTGCAAGGCCTGAATGAGCGCCTCGAAGCCAGTGAGAGCAATAGCGACCACGAAGGACGCGGCCGAGCCGAGAATGCCGATCACGCTGGCACTCAGCAGGTAGAAGGCTGCCACGCTGAAGGAGGCAATGAGCAGGTGGCCTGCGAACATGTTCGCGAACAGACGGATGGCGTGAGTGGCCGGGCGAACGAGGATATTGGAGAGGAACTCAAGCGGGGCCAGGAGCACGTACATCGCCTTGGGCACGCCCGGCGGGAACATCATGTTCTTGAAGAAGCCGACGAATCCCTGGTGGTAGATGCCCAGTGGAACCCAGGACAAGTACACGATCAAGGCAAATGCGACGGGGATCGCGAAGATCGAGGTCACGGGAATCTGCAGGAAAGGAACGATGCCTGCGAAGTTCAGCAGCCAGATGAAGAAGAAGAGCGAGAACAGGAACGGCACGAAGCGATCGCCATCCTTGCCCATGGTCTCTCGGGCGATGCCGTCGCGGATGAACAGGTAGCCCATCTCGCCGACATTCTGGGTGCCACGGGGAACGAGCTTCGGGCGACGGAAGGCGAAGAGGAAGAATCCCATGACCAGCACGGCCATGAGGACCAGGACCAAGGTGACCTTGGTGACGTGGAAGTCCAGCGAACCGATCGAGAACGTGAAGATCGCGTCAAATTGGAAAATCTCAGCACCGGGTGCGGGAAACCCACAACCGTTATCTCCATTCAAGTGGCAATCAAGTCCACTCGCGGTGATCAACTCAATAGCTGACAACGAGATCCTCCAGGTACGTCACTGTGACGACTTGCTTCGTGGTGCTGCATCGAACTTGTTCTTCTCTTTTGCCAATTGCGCGAACGTAAGCCAGAACGACAGGCCCAGGCCGACAAGCGCCCCGACAGCCATCAGTTCGGCTGAGTGCCCTAACCACAAGGACAGCAACCAGCCCAGCCCGGTATAGAGAATCAGACCGGCCATGATGCGACTTGAAATTGTCCAAGCAGAGTCAGCCATTTCACGGGAATCATCAAGTGTGAGTGGCCGTTTTCCAGCGGCTGAACCGTACCATCCGTTTCGGGGTGGAAACCGCCTGGGTGCAGACGTTAGTTTCGCCACATCCTCAGCGCCCTCAAAGTGCGCGGGAGTTGTCATTTCGACTTCTCCGGCTCGACATACAGGACCTTGCTGTGGGAGTAGACCCACACCTCGGCGATGATCCAGGCGATCGTGCAGCTGACCACGGTGATGGCGAACACCTTGGTGTTGAACAGGGTGGTGTTCGCGAACAGGATGATGATGACGAACAGCACGCCGATCTTGAGCAGATAGGTCATGAGCGCGACTGTCAGGGCCATCTCAGGCGCCCGGCGCAGGACTCCCCCGACGATCAGCTGGCCGACGCTGAAGAACACCAGGACCAATACTGCGGCGAATACCGAGCCCTTGAGCCCGTCGGTGCCCTTGAAGATCGTGGCCAGGACGATGCAGACGACGCCAACAGCCGCAGTCCAGAGCCCTGCCGTGCGCAACACGGGAACTTCGGACGCACTGGGCACGGGGTGGACGCTAGCGCAAAGAGCCGGTAGGCCGGAGGTCGGTTGAGGTGGCTTTGCTCACGCCAGGGCGCTTGACCGCCCAGATGAGCAGTGCCAGGCCCAGTGCGAAACCGCCCAGGGCGTACGGCACCGGGACAAATGCGACAGCAACGGCCGCACCGGCGATCAGGCCGGTCCAGGCGTACATCAGGAATACCGCGCGAATCTGCGAGTGGCCCATCTCCAGCAGGCGATGGTGCAGGTGCTGCTTGTCCGGGGCGAAGGGGTTCCTGCCTGCACGTGTGCGACGGATCACTGCCAGGACCAGGTCGATCAGCGGTATGGCCATGACCGCGAGTGGAATCAGCAGCGGCAGCAGCGTGGGCAGCAGCGCTGGTCCGGCAACAACGCTCGGATCTATCTGTCCGGTCAGCGTGATCGTTGCTGCTGCGAGCAGCAGCCCCAGCAGCATCGAACCCGTGTCGCCCATGAAGATCCTGGCTCGGAAGGTGTTGTGCGGCAGGAAGCCGACGCACATGCCGACGAGCAGTGCCGACACCAGCGTGGCCAAGGTCGCCCGAGCGATCCCCAGCTCGACTGAGAGCAGGTAGGAGTACGCGAAGAAGGCGCCGGCTGCCACCGCAACGATGCCAGCGGCCAGGCCATCAAGGCCATCGACGAAGTTCACCGCGTTGATGCAGACCAGCACGATGATGACCGTGAGCAGCACGCTCGTGATCGGATCGACGACGAAAGTGCCGCCGAACGGCAGCCAGATCACCGAGATTCCCTGGGCGGCCATCAGTCCGGCGGCCAGCACCTGTCCGGCGAGCTTGACGGGGGCATCAAGACCCCATTTGTCGTCGACGATGCCCAGGAGCACGATGACGATCGCTCCCGAGAGCAGCGCCTTGGGCGTGTCAGCCTGGCCGAAGACCGAGCCCATCTTCGGCAGCTTGCTGGCGAGCAGCAGCCCGGTGAGCAAGCCGAGGAACATCGCCAGTCCGCCCAGTCGCGGAGTCGGCTCCGCATGCACATCGCGGTCACGGACCTCTGCCATGGCCTTGAACCGCAGAGCAACCCGCTCGACCACCGGCGTCGTCAAGTACGTGACAGCCGCCGCCGCCAGCAGACAGAGCAGGTATTCGCGCACTAGGGCCGCGCGTAGGCCGGGAATCGAGAGACGAGATCGCCGACCTGCTCGGCTATCTCAGCCGTCTTCACGCCTTCGGTATCGCGCACAGCCTGCCCGATGACCGAGGCGATGATCTGCATCTCCGGAACGCCCATGCCCTGGGTGGTGACGGCGGGTGTGCCCACTCGGATTCCTGACGCAACAGCCGGTGGCTGGGGGTCATATGGGATCGCGTTCTTGTTCAACGTGATCAATGCGGCATCGCAGCGCACCTCTGCATCCGCGCCGGTGACTCCCAGCCCCTGGAGGTCGATGAGCGCCAGATGGGTGTCCGTGCCGCCACTGACCGGTCGCATACCCTCGTCGGCAAGGCCTGCGGCCAGTGCTTGTGCGTTCGCGATGACCTGCTGCGCATACGCCTGGTAGGCGGGTGTCGATGCCTCTTTCAATGCAACGGCTTTCGCCGCCACGGCATGCATGAGCGGCCCGCCCTGCATCATGGGGAACACCGCCTTGTCGATAGCCGCGGCGTGCTCCTCCTTGCAGAGGATCATGCCGCCACGAGGGCCGCGCATCACCTTGTGCGTCGTGAAGCTGACAACATCCGCGTATGGCACTGGGCTCGGGATCGCCTTGCCTGCAACCAGTCCGATGAAGTGCGCTGCGTCGACCATCAGGATCGCACCGATCTCGTCTGCAATGGAACGGAATGCAGCGAAGTCGATCAATCGGGGATAGGCCGTGGCACCGCAGATGATCATCTTGGGCTTGTGCTGGATGGCCAGGGCTCGGACCTCGTCATAGTCGATGAGCTCGGTGTCCTGGCGCACGCCATAGGAGACGACGTTGAACCACTTGCCCGAGAAGTTCACCTTGGAGCCATGCGTGAGGTGACCGCCATGCGGCAGGCTCATCGCAAGAACCGTGTCGCCCGGCTTGGTGAAGGCGCCGTAGACCGCGATATTCGCGCTTGCCCCGCTGTGCGGCTGCATATTGGCATGCTCAGCACCGAAGAGCTCCTTCGCACGAGCGATACCGATGTTCTCCGCGACGTCGACCTCTGCACAACCTCCGTAGTACCGCTTGCCTGGATAGCCCTCGGCGTACTTGTTGCTCAAAGTCGAGCCAAGAGCGGCCAGGACGGCTGGCGAGGTGAAGTTCTCGCTCGCAATCAGCTGCAGGCCGCCGCGCAGGCGCTTGAGCTCAGCCAGCAGGACATTGGCGATCTCTGGATCCTCTGCTGCAAGCGCATCGAAGTCGGGACCCCAGAACGGCGTGGTGCTCATGACACTCCTCGTGAAGGTGAAAGCACCACTCTACGCAACGCCAGCAGCACCCCTGCTGAGGAACATGTGCCCAACAGGCGCGATATCAGGCTATTCAGTGATTTCGGGCACGACCTCGCGCAGCAGTGTGACCGATAACGCACCATGGCGCAGGACATGGGGAATCCCACCAGTCACATCCACCACAGTGCTGGGCAATGCGTCCGCCTCCAGCTCGCCGACGTCAATGGCCACAGCGGCGCACTCCCCCAACTGCTCCAAGGCCGCATCGATCGACACGGGCGCGGGCAGACCTGGCACATTGGCCGCAGTCACCACGAGTGGACCAGTGCGATCCAGGATGGCAAGGGTCAACGGGTGCAAGGGCATGCGCACCGTCACCGGCAGGCCCGATGGCAGGTCCCAGGCAAGCGAGGGTTGCGGGGGCAGGAGCAGGGTGAGCGGACCAGGCCAGAAGGCCTCCATCAGCGCCTGCACCAGGGGCGTGACTCCAGTGGCGATTCCCGACACGGTCATCGCAGTGGGCACCATCAACGGCAGCGGCGAGTTCTCGGCCTGGTGCTTGGCCTCCCGGATCGCAAGGACTCCCCGGCGAGAGAAGGGGTCAGTCGCCAGCGCATACACCGACTCCGTCGGAAGCAGCACCAGATCACCGCGCTTGGCCGCGCTGACCGCAACCAAGACCGCGCGATCGCGATCGGCACCTGCGGCTCCGGACAGCGTCAGCATCGGTACTACACCCTGCGGGCTATCGTGAATCGCGGCAGGCCATTGAGGTCAATGCGGTCGGATACCTGGGTCCAGATCGGTGCTCCGAGTGGGGTGTCCGTGAGCGCCGCGATCTCATAGTCGGCCATCATGGCCTTTGCGACACCCGGGACTCCGCGCAACCCGGCGTCAATGCCCTGCACATCTGCATGCTCGATCACCAGGAGTCCACCGGGAGCCAGCAGGATCGCAGCCGTGCGCAGCACCCCGCGCACCACGTTCAGGCCGTCCTCACCGCCGTACAACGCGATCTTCGGCTCATGCTCACGCACCTCGATCTCACGCGGGATCATGGCATCGGGAATATACGGTGGATTGCTCACGACCACCGCCACTTGGCCTGCCAGGCGTGCCAGTGGGCGGCCCTCATCAGCAACGTGCGATGCGTCATCGTGGACGACTTCGACACGTGACCCACGAGAACTCAAGAGATCCCCATGCGACTTGACGTTGCGTCGCGTCCAGATGATGGCGTCATCGGAGAATTCCACGGCGTGGATGCGCGAGTGCTCGACCTCGACTCCGAGTGAGATCGCAATCGCACCGCTGCCCGCGCACAGGTCGACTGCAATGCGCTGGCCGATGGGCTTGTCCTGCAGCTCCCTCAACGCTGCCTCGGCAACAAGCTCGGTCTCCGGACGAGGGATGAACACACCCGGTCCGACTGCCAGGTCAATACGACGAAAGCCCACGTCACCCAGCAAGTGCTGGAGCGGCACTCGCGAGAGGCGCTGCGTGAGCAGTTGCTCCACGTGCACGCGCTGCTCGCCGCTGACCTCGTCCTGCATGATCAGCCGATTGCGGGGCACCCCCAGGGCGAACGCCACGAGAAGTGCGGCGTCGACGCCGGGTGAGGGAATCCCGACCGCCTTGAGTCGACGCTCCGCGTCGAAGAGCACGTCGCGAACAGTGGACCGGCCGCCCAGCGTGCGATTGACGTCAACGCTCACGCTGGATCCCCGGCAAGCCTTGCAGCGTTGTCCGCATCAATGCAGGCCTGGATGACGGCGTCGATATCGCCGTCGAGAATCTGGTCGAGGTTGTGGGACTTGAATCCGACCCGATGATCATTGAGCCGATTCTCCGGATAGTTGTAGGTGCGAATGCGCTCACTTCGGTCCACGGTTCGCACTTGTGAGCGTCGGGCATCGGAGGCATCCTTGGCAGCCGCCTCTTCAGCAGCCGCGAGCAGCCGCGCACGCAGGATGCGCATCGCGGATTCCTTATTCTGCAACTGACTCTTCTCGTTCTGGCACGAGACGACCACGCCAGTCGGCAGGTGCGTGATCCGCACGGCGCTGTCGGTCGTGTTCACGCTCTGGCCCCCCGGACCCGATGAGCGATAGACATCGATGCGCAGATCGCCCTCATTGATCTCGATCTCGACGTCCTCGGCCTCAGGAAGCACCAGCACTCCCGCCGCTGAGGTGTGGATGCGGCCCTGGGATTCAGTGGCGGGCACCCGCTGGACTCGATGGACGCCTCCCTCGAACTTCAACCGGGCGAATGGTCCCTCGCCGGGCACGGGGATCCCCTTGGACTTGACCGCGATCGCCACATCCTTGTAGCCGCCCAGATCGGACTCCACCGCTTCGAGCACCTCAGTCTGCCAGCCACGACGTTCGGCATAGCGGAGGTACATGCGCGCGAGATCACCAGCGAACAGGGCAGACTCCTCGCCACCCTCTCCGGACTTGATCTCCAGGATGACGTCCTTGTCATCCATGGGGTCGCGGGGAAGGAGCAGGGTCGTGAGGCTTTCTGCGGCAGCCTGCTCGCGTTCGACGAGCTCAGGCAGCTCGGCGGCAAAGGCCTCGTCCTCGGTTGCCAGCTCGCGAGCCGCCGCGACGTCGTCGGAAAGCGCGAGCCACTGGCGATAGGCGGCGACGACCGGGCCGAGCTCGGCGTACCTGCGCCCGAGCTTTCGGGCAAGGGTCTGATCGCCGTGCACCGCAGGGTCGGCAAGCTGGAGCTCGAGCTCGGTGTACTCACGGATCAGATCCGCACACGACTCAAACACAGTTGCGCCCTTCTATGGTCCTGCAATGAATGCGGGCGCCGGCCAGGGGCCGACCGCGCGACGGGGGAGACACGCGGCCGACACCAGGCCGGCGCCCGGGGTCAAGAACTAGTTGCTGTCGTCCTTCTTGCCAAAACGCTTCTCGAAGCGGGCAACGCGACCGCCGGTGTCGAGAATCTTCTGCTTGCCGGTGTAGAACGGATGGCACTGCGAGCACACATCTGCATGGATCTGGCCGCTCTTTGCGGTGCTGCGAGTCACGAAAGTCTCGCCACAGGTGCACGTGACCGTCGTTTCGACGTACTCAGGATGGATGTCAGCCTTCACGGAACTACTCCTTGGTAATGCCCGGGTCGGCAACCCACGGTGGTGGGGCCGTGAACCGGGTCGGTTCAAATTATGCCACTGGCCCCGCAGATCCGGAAATGCAGACCGACGGAGCCAGTGCAGGACGTGCTTTAGTCGTCGTCGCCGGCAAGCCCACCCGAACCTGGGGTGGTCTTCTGGATCTGCATCATGAACTCGTAATTGGTCTTGTTCTCACGAAGCTTCGAGAGCAGGAGTTCGATCGACTGCTGCTGGTCGAGGGCGTGCAGCACCCTGCGCAGCTTCCAGACCACCTTGAGCTCATCAGGAGCCATCAGGAGTTCTTCCTTGCGGGTGCCTGACGCATCAACGTCGACGGCCGGGAAGACGCGCTTGTCGGCGAGGCGGCGATCGAGCTTGAGCTCCATGTTGCCCGTACCCTTGAACTCCTCGAAGATCACCTCGTCCATACGGGATCCCGTCTCGACGAGAGCAGTCGCCAGGATGGTGAGCGAGCCGCCATTCTCGACATTGCGAGCCGCACCGAAGAACTTCTTCGGCGGGTACAGCGCAGTGGAGTCGACGCCACCGGACAGGATTCGGCCGGAGGCTGGTGCCGACAGGTTGTAGGCACGGCCAAGGCGGGTCATCGAGTCGAGCAGCACGACCACGTCATGCCCGAGCTCGACCAGGCGCTTGGCTCGTTCGATCGCGAGTTCAGCAATGATCGTGTGATCCTCAGCAGGTCGGTCAAAGGTCGAGGCAATGACCTCGCCCTTGATCGAACGCTGCATGTCGGTGACTTCCTCGGGACGCTCGTCAACGAGCACGACCATGAGGTGCACTTCGGGGTTGTTCTCAGTGATCGAGTTCGCGATCGACTGCAGCACCATCGTCTTGCCAGCCTTCGGCGGCGAGACGATCAGACCGCGCTGACCCTTGCCGATCGGCGCAACCAGGTCGATGACGCGTGCGGTCATGTTCGAGGCATCGGTCTCAAGGCGCAGACGCTCCTGCGGATACAGCGGGGTGAGCTTGGAGAACTCAGGGCGATTGCGAAGCGAATCGAGGTCACCGCCGTTGACCGTGTCGATCCGCACCAGCGGGTTGAACTTCTCCCGGCGCTCTCCGTCGCGTGGCTGCTTGGTCGCGCCAGTGATGGCATCACCCTTGCGCAGTCCGTGCTTGCGCACCATGGAGAGGGAGACATAGAGATCATTGGGACCGGGCAGGTAGCCGCCGGTGCGCAGGAAGGCATAGTTCTCGAGCACGTCGAGGATGCCGGCCACGGGGACCAGGACATCGTCCTCATTGATCTCGATATCGGCTTCGCTGTAGCCACCGTTATTGCGGTTCTGGTTGCCGCCGCGCGGGCGCTCGCGGAAGCGCTCACGTCCACGTCGTCGGCTGCGATCACCGAAGTCGCGGTCGCCGCCGTTGTCGTCGCGCGGCGCGTTGTTCTCGCGGGGGGCACGCTCTTCACGGGGCTCACGCGGAGCACGATCCTCGCGCGGGCCGCGGTCTTCACGGGGACGACGCTGGCGATCCTCGCGCGGAGCGCGATCCTCACGGGGTGCGTTGTTCTCGCGGGGGGCACGACCTTCACGCGGCTCCTGCTGCTCGCGGGCTTCGCGAGGGGCATCAG
>JBAYUM010000021.1:0-17516 GCA_041675125.1 Candidatus Nanopelagicales bacterium
CGATTACTCGGTCGGCACGCCGATGCGCACCAGGTCGTCGAACCCGCCCTCGGCCAGCACGATCAGGCGAGGGAAGCCCGCGAGTTCCATCTGCTCGGCAGCGACTTGCGCCCGCCGCCCGGCCTTGCAGTAGATGGCATAGGTCGCCGACGGATCAAGCGATGCAGCGTTGATGCCGAAGGCCGGATCCTGCACGTCCAGCAGGATCGCGCCGGCCGCATGGCCTGCAGCGAACTCGGACGGGGTTCGCACATCGAGCACGACTGCGCCTGTCTGCATGACCCGCTCAACGAAAGTGCTGACCGCGAGCAGTTCGACGCCTCCGCCCTCAGCCTGGTTCGCCACCTGCTCGCGAACCTCATCCATATCGAGGGCACGCACCGCTGAGATGAGATCCTCGAGAGCCGGAGCAGGCAGGGCGCCTACCTCGCGATAGATCAGGATGCCGTCGCGGAACACCATCAATGTCGGAATGCTCGTGATCTGCGCATTCGATGCGAGTTCGCGCTCGGCCTCGGTGTCGACCTTGCCGAAGGTGATATCGGTATGCGTGTTCGACGCCGCCTCGAACACGGGAGCGAAGTTGCGGCAGGGCCCGCACCACTCGGCCCAGAAATCAACCACGGCAATGCCAGCGCCGATCGCCTTCTCCTCGAAGTTCTTTTCGGTCAGTTCAATCGTGGCCATGGCTCGCTCCGAGGTCGATAAGGTCCTTTCACCCTACAGAAGGAACATGCATGAGCAAGGTCTGGTTCATCACGGGAGCCTCACGAGGCTTCGGCCGCACATGGACGCTTGCCGCACTGCAACGAGGTGACCGCGTTGCGGGAACTGCCCGCGACCTGTCGGTACTCGATGACATCGCTGGGCAGTATGGAGACGCATTCCTTCCGCTGCAGCTCGACGTGACCGATCGGGACGCTGACTTCGCGGCGGTGCAGCAGGCACATGAGTACTTCGAGCGCCTTGACGTCGTCGTCAACAACGCCGGGTATGGGCACTTCGGCTTCATCGAGGAACTCACCGAGCAGGACATCCGCAATCAGATGGAGACGAATTTCTTCGGCGCACTGTGGATCACCCAGGCTGCGATTCCCATCATGCGGGCACAGGGCACGGGCCATATCGTCCAGATCTCCAGTGTCGGCGGCGTCGCTGCCTTCCCGATGATCGGGGCCTACAACTCCTCGAAGTGGGCGCTCGAAGGCATGAGCGAGGCTCTGTCGCAGGAGGTCGCCGAGTTCGGCATCAAGGTCACGATCATCGAGCCCTCGGGATTCGCGACGGAATGGGGCAACAACTCGGCCGTGCATTCAGCAGGGCTTCCGCACTACGAGACCAAGCGGACAGCGCGGGCCGCCGCCCGACGCGAGACCCCGCCGGCCGAGGCGACCACTGCGGCGCTGTTCGCGGTTGTCGACGCGGAGCAGCCGCCACTGCGACTGCTGCTGTCGAGCCCTGCGCTCACGTTCGCCACCAGTGCGTACCGGACGCGACTCGATGAATGGGACGCCTGGGCGGATATCACCCGCGGTGCTGACTCGGTTTAGTCAACGGTTGCACAATGTGCTCGCAATAGACTCCACCGCATGAGCGTGCGGATCTACAGCGGACCACATGCTGATCGAGGCGGCAATCTTCCGCCGTGGGTGCCATTCATCCCCTGGTCCCTGCTCGGCCTTGGCATCGCTGCCCAGATCGCCTGGGTGCTGCTGAACGGCACTCCACGAACAGCGGCAACGATCGTCTCGGTGATCGCATTCTTCGGTGCCACTGTGAGTCATGCGCGACTGTCCCGGCGCACCAAGTGGACCTTGCAGTACCTCGGCATCACCCTTGGGTTGAGCTACGCCGTCGAGGTACTGGGCGTGAATGCCCAATTCCCCTTCGGCGACTACTCCTACAGCAGTGCGCTCGGACCCCATCTGCTCGGTGTTCCCCTGCTGATCCCGCTGGCCTGGGCGGCGATGGCCTACCCCTGCCTGCTCGCAGCCCAGCGACTGGCCGTGGATCCACTGACCACGACCCTGATCGGCGGGGTGCTCTTCGCCGGTTGGGATCTCTTCCTGGATCCGCAGATGGTCGGCGAGCATTACTGGACCTGGACGAGCATCGGTTGGCACCTGCCCGGCATCGAGGGCATTCCGCTGCAGAACTTCCTGGGCTGGCTGCTCACCGCCTTCGCATTGGTCTGGCTGCTGGACCGCCTTCCCCGACGAGTGGCAAAGGACGGGGTGCCGGCAGTCATGCTGAGCTGGGTGTACCTCTCGAATGTCCTTGCAGCACTGGTCTTCTTCGGCCGTCCAGGGGTAGCACTGTGGGGCGGCCTTGTCATGGGCGCGATCATCATTCCGTGGTGGTGGCGCAGCTGGAGCCAGCCGCAATGGTGATGCGAAGGATCACGACTGTCGGCGCAGTGACCGCAGGCGTCATCACCGCGCACACGGCCTTCAATCTCACGCAACTGCGGCGACCCAATGTGGTGTGCCCACCATTGGGCGAACGCGTCAGTGTCCTGATCCCTGCGCGGAATGAGGCCGCGAGCATTGCAGCAGCCGTGGCAAGCGTTCTCGTCCAGGCCGGCGTTCCCGATCTCGAGATCCTCGTGCTCGATGACAATTCGACCGATGACACCGCAGCGCTGGTCGAGGCAATCGCTGATCAGCGGGTGCGTGTCATTCGCGGCATCGACAACCCGCCACCCGGATGGCTCGGCAAGGCCTGGGCCTGCCAGCGACTTGCAGACCAGGCAACGGGCTCGGTGCTGGTCTTCATGGATGCCGATGTCGAGCTCGCGCATGACGCCATCAGGGCATGCGTCGGTGAACTGCGGGCTCGGGGCTTCGCGATGGTCTCCCCGTATCCGCACCAGGTTGCCGAAGGATGGCTCGAGCGTCTCGTCCAGCCACTGGTGAGCTGGTCCTGGTGCGCATTCCTGCCCTTGGGAGTTGCGGAGACATCAACTCGGCCATCGCTGAGCGCAGCGAACGGCCAACTGCTCGTGGTCGATGCCGTGGCCTACCGCAAGATCGCCGGGCATGCAGTCGTTGCAGATGACGTGCTCGAGGACATCGCATTGATGCGTGCCTTCAAGGTGGCTGGCCTTCGCGCATGCACCATGGACGGCTCGGCCATCGCAACCTGCCGCATGTACGAGTCGACCGACCAGGTCGTCGACGGCTATGCGAAATCACTGTGGAGTGCATTCGGCACTCCAGCAGGATCCATCGCTGCCAACGCCTTTCTCCTGACCACCTATCTCGTTCCGGCGCTCGCGGCAGTGACGGCGAGAAGCCGCCGCACGCGGGCCATCGGACTGGCCGGGTATGCAGCCGGGGTCACGAGTCGGGTGCTGGTGGCGCGACGCACAGGCTCCCGCGTTTGGCCGGACAGCGCTGCCCACCCCGGATCGATCTCGATGTTCGTCGCACTTTCCGTCATCTCCTGGTCGCGCCATCGGCGCGGGGCGAATCAGTGGAAGGGCCGCTCGCTTCCATGAGTCGCATTGTGGTGATAGGTGCTGGCGTCGGTGGGCTCGCCGTTGCAGCACGACTGGGCGTCAAAGGCCACGAGGTCGTGATCGTCGAGCAAGCCGATCGTGTCGGCGGGAAACTGCACACCTATCGTCGAGACGGCTTCGCCTTCGACACCGGGCCCTCGCTCTTCACCCTTCCCGCGGTCTACCGCGACCTGTTCCTCAAGACCGGTGGCGCGCTCGAGGATGCCGTTGACCTGCAGGAGGTCGAGCCAGGGTTCGCCTACCGCTTCGCAGATGGCACTCGCGCGGTACTTCCGGGTGTAGGCGTAGGTCGTGCTGCCGCCGCCCTGGGCGATGCACTGGGCGGCAATGCACAGGCCGAGTGGCTGACGTTGATGAAGCGGGCAAGTGACATGTGGCAGCTCACTCGAGGTCCTGTCCTGCAGTCACCGATGGAAGGCTGGCGCAGCGCTGTCAGGCTGACTCGTAGCGCCAGTGCCGTGCGCACCATTGCGCCGTTCACTTCATTGCGGCGCCTGGGCAAGGCGACCTTCTCCGATGCTCGGCTCATCACCCTGCTCGACCGGTACGCCACGTACACCGGAAGCGATCCGCGCCATGCACCCGCCGCCCTGGCGACAGTTCCCTTCGTGGAGCAGACCTTCGGCACCTGGCACATCGGCGGCGGCGTCGGAACCCTCGCCGAGGCGCTCGCTGGACGCGCCCGTGAGCGGGGTGTCGACATCCGACTGAAGTCGCCTGTCGCTTCCATCGCACTTCGCGATGGCGCCGTCTCGGGAGTCGAGCTGGCAACAGGCGAGTTCGTCGATGCCGACATCATCGTGTCCGACGCCGATGCCTCGGCGCTCTACACCTCACTGATTCCCGCTGTTCCGCAGTCGCGATCAGTGGCGCGCACAATTGCACGCAGCACGCCCTCATTGGCTGGCTTTGTCATGCTGCTGGCCGTTCGTGGGCGCACGCCTGGCATCCAGCACCACAACATCTGGTTCCCACCGGACTACGACGCGGAGTTCGACGCAGTCTTCGGCAAGCAGGCACATGCGCCCGACGATCCAGCGATCTACGCGTGCGTGCCCGATGATCCGCAGATGCGTCCGGACAGTGAGCACGAATCCTGGTTCATCCTGGTCAATGCTCCCCGTCACAGCGACACGCCTGCGCGGGGCACCTTGAACTGGAACGCCCCGGGCCTGGCGGCTGCCTACGCAACTCACGTCCTTGATCGGCTCGCGGCTCGCGGCACTGACATTCGTGACCGCATCCTCTGGCAGGAGATCTCGACTCCGGCTGACCAGGAGCAGGCGGTCGCGGCTCCTGGCGGCGCGATCTACGGGACGGCAAGCCACGGATCCCTGTCAACCTTCAAGCGACCCAGGAATCAGTCGAGCATTCCGGGGCTGTACCTCGTCGGGGGATCCTCGCACCCTGGAGGCGGACTGCCCTTGGTCGGCATGGGTGCCGAACTCGTGGCAGAGCTCATCGGGCGCGCTCGACGACCTCGCTGACCCAGGTCATCGCCTGCCGAGGCCAGGACGGCTTGGCGATCGGCTGGCGCTCCGGCGGCAGTCGATCCTCGATCCAGGTGGCCAACTGGCCATCCTTGGCGACCAGTCGCAGCCGTTCCTCGGCTGCGATGCGCACCTCGCCTGGGCAGACGACCAGGAAACTGTCGAGCGCGCGAAAGCGTGAATGGGTGTCAATGGTCAACGGCTCGTTGTCACGAATGATCAATGACACGACTGCTCCGCGCGGCAGGCCGAGTTCGCTGATGTACACGCCGACCAGTCCCGATCCCTTGGGCACGTCAAGGGCCAGCATGACCGCGTTCATCTGATCCAGCGGTGCACTCTCGATGTTGAATTCTGACGCCTCCGCCGAGAGCGTCAGCCCCAGCCGACGCGCAACCGCAGGCAGGAATGGCGTCTGCACGATCAGCAGCACGAGCACCACGATCAGGGTGGCATCGAACACCTCGGTCGCGCCTGCCAGGCCAAGGCCGAGTGGGATTGCCGCGAAGACGATCGGCACGGCGCCTCTCAATCCTGCGAAGCCGACGAAGATGCGTTCGCGCAGCCCCCAGCGAAACGGCGTGAGCGAGACGAAGGCCGCCAGCGGTCTGGCCACCAGCACGAGCGCGAGTCCCGCCACTGCGGCGATCCCGATGACTGCTGGGAGTCGATGCACATCGGCGAGCAGTCCCAGCATGACGAACAGGCCGATCTCGGAGATCCAGGCCAATCCGTCAGCGAAGCCGATAATGGAACGACGGTGCGGAATGTGCAGTGCCGAGCCCATGAGCACTGCGCCGACGTACACGGCCATGAAGCCGGACACCTGCAGCACCGAGGCGCTGGCGAAGATGCCGATCAGCAGTGCCATCGCCGCAATGGGGTACAGGCCGACGGCTGGCAGGGCCAGGCGTGGCAGGAGCCATCGCGACAGGTAGCCGCCTGCGATGCCGACCAGCGCTCCACCCACCAGCTCGACCAGGATGCGGATGGCGATGAGCCACCAGGGCTCATCGCCGAAGGCCCCGCTGGCCACCACGCTGACGAGCACCACCACCGGCGCGTCGTTGAATCCCGCCTCTGCCTCGAGAATGGTTCGCAGGCGCGGCGAGAGCTTGAGCTTGCGCAGAACCGAGAACACGGCGGCCGCATCGGTGGCTGCAAGCACGGATGCGAGCAGCAGTGCATTGTGACTGCTCATGCCCGCAAGGAAGATCAGCGGAACCGAGACCACAGCGATGCTCACCAGCACGCCTACCGACGCCAGCGTGATGGCCGGCCACAGCACAGGGCGCAACTCCGTCATTCGGGTCGTGAGTCCGCCCTGGGCGAGGATGAGAATCAATGCGACGTAGCCCAGCACCGCAGCCAGCTCGGCATCCTGGAAGTTGAGGGCCTCGAAGGTCGTGCCCAGTGCCAGTCCCAGCCCCAGGTACAGCAGGAGTCCGGGGACGCCGAGGCGGCCGGCAAAGCGCACGCCCAGGATCGAGATCAGAACGATTGCGGCCCCGACAAGCAGCGCTGCAGCAAGCGAATCCAGCGTCATGGCAACTACCGAGAGCCCAGACCCAGTGCTTCGTACACCTGAGCTGTCGAGGTCGAGCGATTCAGGGTGTAGAAGTGCAGCCCTGGCGCGCCCATCTCGAGCAGCTCGTTCGACAGCTCGACGGCGACCTCGACCCCAAGGTCGCATACCGCAATCTCGTCGTCCTTGACGACCTCGAAGCGAGCAGCGAGCTCGGGCGGGAACGCCGCCCCGGAGAGTTCGGCGAACCGGGCGATCTGCGCGACGTTCGTGACCGGCATGAGCCCCGGGATGATCGGCATCGTCACGCCTTGGGCGGTTGCCCGGCTGATGAGATCGGCGTAGTCCCGCGACCGGAAGAAGAACTGCGTGATGGCGAAATCTGCACCCGCGCGCTGCTTGGCAGCCAGTACCCGGGCATCCGCATCGAGATCAGGCGACGACGGATGTCCATCAGGGAAGGCGGCAACCCCCACGGTGAAGTCACCCATCGACTTGATGAGGGCGACGAGCTCATCAGCGTGCTGGAGTCCGTCAGGATGCGGGGTCCACTCGGCTGTCGGACCGCCCGGTGGATCTCCCCGCAGGGCCAGGATCGTGGAGACTCCGGCCTCGGCGTATTCACGAATGACGCCCTCAAGCTCAGTGCGGCTGGCCCCGACGCAGGTCAGATGGCCCACGGGCACCATCGAGGTCTGCTCCGCGATCTCGGCAGTGATGCGCACGGTCCGGTCGCGTGTGGAGCCCCCAGCCCCGTAGGTGACCGAGACGAAGGTGGGATGGAGCAGCTCGAGGTCGCGCACGGTCTTCCAGAGGGCGCGCTCCCCCTCGTCGGTCTTGGGAGGAAACAGCTCGAAGGAGAATGACCGCCCACCCGCGCGGAGGACTTCGGCCAGGCTGGCACCGGAGGGCGTGTGGGTCATGGGGGCAAGCCTAAGGGTGGGCCCATCTGTCAGCGTTTAGGCTCAGGCTTCATGACCATGTCCCCACTGCTGCCGTTCGATGCCGACGCGCTGCGCGCGGGTGTGCAGGCCGCAGTCGACACGGTCATCGCCCAGGAGTCGGCAGTGCTGGCGGGCATCAGTCCCGACCTTGTCCCGCTGACCGATGCCTTGTCGGCGATGATGAGCGGTGGCAAGCGCTTCAGGCCGGCCTTCTGCTACTGGGGATGGCGCGCTGCAGCCTCGCGTGAAGACCTCCTGGCCCATCACGCAGCAGTGCTCGAGGCCTCGTCATCCCTGGAATTCCTGCAGGCCTGCGCACTCATCCACGACGATGTGATGGACGGGTCCGACACTCGCCGGGGGCTGCCCGCCGTGCATCGCCGCTTCGAATCACTCCATCACGATGAGCACTGGGTCGGAACCGGGGTCATGTTCGGCATCGGTTCGGCGATCCTGCTGGGCGACCTGTGTCTGTCATGGGCCGATCAGATGTTCCTCATGACGGCCCTGCCCCCGGCTTCGCTGTCACGTGCGAAGACCGTGTTCGACGTCATGCGAACCGAGCTGATGGCCGGCCAGTACCTCGACCTGCTCGAGCAGGCTCGCTCGAACACCTCGATCGATCGGGCTCGCACCGTCGTGCGCTACAAGTCGGCCAAGTACACGATTGAGCGTCCGCTCCACCTCGGCGCGGCCCTGGCAGGGGCCAGTGACGCTGTCGTGAGCGCATACACCGATTTCGGGCTTGCCCTGGGCGAGGCCTTCCAGCTGCGCGACGACCTGCTTGGCGTATTCGGTGACCCTGCCCAGACCGGCAAGCCAGCCGGCGATGACCTGCGGGAGGGCAAGCGCACGGTGCTGGTGGCGCTCGCGTTCGAACGCGCAACCGGCGCGCAGCGGGAATTGCTGAGCAGGCAGCTCGGCAATTCGGCGCTCTCGTCCGCCGAGGTCGACGAGATCCGAGAGATCCTGATGAGCACTGAGGCCCTGACCGCCACCGAGGAGCTGATCCAGACCCAGACTGCCGCGGCGATGTCGGCACTTGATGCCGCACCGATCTCGGCAGAGGGCCGAGCAGCTCTTGCCGAACTCGTCGACGCCGTAACCCGACGGGCCAAGTAATGAGGCCTAGCCCGAACGCTTCCGCCAGGACCGTCCCGGGTCCGAGTGAGAATGTGGTCATCGTCGGTGCTGGGCTCGGCGGCCTGAGTGCGGCAATGCACCTCGCTGCTGCCGGACGCACCGTGACAGTGCTGGAACGCGAGGCGATTCCCGGCGGCCGCGCTGGTCGGCTCAGCATTGCGACCGATGATGGAAGCTTCGAATTCGATACCGGCCCAACGGTCCTGACCATGCCCGATCTCATTGCCGACTGCTTCAACGCCCTGGGCGAGTCCATGGGTGACTGGCTCACCCTCGATCCGGTCAAGCCGCTGTACCGATCCTTCTACCCCGACGGCTCCGTGCTCGACGTGCACGCAGATGTCGATGCGATGACAGATGAGATTCGCGCCGTCATCGGCCCGGACGAGGCCGCTGGCTACCGACGCTACGTCGACTTCGTCTCACAGCTGTACCAGTACGAGATGAGCGATTTCATCGATCGCAATATCGACTCGCCCCTGGACCTGCTCACGCCCAACCTGGCCCGTCTGGCCGCCATCGGTGGCTTCCGTCGGCTGGCGCCGAAGGTCGGGGAGTACCTCAAGGACCCACGCACGCAGCGCGTGTTCTCCTTCCAGTCCATGTATGCCGGACTCTCGCCCTATGACGCGCTGGCCATCTATGCCGTCATCGCCTACATGGATTCGGTCGCCGGGGTGTTCGTCCCCCGTGGCGGGATGCACGCAGTTCCCAGGGCAATGGCCCAGGCTGCCGCTGCCCACGGCGTGACCTTTCGCTATGGAGTCGAGGTCGCCATGGTCGAGCGCACTGGCGATAAGGCCACCGGAGTGATCACGAGCGACGGAGAGCGCATCGCAGCAGATGTCGTCGTGCTCAATCTCGATGTTCCCATTGCATACAAGGAACTTCTCGGCCTGGAGCCTTGGTCGATTCGACGACTCAAGTACTCGCCTTCGTGCTACCTGTTCCTCGCCGGCTCCTCGGCGCACTACGAATCGATCGCTCACCACAACATCCACTTCGGCAGGAAGTGGCGTGGGGTGTTCGACGACATCATTCGTGATCGCAAACTCATGTCGGATCCGAGCATGCTCGTCACCAATCCCACGTTCTCCGACTCCTCGCTCGCACCAGCCGGCAAGGAGATCTACTACGTGCTCTTCCCCACACCCAACCTTGACGCCGACATCGACTGGAACGTCGAAGGTCCGCGCTATCGCGATGAGGTGTGCCGGGTGCTCGAGGAGCGCGGCTATCGGGATTTCACCGCGAGCATCGAGGTCGAGAGCATCACGACACCCCTCGATTGGCAGCAGCGCGGCATGGAGCGTGGGGCTCCCTTCGCCTCCTCGCACACCTTCATGCAGACCGGTCCCTTTCGTCCCGGAAACCTGTGGGGCCAGAACGTGGTCTTCACCGGGTCGGGCACCAGACCAGGGGTCGGGGTTCCGATGGTGCTCGTGTCGGGCCGACTCGCAGCCGAACGCATCACCGGGCCATCGTCCACGAAGCGCCGGCCATGACACAGGTCGCACCTCCCCTATCGCTGCCGACCTCGCATCTGCTGCTGAGGCACGGACTGCCGGGATTCATCGGAACCACGTGCATCGCCGTCGGTGCCCTTGGCGTCGGCTGGCTTCCCGGTACCACTGAGCTGCTGACCAATCCGATCGTCGACTCGCTGCGCGGCTCCACCTCGGGAACACTCATCGCGCGAAGCCTGGTCCTCATCGGGCTTGCAGTGCTGCTGCAGGCCTGGCTGCTGATCGGAACCGACCTCATCCACGAAGGGGCCTGGCCAGTTCGGCAGTTGCGCTGGGTGCTGGGCATGTGGATCGTGCCGCTGGCGCTGGCCCCACCCCTGTTCAGCCGGGATGTCTACTCCTACTACGCACAGGGTCGACTCTTCGAGACCGGAGCAGATCCGACTACAACGGGTGTCGGCAGCCTGCCCGGCTGGTTCGACATCGGCGCCGATCCGATGTGGACTGAGTCGCCGACCCCCTATGGTCCGACCTTCCTGCTCATCGAGCGAGCCGTCTCCTCGATCGCGCACCCCAACGCCTATCTCGCCGGGATCATGCTGCGCCTGATCAGCCTGGCCGGCGTGGCCCTGATGGCGGTCTTCGTGCCAAAGCTCGCCCGGGCCTATGGCGCTGATGAATCGACGGCGATGTGGATCGGCGTGCTGAATCCGCTCGTGATCATGCATTTCGTGTCGGGGGCCCACAACGATGCCCTCATGGTCGGGCTCATCGTCCTTGCGCTCTGGCTGGGAACCTGTCAGCAATGCCTGTGGAGTGCGGCACTGATCGGGCTTGCTGCGTCGATCAAGCCCATCGGCCTGCTTGCCCTTCCCTTCATCGGCCTGCAGTATGCAGGCACTGGAGCCAGCTGGATGAAGAGGATCCGAGCCTGGCTCATCACCGGGCTGGCGGCGGGCGTCGTGATCGTCTGCGCATTTCTCGTCGCAGATGCCGGCTATGGCGTGCTCAAAGCGGCATTCGCGACTCCGGGAAGTGTGCTCACCTGGCTCTCGCCCACGACTGTCGTCGGCCAGATCACCGGTGGCATCACCACGGCTGTCGGCCTGACGCCTGACGCCTATGGCGTGATCTCGGTCGTGCACACGATCGGCACGCTGCTGGCTCTCGTGCTCATCGCCTGGCTGATCTTCACCGGCGATCGACGAAGCCCACTGCGCGGTGCTGCGCTGGCCTTCGGTGCCATCGTCGTGCTCGGCCCGGTTGTCCACCCCTGGTACCTGCTGTGGGCACTGCCGTTGTTCGCCGCAGCAGGGCTCAGCATCCGCGAGCGACGCACGGCAGTGATCATCACGATCATCCTCATCGTGCACGGCATGATCGAATCCAGTACAGCCTCCGACAACGTCTGGGACATCACCGATCTCATCACATTCCTGATCGCACTTGCCATCGTGCTCATCATCAGTCTCGCGAGCCCCAGGGAGCGACACCTGATTCTTGGGGCAGGCTCAAGGAAGCCTGAGTGAGCAATCGCGAGCTCAAAGCCGCCGGGATCCAGGATCCGCAGTTGCGGGCGTCATATGAGCGCTGCAGGCAGCTCAACAAGCGGTACGGCAAGACCTACTACCTGTCGACGCTGCTGCTGCCCGCTGCGAAACGTCCCTTCGTCCATGCGCTGTACGGCCTGGCCCGGTACGCAGATGAGATCGTCGACGATCTTGGATCGCCAATGACCGATCATGAGCGTCGCGCCAGGCTCGAGCAGTGGGCATCGGCATTCTTCGCAGATCTGGATCGCGGATCCTCGACTGACCCGATCTGCCAGGCCGTCGTCGACACCGCGATTCGCTGGCGGATCGCGCGATCCAACTTCGAGGCCTTCTTCACGTCGATGACGATGGACCTCACTGTCAGCGAGTACGCCAGCTACAGCGACCTCTACACCTACGTCTACGGATCAGCTGCTGTCATCGGCCTTCAGGTCGTTCCCATCCTCGAGCCGAGCGATCCCCTCGCCTATCAATTCGCCGAGGATCTGGGAGTCGCCTTCCAACTGGCCAATTTCATTCGTGATGTCGGTGAGGATCTCGATCGAGGTCGCATCTACCTGCCCCTCGACGAGCTGGCAGACTTCGGGGTCACTCCCACTGACCTCAACCGGCGGATTGCGACTCCTGCCATCAAGGCAGCACTGGCCTTCCAGATCGCTCGCGTACGCGAACTCGAGGAACGTTCACGCATCGGCATCACCATGCTGCACCCAGCCGTGCAGCCGTGCATCGAGGCGGCTCGCGTGCTGTACTGCGGCATCGTCGATGAGGTTGAAAGACTCGACTACGACGTCTTCGAGAGGCGAGCAACCGTCCCACTGAGTCGGCGACTGCGCGTTGCCGGTCCCGCCTGGCGAAGTGCCCGACGGGCTCGGCGCGACTTCGGTCCCGGACTCACGCGCCTGCCCTAGTTGACCTTGCGCCAGACAGGTGGTCCGGACCCGGGCTCGCGCTGCACTCCCCTGCGGCCCAGCCACACCCACATGGTCAATGTCAACAGCACCAAGGCGAATCCGAACATCAGGTCCTCGACCGGTGCATAGCCCAGACGTCCATCGCCGATGAACGGTGGAGGCAGATCCGCGGACGTGGACGAGCCGATGATCGCCTCACCTGAGTACCGCACGATCCCAAAACCCGTGAGCAGGCCATTGGTCACGAGCTGGAAGAAGAAGATGATCGCGTATGCGACCCAGAAGACCTTGCGCGTGACAAGTCGGGTTCGCATGCCGAACAGATCGATCAGCAAGGCACAGACGACAGCCAGGATGCCGAGCTGGGTATAGGTCATGCGTCACCCTCATCCCCGACTCTCCAGCCACGCACTGCACGCACGGCTTCGAGCGTGAGAATCGCAGCGAAGGGCACGATGACGAAGAACAGCACTTCGTCGATCGGTACGCCCGCAACAACCTGCCAGCCCAGCACCCGATCGACATCAAAGAACCAGTGCCCCCGGGCGATTGCGTATGCATCCCACGCAACGAAGATGACGATGCCCGGGATCAAGGCCACGGCGAGCCGCAGCATCCTGCGCAGCACGCGAGTGCGCAGGGCAATCTCAAGCCAAGCACTGCCGGCCACGACGAAAGCGAGTACGCCCACATAGGCCAGACGCGACATGCCCGTTACTCTCGCACAGTGCCTCGTCAATTGCGCATCGCCTGCATCGGTGGCGAATCAACCGGCAAGTCGACGCTGGCCCAAGCCCTCGCGGCAGCCGTGCACGGCATTGTGGTGACCGAAGCCCTGCGTGCCTTTGTCGAAGAGCACGGGCGCACGCCCCTGCGCGAGGAGCAGCGATCAATCCTGCTTGCCCAGCGACTGCGCGAGGAGCACGCGGCCAACCAGCATCCGCATGCGCACGTGATCTGCGATCCGGCCACGCTGATGACCGCTGTGTACTCGCAGATGTACTTCGACGATGACTCACTGCATGACGATGCAGCGGTGTTCGCGCGTGACTATGACGCACTCCTGTGGTGCCGCCCGGACATCCCCTGGGTCGCTGAGCCTGGTCTGCATGACGGTCCGCAGTTCCGCGATCAGGCAGATGCACTGCTGGCCGCCTGGGTCAACGAGCTGGCGCCAGGAGGGTGCGTCCTTGAGATCACCGGAGCGCACGGCCGAATTCCCCTTGCTCATCAACTCCTGAAGGCCGAGTTCGGCAGCGTGTGGCAGCCGGAAGCCGCAGGACAATCGACCTAGACTGGCGCAAATGGATCTGCAACCCGATGCCCTCGTCGGCCAAATGGTCGATGGGCGATATTTGGTGCAGGCCCGGCTGGCGCGCGGTGGCATGGCCACGGTGTACGAAGCCCTCGACGTGCGGCTCGATCGAGTCGTGGCCCTGAAGGTCATGCATCGGCACCTCGCAGACGATCCGGACTTCGTCGCACGATTTCAACGTGAGGCGCGCGCAGCGGCACGCCTCTCACATCCCCATGTCGTAGGCGTCTTCGACCAAGGTGCGGCTGACGGCCTGGTCTATCTGGCCATGGAATACGTGCCCGGACGGACCCTGCGCGACATCCTGCGCGAATTCGGACCGCTCACTCCTGAGCAGGCGCTCGTCATGCTCGACCCGATCCTTGAGGGCCTGGCCGCAGCGCACGCAGCAGGGTTCGTGCATCGCGATATCAAGCCGGAGAACGTCCTGGTCTCCGACGACGGTCGCGTCAAGGTTGCCGATTTCGGACTGGCTCGCGCAGTGGCAACCTCGAACTCGAGTGCCACGCAGGGCGTGCTCATCGGCACGGTCGCCTATCTGTCACCAGAGCAGGTCGAACGTGGCGAGGCCGATGAGCGCTCCGATATCTATGCCGCAGGCATCCTGCTCTACGAGATGGTCACCGGGCAGGTGCCTCATGCCGGTGAGAGCCCGCTGTCGGTCGCGTATCAGCACGTGAACCAGGATGTGCCCACCCCGTCGTCGATCAGGCCCGGGATACCCGCCGATGTCGATGGGCTCGTGCTGACGGCGACGCGGCGCACTGCCTCGCAGCGCTATCAGCACACGCAGGACTTCCTTGCCGATGTGCGTCGCGTTCGCGCAGTGCTGCCCAGTCCACGACCGTTCAGCGACACACGAACCACCTTGATCGTTGACGCCAGCACGAACGCCCGCCTGGCCGCAGGAGGCCAGAAGCCGCCAGTGGCAAATGCCTCTGCTGCCGATGGCGACTACCCGAGGCAGCGTCCTTCGGTGTCGCGTCGGATGATCATTGTGGGCATAGCAGTCCTGGCCACTGTGCTTGCCGTGCTTGGTGGCTTCTGGGTGAGCAACGCCCTCGGACACAAGATCCCGACACCGAACATCATCGGTCAGAGCGTCGATGCTGCGCGAGCCACCCTGGCCACGAGTGGCCTGACACTCGAGATCGGCACCGAGGCGTTCAGCGAGACAGCGCCGACCAGCACCGTCATCGCAACCGACCCCGAGCCCGGGGCAGACATCCGTGAGAGTTCGAGCGTCAACGCCACAGTGTCCAAGGGACCGGAGCGATTCACGATTCCCGATGTCAGCGGGAAGTCGGTGGAGGCCGCCACGGCGGCACTCGGCAGCCTCCCCGTGGTGGTGGGATCCCAGACCCAGGTCTTCAGCAACTCCGCACCAGCTGGCACCGTTGCAGCGACCGAACCGGCAGCAGGAGCAAGCGTCAAGCGGAACACCGTGGTCGACCTGCAGATCTCGAAGGGCCCGCAGCCAGTTGCGGTGCCAAGTGTCGTCGGCCGCAAGCTCGTCGGCGCAACCGCGGCCCTGAAGGCTCTCGGCCTCACCGTCAACGCGACGAAGGTCTACTCAGAGTCTGTCGCCAAGGGTCGCGTCATGTCCATCAAGCCAAGCGCGGGCACCACCGTGAATTCCGGTACCGGCGTGGATCTCACGGTCTCCGACGGTCCTCCCCCCGTGATAGTGCCCAAGCTCATCGACCTGAGGCGGAACGACGCCATCGCGGCATTGAAGAAAGTGGGCCTCAGGGCAAGGGTGGTGTCCGGCCAGGCCACACCGCTCAATCGCGTCTACTCGCAGAACCCCGCTGCCGGAACGCAGATACCCAAGGGCAGCACGGTCACGATCAGCGTGATCTAGCAGCGCGAAGGCCTGCGACTGTACGGCGCTACTTCTCGATCAGCATGTCCGCGACGAGAAAGGCGAGCTCGAGGCTCTGCTCGCGATTCAGTCGTGGATCGCAGGCAGTCTCGTAGCGATCTCCGAGATCGGTCTCCAGCACTCCGCCTGTGCCACCAACGCACTCGGTGACATCGTCACCCGTGAGCTCGATGTGGATGCCACCGGGATGCGAGCCGAGAGCATGATGCACCTCGAAGAAGCCCTTGACCTCATCGATGACATCGTCGAAGGATCGCGTCTTGTGACCGGATGCTGCCTCACGAGTGTTGCCATGCATCGGATCGCAGATCCACACCACCGGAATCCCGCTCTCCTCGACCTGCTTCACGATCGCGGGCAGCGTGGTGCGCACCTTCGACGCGCCCATGCGGGTGATGAAGGTGAGTCGACCGGGTTGACTGTCAGGGTTCAACCGCCGAGCGATCTCGAGCACCTCTTCGGGAGTCGCGGTCGGCCCGATCTTCACCCCGACCGGATTGCGAATGGTCTCGGCGAACTGCACATGGGCAGCGTCAAGCTGACGGGTTCGCTCACCGATCCACAGGAAGTGGCCGGACACGTCATAGGGCTGGCCCGTGCGTGAGTCGATGCGCGTGAGGGCGCGTTCATAGTCGATCGAGAGCGCCTCGTGCGCTGCGTAGAACTCAACACGCTGGAACTCGTCGGGGTCGACCCCGCAGGCACTCATGAAGGACAGGGCGCGATCGATGTCGGCGGCCATCGCCTCATAGCGCTCGCCGGCCTGCGAATCACGCACGAAGTCCTGATTCCAGGAATGCACCTGGCGAAGGTCGGCGTAGCCGCCCTGGGTGAATGCCCGCACCAGGTTCAATGCCGCACTCGAGGCGTTGTACGCACGCACGAGACGATGAGCATCCGGACGTCGATCGACTGCATCGAAGTCGATGGAGTTCACCGCGTCACCGAAGTACGAGGTGAGCTCGACGCCCTCGCGCACCTCAGTCGGCTTGCTGCGCGGCTTGAAGTACTGCCCGGCCATCCGGCCCATCTTGACCACCGGCATGGATGCGGCGTAGGTCAGCACCACGGCCATCTGCAGCACGGTCTGCAGCCGCGCCCGGATGGAGTCGGCCGTATTGGCCTCAAAGGTCTCGGCACAGTCACCGCCCATCAGTACGAAGGCCTTGCCCTGTGCTGCAGCAGCCAACCGGTTCAGGAGCTGGTCGCACTCGCCGGCGAAGACCAGCGGTGGCAGGGTGCGCAACTCGGCGACAGCGGCGGCCAATTCAGCGGCATCGGGCCATGGCGGCTGCTGATACACGGGCAAATCCGGCCATTGCACTGCTGCCGAATGTACGTGTGAAGTGGGGGCCGTCATAGTGGCAAGGGTATTGCAGGCAGCAGGTGCGCCTGATCGCGGATTACCCGAAGAAGGCGGAGGCCTCGACATAGCGTTCATGGGGAACGGTCTTCAGCACGTCGGTGGCCTCCTGCAGTGGCACGCGAACGATATCCGTGCCCTGCAGGGCGACCATGGTGCCCCAGGCGCCTTCCTTCACCGCTTGAATCGCGTTCAGGCCGAACCGCGTGGCCAGGACTCGGTCGAATGCCGTTGGCGAGCCTCCGCGCTGGATGTGGCCGAGCACGGTCGTGCGGGCCTCGTATCCGGTTCGCGTCTCGATCTGCTGTGCAAGCCAGTCGCCGATGCCCGACAGCTTGACGTGACCGAAGGAGTCAAGTGTCTGATCCTTGGTGACGAGGTCGCCGCCGATGGGGAGC